>SKVC01000150.1 GCA_007129655.1 Thermoplasmata archaeon
CCACTAATATCATTATGGTTAAAATTACACCTGCACCAAAAGAAAATACTCCTGCACCGACCAGTTTGAAAAAAGCATATCCCCGGAATAAGCTATATAAACCCATATCTAGAGGATATTATTCCTTTCAATAATTGTTTTACGGTATCATTCCGAAAGTCCCTCTTCAAAGGGAACTCACAGGAAGAAAGACGGGCAAGCATGACCATACGTGGAACACCGTTTTTCCATCGTGTTTTTGAAGAATTGCTTCGGATGGCAAGAACTAAGAAGACAACATTAAGTGAAATCGGAATTTTCCGCGAAAGTTTTATAGACCCCTTCAATATGCCGTCTTAAAGCTCGATATAAAATGCAAGAGTGAGACCATGAAAATCATAAAAAAAGATGATTTGGACTCCTTTGTGGATTACCTGATCGGAAGCGACCCACGGGAAGTAGTGGGTGTAAAAGAGAGGGGCAGTAAGTATGCGTTCGACAAACTAAAATCCTCCAAAGAACTTAGGTTGGATTACGATGTCACCATACTGCCGCCAAAGAAATACCTCCTTCCTCAGCGTGAAACACTACTGAAGTTCAAATCAAACGATAAGATAAAAACTGAACCTGTAAATGAAGTGAACGGGAGAATCATCGTCGGTGTTCACCCCTACGATCTTATAGCCATAGAACAGATGGACAGAATTTTCAGCGAAGAGCCGGAAGATCCGAACTATCTGAAGAAGCGCGAAGCAACTGTATTGATAGGTGTTAATATGAAGAACACTTCGGAAAGATGCTTCGCAGGTAGTATGAAAACCGCTTTCACCCAAGATGGCTATGACCTGATGCTTACGGATCTAGGTGGTAAATATGCCGTTGAGATAGGAACAGAAAAGGGTAAGGAACTTCTTAAGAAAAGTGGTGTCGCTTTGGCGGATGCCGGTGAAGAAGACAAAAAGATGATCGAGGAGAAGAAAAGATCGTTGACCTTTGAATCAAAAATCAACTTCGAACCGAGTGATCTTCCAGAGCTAATGAAATCAAATTATGACAACGATAAGTTCTGGGAAGAGAATGCAGATAACTGTTATTCATGCGGTACTTGTAACTTGGTTTGTCCAACCTGTTACTGCTTCGATGTAAAGGATTTAATGGAAGTTACTTTGAAGGAAGGAAGCAGGATACGACAGTGGGACGGTTGTTTACTGGAACACTTCGCAGAAGTTGCAGGAGGAGAAAACTTCAGAGAAGAACGTGCTCAACGTTACAGACACAGATACATGAGAAAGGGTCTATACCTGCATAACAGATTCGAAGATATCGCATGCGTGGGATGTGGCAGATGTTCGTCCCAATGTGTACCGGATATAGCGGATCCCGCAGAAATTTTCAATAAACTAAAGGAGGGAAAAATATGAACAAAACACCATATCTACCGGAAGATGCGACGATCTTGAAAATTACGCCAATGACAGAGAGAGAAACTCTCTTCGAGATCGAATTGGAAAACGGCAACACCCTTGGTCACCAGCCGGGACAGTTCGTAGAAGTTAGTGTACCCGGAGTAGGCGAAGCACCTATTTCCATATCGTCGTCCCCCACTAAGGATGGTAATTCATTCGAATTGTGCGTTCGTGCCGTTGGAAATGTTACAAATATACTTCACGGACTAAAAGAAGGAGACAATATAGGAATTCGAGGACCCTACGGTACCGGATTCCCTGTAGACGAACTAAAGGGTAAAGATGTTCTCTTTATCGCCGGTGGACTCGGTATCGCCCCGTTACGATCGTTCATCAACTATGCTTTGGATAAACGGGATGAATTCGCCAACGTAAAGATACTCTACGGCTGCAGAGAGCCCTGTGAGCTTCTCTACGAAGAAGAAATTGACGGATGGAAAGAAAGGGACGATATAGAATATCTGGAAACCGTAGATCGATGTCCGGAAGGAGTATGCTGGGAAGGTAACATCGGTGTGATAACCACGCTCATCCCGGGTATAGATATTGACCTGGAAAACACATATGCAGTTATTTGCGGACCCCCTATTATGTACAAGTTCGTATTGATGGAATTGGACAAGAAGAACATACCGGACGAGCGCATCATACTCTCTTTGGAGAGGCACATGAAGTGCGGGCTCGGTAAATGCGGACACTGCCAGATCAACGGTAGTAACGCTGAATATTATGTATGCCAGGATGGGCCGGTATTCAACTATGCAGATATTAAAGGCTTCGAGGAGGCATTATAATGAAACAAAAGATCAAACCGAAGGTAGCATTCTTCGACTTGGCCGGTTGCGAAGGAGATCAGCTACAGATAGCTAATCTGGAAGAAAAGATCCTTGACTTGCTTAATTTAGTAGAAGTAGTAAGCTTCCGTGAAGTTATGAAAGAACATTCGGATGATTACGACATAGCCTTCATCGAAGGTTCAGCGACCAATGATCACGCCGAAGAAAGATTGAAGGAGATACGTAAAAACGCCGATATCGTGGTTGCCATAGGCGCCTGCGCTACCATCGGTGGAGTAAACTCCATACGAAATAAGCAAAACCACGAAGAAGTAGGCGAACGCGTTTACGGAGATAACGCAGAACTTTCTGAACTTTACATAAGCTGGGAAAAGGCAAAACCCGTGGATGCAGTCATCAAGGTGGATTACAAGATACACGGCTGTCCCATAGACAGGGACGAATTCTTACATGTTGTGGAATCGCTGGTCGTCGGCAGAGTACCGAACATACCCGATTATCCTGTCTGTGTCGAATGTAAGCTCAACGAGAACGTCTGCGCCTTCGAACGGGAAGAATTCTGCGTAGGTCCGGTTACCAGAGCAGGATGCGATGCTTGCTGCGTTAACGAAGGAACCAGATGCTGGGGATGCCGTGGATTAATAGACAACCCCAACGAAGAAGCACACATGGAAGTTCTCGAAGAGTATGGTCTGACCCCCGAGGACGTGATGAAGGAATTTGACCTTTACTTTACGTGGCAGAAGGAGGCACGAGAAAATGAATAAAGATATAGATATTAACGTTGAATACCTGACCAGAGTAGAAGGACACGGAAACATAGTAGTTAACACAAGTAACGGGAACATCGAAACCTGTGAATGGCAAGTTGTCGAAGCCCCGAGATACTTCGAATCTCTGGTAGTAGGAAGGAACTGGAAGGAACTACACCATATCACATCCAGGATATGCGGTATCTGCTCCATTGGACACACACTTGCTTCCCTAAAGGCTACCGAAGATGCCATGGGAATAAAGATCTCTAAACAAGATGAGCTACTGAGAAAGCTAGCACTTCACGGAGAGAATATGCAGAGCCATGTGCTCCACGTAGGATATCTAGTATTGCCCGACCTCATGAGTGTGGGTTCGGTTATACCACTTGCATCATCACATCCTGAAGAGGTCAAGACCGTGATCAGATTGCATCGTCTTGCCAATGAGATGTCAAAGATGATGGCTGGAAGGACTACGCATCCTCAACGATTGATCCCCGGTGGATTCTCAAAGATACCCACTGTAGAGGAACTCGAAGATTTGAAGAAGAGATTAGCAGCTTCCGTTGAAGATCTCAATACAGTTGCAGATTTACTGGCACAACTGGCACCCGGAATCCCTGACTTCACTCGGGAAACGGAGTTTATCTCACTTAAATCCGATGATGAGTATGCACTCTACGATGGATACGACTTCTCTTCGGATACAGGTAAAAGCGATGTGCATGATTACCTCGATATCACCAACGAGTACGAAGTACCACAGTCCACTGCAAAGTATACAAAGAATAACCGAGAATCATACATGGTAGGTGCCCTGGCACGTTTGAACAACAACTACGAACAACTTACTCCGTTGGCCAAAAAGGTATCCGAAAAGCTTGGTTTGAAACCTATGAACTTCAACCCCTATATGAACAGCGTAGCTCAAGTAGTCGAGATAGTCCACAGCGTTGAAGATTCCATCGCCATAATCGATGAACTGTTGGATAAGGGACTCAAACCACAGAAGAACTTCCATAGACCGGATGTCAAGGTAAAAGCAGGAACCGGCGTAGGTGCTGTTGAGGTACCAAGAGGTATACTGTTCCACGAATATACCTACGATGATAACGGTGTATGCACCAAGGCAAACTGTATCATCCCCACGAACCAGAATCACGCAAATATACAGCTGGATATGGAAAAGCTGGTACCGGAGATACTCGACAAGACTGAGAAGGAGATCGAGTTAACACTGGAGATGCTGGTAAGGGCGTACGACCCCTGCATATCCTGCTCGACACACTACGTCGACGTGAAGTTCGTAGAGTGAACACAGAAGGTGCCAACGTGGCGTCTGCAGAGAAAGGAGAAAAACTCAGACGTCTCGTGCACATCCTTACCTCTTCCTTTATTTTTTATTATTTTATACCTGACTTTATTTTTGAGAAACATAAAGGATACTTTTTGGTGATATTTCTAGCCGTGGTTTTGTTCATCGATTCATATCGTATGCATGTGGGATGGAGAGTATACGGTGCCAGAGAATACGAGCACAACAGACCCTCGGCTTTGGCCCTGGTGGCCATCGGTGTGACCGTGGGTCTTCTGTTCTTCCCGAAACATCTGGTGGTTCCGTCGATCTTGACCATGGCATTCGTGGACCCGGTGATACGAGCTGTTAGGGATAATCCGGGATATATATATCCCATTCTTCCGCTGTGTATGGCGGTAGGCATATTCTACGGCGCTTTATACTATCTGACGGATTGGAGTGCATTGTATGTATTTGGACTGGCTGTGGTGGGCGGTTCCGTAGCCATCGCCGTGGAGAGGCCGCATATAGAATGGCTGGATGACGATCTTCTCATGATTATGGTGCCTATGATCGTGTTGTGGACGTTGTCGATATTGTTAAAGATATGAATGTATACTTGTTCGTCCCATCATCTGTCGCTCCGAAAGTTATGGATTTAAGTAAATGCAATAAATGTGTAGGTGTAAATATATGAACGCTGTTAAAGAAGAAGCAATAAAACTGATATCGAATCTTCCGGAAGATACATCCTGGGACGATATAATCTATGAGATGTATGTGAAAAAGAAGATCGAGGTCGAATTGAAAGCAGCGGACGAGGGTAAAGTCATTTCTCACGAGGATGTTAAGAAGAGGTTTGCTAGATGAGTAAACTCGTTTAGACGGCTCCAGCAGTTTCGGATCTGGAGACGATTTTCGATTTTATAGCTAATGATTCTGAGTATTATGCAAGATCATTCATTGAAGAACTCATTCTACAACCTGAGAGGTTAATTGAATTTCCGAAGGTGGGGCGAATGGTTCCTGAATACGGTCGTAAATATATCAGGGAATTAATCTTTCAGAATTACCGGATTATTTATCAGATCAAGGAAGACATTGTATTGATTTTAACTGTGATTCATGGAAAACGTGATCTATTATCAACTGACAACGAGTTATAGTTTAACAATTCTAGTCATTATACCATCAGTAAGAGTAGCCAGAGAGGAATAACATTGATCGTTCTGCCATCCGATTCCCACCGATCGTACATATCCTCGGTTATCAGAAACCGTTGGAAATCCTTCGGCAGTTTAAAAATATTTTTCGCACGATCGCGGGATATATTAGAAGAGATGGATTGATGATGTCAATTATTGCCAATGAATTTTCATGCTTTTGATATGAAAAGTTGGTATCAGCAAAAGTAACCTTATTGGTTATGGTTGTCCAAGAGAGGCATAATAATCTACGATTTTCCTGCATTTCGTTACAACCGGTTAACTTTTTCAGCAAGAATTTTTATATGGGAATTTTTTCAACGACCTTATCCTGAATTCGTTCGGTGTTTGCCCTATTCCAAGTAACTAAAGTGGAACTGTCATTTGTACATGATCTATGTTATCCTGTTTGGAGTATGCAAAATCTCTGGGAATAATATCCGGTAAACCTCGTTCGAACCAGTCCGGAAGTATCAGGCGTATCTTGTCCATATTGTATAATATAAAATACAATTTAAATTACTTATAGTATGTTGTAAGCTACGTTAATGCATCGGATGGTGTGCCTTGCAGTCTCTATAATATCTCGTATTTTCTTAAGTGTTATTCAAATAGATACAAGCCGAATCCATATGTTATTTCCTCGTAATCAAAATGATGATTCAAACCCGGTGATGCGATGCTGCAAAGCATTAAATATCCGTGAGAACATTGGAGAAACATGAACAAGATATTGTTATCCGTAGGTGTGGTGATACTCGTTCTTGGACTTATCCTGGTGGTGGCTTTTTGGCCTCTGACAGCGGTGAGGGGAAGAGATCTTACCACGGAAGGGTATGAAGTGGGAGACAAAGTGACCATATACGGGACGATAACTAGGATAACCCAGTTTGGAGATCTGGAATTGATCCAAATAGACGGAGAACTAGAAATAGTAAAAACGGACGGTAATACCAGTATGGAAGAAGGCGATGTGATCTATGGAGAGCTCAGGTATTCGCAAACGTTGGTAAGGTACTGGCGGATCGAGGGCGAGCTAAAGCCGAAGATGCATATAGACCTAATATTCTACGCCATCACCGGGGTCGGAGTAGCGGTTAGTGCCGCCGGAGCGGTGAAGGTGTGAAAATAATAATATAATTGGTGGTAATAGCATAGCGATGGACGAAAACGTTTCACGGGATTATTCGGACGATGAAGATGTTCCTAAATCAGGAGATTGGACCGAGAGGTATAGACCTGAAAGTCTCGAAGGTGTAGCGGGAAATGCAAAGGCCAAGAATGATCTTCGAGCTTGGGCTAGAGAGTGGGACAGCGATACTATCCCTAAGAATAAAGCCGTGATACTTGCAGGGAAGCCCGGAGTTGGTAAGACCACTTCGGCGATTGCATTGGCCAGAGATATGGGTTGGGAAGCACTCGAGATGAACGCTTCCGATGATCGGAACAAGGATGCCATACGACAATTTATCGGAAGAAGCGCAGTGGACGACACCTTCTCAGCCGGTGGCGATTTTATACCTTATAAGAAGGGAAAACGGACTTTACTCATACTTGACGAAGCAGATAACGTATTCGGAAACGAAGATAGGGGCGGTATAGTAGAGATCAAAAATACGGTACAAAAAACACAGCAGCCTATGATATTGATAGTGAACGATTACTACGGGTTGAAAAACCGCTCTAAAGATTTGAGTCAGATGCTGAAAAAGATCGATTTTAAAGCAGTAAGTGTAGGTGACATCGTCGGTCTTCTGAAGAATATTTGTGACGAAGAAGGGATCTCCGCTGATTATTTTGTCTTAAAATCGATCGCAGAACGAGCGGAAGGTGATGTTAGGTCGGCGGTTAGGGATCTACAAACTGTAGCTGCGGGTAGGGATAAATTGGTAATGGACCATTTAGAAGTTTTAGGATATCGTAACCGTGAAGCCGAGATATTCCCGACTATCAGAAAGATACTACATGATGGTGATCCCCTGGAGGCCCGTCAGAGTATACGAGAACTTGATGAAGAGCCTAGAAATCTGATCACATGGATCGAAGAGAATTTACCGAGGGAATATAGATATCCTAAAGAGCTATCTGGTGGATTCGACTACCTATCTAAAGCTGATATATACCTCGGTAGAGTGATACATAGTAATTACTACCGGTTCTGGGCTTACTCCAACGACCTGATGACTGCTGGGGTTTGTTCGGCGAAGACCGGATCGCATAGAGGGTTTAACAAATATGCATTCCCTACATGGATAAGGAAGATGTTTTCGTCCAAAGGGCGTCGGTCTATAATTAATAGGTTAAGCTATAAGATCGCTGTCAATACACACACTACCTCCCTTCGGGCAAAGAGTGACATTCTTCCGTATTTTTCAGTGTTATTTTCCAACGATGAAGAGTTCAGACGCACTATGGTTAAAGAAATAAAAATCAATCCCGAAGAAGCTGCTTATCTCTTAGATACAAAGGTCAGGGCTAAAGTAGTAAACGAATTGTACCGGGAGGAAAAAGAAGAAGAGGTAGTTACGGTAGTCGAGAAGAAAAAAGAAGAGGAAACAGAGAAAAAGAAGAAAGAGGAACCGGAAAAGCAGAAGACACTTTTTGAATTTTGAGTACAAAAATTATTAATTAAGGCTCTCTTTATGGTATTATCCTAAAACTTACTGGCCGCGGTGGTGTAGCTATCCCGGAAACGATTGTTACGGGACTACAATGGCAGCATGTGGGACTGTGGATCCCCTGGCTCGGGTTCAAATCCCGATCGCGGCCCTTTTCCGTCGGGATTTTCACGAAAAGGATTCACGATTAGTGAATTCTTTGAGCGTTTGGAATTACGACGTTTGCGAGTAATTCCGAACTGAATCC
>SKVC01000040.1 GCA_007129655.1 Thermoplasmata archaeon
ACACCCATATCTTTTTCGCCAACCTCAGTAACAACTTCGCCATATTCGCCGAATTCGAACAATACGGTGACATTGACAAAGTCGCCCATGTCGAATTCCATATGCAATACTGCAGATGTTTCCAGAACATCTGTGGCTGCAACAGTGGTAACGGTTACTAATTCGGTTGTGAAGTCAAGGACTTCGCCTTCTACAACATATCCTTCACATTCTTCGAGCATTGCTCTGAAGTAATATTCCGTAGTTGCATTTAGCTCGGTAACTGCTGCGCTGTACTCACCGCTATCGGTTATCTCTACCTGTTCGGTCGTAGTAGCGTTAACCCAGTCATCTGCGTCATCTGTATATTCGAACCATACAGTCGCGTTATAGAGTTCTAGAAGATTGACTTCCATGTTCAGTGTTGCCATGGATGCCTTTACATAAGTTGCATTGAGTGTGTAAACCATAGCTACGTGGTCTGTCTCAAAGTTAAGTATTTCTCCGTAGGCGGTAACGTTATTTCCTTCGGTCTCGTTCCAGTATTCAAGAATACCTACAAATTCGTATTCTGCTCCTGGTGTCAGGTCTTCGATGATCGCGTCATGAGTTTCGTCACCTTGTCCGTACACAAATCCTTCTGTTAAGGCACCTTCTCCCATAGTGATTTCTCTGTATCCGAAGAATGCTGTAACATTTTCCTCATCTACTGCTGTGATGTTGAATTCCATGTGCAGTTTTGCACTGTTTATGGTTATCTCATCCGCAGGTAGCGTTGTGACTTCAGCGGCAGTTTCTTCCGTGGTAAAGTTTAGCACTTCTCCCCAAACGGTCACTTCTTCTTCTGTAGTGGGGTCTATGTATATCAAGAATGCTCTGTATTCGTATGTGGTGTTGTCGAAAAGTCCCGTAGGTGTACTGGAGAATGTTCCTGGTGCTTCCAACTCCTCATACCAAACTCTACTTAGCTCTTCGCCTTCTAATGCTGCGTAGAAACCTACAGTAACGTTTACATCGAAATCAAGTGCGTCGAAGGACGCTTCGCCGTGTACAGTAGCTTTGTTTGCGCCTATATCTGTTGCTGTTAATGTTTCAACATCTGCAAGCAGAGTGGTGAAATCGTAAACATCGCCTTCTATGAAAACGTTGTCTCCTTCATCAGTGTAGGTAAGCACCGCTTTGAAGTAGTACGTTGTATTCTCAGTAAGCCCTGGTATTTCAGCAGCGTGTGTATCGTTTTCAGTGTATACTTGTTCTGCTGTAGTCCAGTTAACAGCGTCCCATGTTTCAGAGTCTGTGTAATTGAACCATACGGTGACCTCATCCAGATCAGTCATATTGAACCCCATGTTCAGGGTTGCACTCGTCATCCGTATGTCTGTCGCTTCCTCAGTCCATACATTTGCATCCTGAGCTGCAACGGACTGTGGGACTAGCATGAGTGTAGCAAACCCCGAAAAAACAAGGGCAAATGCTATCACTATCGCCTTTAACTTAGCTCTTTTGTTGTTCATATCTATCTTAATCCTCCATTGTATATTTCTAAGTAACAGAAAACCTCTGTGTATATATAATTTTCCATTTTTAGACGGTCTTTTTGTACAATTTTCCCATCTATATCGTCGGACACCAGGAGATTATGCAGTAATACACATTAAATTAGTTTAGCTCATTCTTCCGATTTATTTTTATATAAATGAACCCCAACCAAGACTACTATTATAGCCGCCGTAACCCCTACAACGACGCTCCAATGCGGTACATAAGTACCATCTTCAGAGGGTATTCTTTCTCCACTGAAGGCGAAAACATTTGGAAGAGGCCCGCCGGTAACAAAGTAAACAGTGCCATCTGATCCGATAGCCGGAGAAGAATCGATCACACGTCCAACAGAATGGTTCCATAATAGGTTTCCACCCGGTGAAAAAGCGTAAACCGCTCTATCGTTAGAACCCATATACACCGTACCGTCCGATCCTACGGCCGGTGTGGCACTCATGATTATATTCTGGGTTTCCATATGCCATCTTACATCACCATCCGAGTAAAGTGCGTATATGCGCCCCATCCTGACTGGATTTGCGTAGGTTTCGTCCTGTGGCGGTGGTATCGTATATGTACATCCAAAGTAGATCTGTCCGTTTTGTCCGACAGCCGGAGACCCCCATACAGAGACTTGATCTCCAAAATCGAACTCCTCATGACTTTCATCCGGAAAATGCCATACCGACATACCTGTGTATGCATCCAACGCGGCAATCCCGTCTACGGTACCTACGTATAGCACACCATCCTGTATAGCCGGTGACGAAAATATCTGTGTAGAGCTACCCCAGGCCGGTGCCGGATCTGTTCTCCACTCTAAATCACCGTGTCTGTTGAGTGCATAAACATCGTTGTCGAAAGAACCGAAATATATCCAACCGTTAGGTCCGATGGTGACTCTTGCGTTTATTTTTGTAGAATTGTCCACTACAGGCATATCAAATACCCATCTCAGATTACCGTCTGTTCCGACCGAATACACACGTGCGGAATCTTCTTCGAGATAAGATGCAAAATATATGTTATTTTGAGAATCAACAACCGGTGCAGTTGTAACCCCACCCACAGTGTCAAAACTCCATAAAACGCTTCCGTCATCCCTGTCTAAAGCAAGTAATTTATTATCTTCGCGTGCGCCGGTATATATCGTGCCATCCGCCCCTAGACCGGGTGCCGTCAACTCCCCTTCCTCAGAGAAGTAATCCCAGCGTTTTTCTCCGGAACTATCCAGAGAGATGATAATGTTTCCGGCGGATAAGTACAGGTTTCCTTCGTAATCTATAACCGGAGATGTATCGGAAGGCACCAATCCTTCATAAATAGTGCGATTCCAGACGATCTCACCATCTACGTGTGAAGTATCGAACTTACTCTGTCCGGTGTTTTGTAGATTCCCTCCGACATAGGGCCATGGATTTTCATCGTCGGTATCTCCACCGCCCAACTGTGTAGCTACACTGATACTGAGCAGCATCAAGCAGACGATTAAAACCGCTGATAATTTCATTTGCATGTATTTTCCACCTTTTTACGTTTTAGACAGACCAGAGTATATCAAATTTTTGTGTGGTCAACTAACCTTTCATAACTCCAAGAGGTACAAGCTTAGCTACGATCTTAGAGAGACCTGCGTTGTGGGTTATCTCCACTATCTGATTGACATCCTTATATGCACCAGGAGATTCTTCCTGCAGTACTTCCCTACTGGCCGCCTTTACGTAGATGCCTTTATCTCCTAGTTCTTTCTCGACGTCATCCGGTCTGAATTTCTTTCTCGCTCCGGTTCTCGACATCACTCGACCGGCACCATGACATGTGGAACCCCAGCTTTTTTCCATGGCGGTTTTTCTTCCCGCTAATACGTAGCTGGCGGTGCCCATATCCCCGGGTATTATAACCGGCTGGCCGATATCTCTATAATCTTTAGGAACTTCCTTTCTACCGGCTGCGAATGCCCTGGTAGCTCCTTTTCTATGTACCATGAGTTCCCTCTTTTTACCGTCTACGTCGTGTTCTTCCCGCTTAGCTATATTGTGACATACATCGTAAACAAGATGCATCCCCATGTTTTTAGCATCGTCATCGAACACCTTCTCGAAACTCTCTCTGACCCAGTGCATTATCAATTGTCTATTTGTCCAAGCATAATTTGCACCGCAGCTCATGGCGGCGAAGTAATCCTTTCCTTCGGGAGAATCTACCGGTGCACACGCTAGTTGTCTGTCCGGGAGTTTGATGTCGTATTTACGTATGGCCTTCTC
Organism: Thermoplasmata archaeon; assembly: GCA_007129655.1. Lineage (GTDB taxonomy): Archaea > Thermoplasmatota > Thermoplasmata > Halarchaeoplasmatales > Halarchaeoplasmataceae > Haladaptatiplasma. The sequence goes on from SKVC01000040.1 coordinate 3,786, forward strand.
CATCTTTTTTATGTAATCCGTAGCTATCTGATGGCCGCACCCCCTTGAACCGGAATGTATCATAACCGTTATCATGCCTTCCTCGATACCGAATTCTTTCGCGGCTTCTTCATCATATATGGTTTCTACTCTCTGTATCTCTAGGAAATGATTACCACCACCTAAAGTACCCAACTGTGGTTCGCCTCTATTCTTCGCCTTCTGGCTCACCTTCTCCGAATCCGCACCTTTCATACAGCCTTCGTCTTCGATATGTTTTATATCTTCGTCCCAACCGTATCCTTCTTCCACGGCCCATTCGGCACCGTTATCAAGCACCTGATTGAGCTCTCCCCGCTTTAACCGTATACGTGCCTTTTTACCAACTCCGGCAGGCACGTTGTCATACATCTGATTGATCAAATTTCGTATGTTATCCCGTACATCGTCCAACTCCAGATCCGTCCTCAAGAGTCTTACTCCGCAATTTATGTCGTACCCTACACCACCGGGAGAAATGACTCCTTCCTCCATATCCATGGCCGCCACACCACCTATGGGAAAACCGTATCCCCAGTGTATATCCGGCATGGCCTTCGAAGGCCCTACGATACCCGGCAGCGCCGCCACATTAGCCACCTGTTCCGGTGCATTATCATCCATTATTGAATCGATCAGTTTATCGTCTGCAAATATAACTCCCCTGGTTCTCATCCCCTCCTTGTAACTCTTCGGTATCTCATAGACGTAATCTCCCTTCTTCTCCATAGGCCCGTTCCATCTCCTGCTCATGTTATCGTTCGATGTATTGTAGGTAGTGTGAAAAGTAATTTGTGGTTGTGTATCCCGAAAGCCTTATTGTGTTCTTCTTCGTATAATGGATCGAATGCCCGAAGATGAAGAACTCCAAGAGGAGATACGTACTCTAAAATCTCAGGTTAGCAACCTGGAGCGTATGCTGGAGAGCCTGATGAACATGCATCGTAACGTACTGGAAAAAGTTTCCACATCCTCGGACATAGAAAAACGGTACATACGGCTTCTATCACTCTATCAACGCTACGGTAAGATATCCCCATCGCTTCTACCGGATATAGATGACCCGGTCATGGAATCCATCGTCGAAGTACTTCTCAGTTCCGGTAAACCCTTGAATATTACCCAGATAACGGAAAGATTACGTTCCAAGAGAGGAAAAGCATCTCGCCATACAGTACGGGATCGATTGAAGCTCATGGAAAGCAGAAACGTGGTAAAAGAAATCGACGATACCCACGGCAAGGGCTATGCACTGACCGAAGAAGTGATAGATAAGTGGGCAAAATTGCTCGGTATCAAGATATAGTTTGGACACCCTATATTGTAATAGGTGTTAAAAATGGACGATATGGAAGATATAAAGGAACTGAAAGAAGTGATGAAGACCTTGAACGAAACGGTTCCGTCCCTGATATCAGGGATAATCGAAGCCGTTTACAACGCGGAGAACAGCGAGAGTCTGGCCAAGAATACCGCAAGGTTCTACAAAGAACTTGTGGAAGCAGGCATGGACAAAGACCAAGCCTACCAGCTTACCAGGGACTTCATGAAAGGTCGGGACGTAACCAGCCTGGTACGTGAAGCACTATCCGGAATGGGTCCCTTCGGAAGCGAAGTTGGTTCAGGCGATCTCGGTGAAGACATCGGCGACAAGATCAAGGAAAAGATCAAGAACAAGATGGACGAGGAAGACTGGGAGTAGATACACATGAACAAGGAGGATAGTGATGTTATGTCTGCGGTCAAGGTCATAGCGACGCTTATCCTTCTTTCAACCCCTTTGTTGCTAAAAGTAGCCTGGCTCTATCTAGCCTTGAAAAGAAAGTCCAAGAAAAAAAGAAGGATCTTTAGAAAAACCATGAAAAAAGAAGGTATGGACAAAGAGACTATCGACGCCCTTTGCAGCGAGATGGAAGATATCTCTCTGAGGGAGTTCATAGGCAATTTAACGGATAATCAACATTCCATTCCTTTGTTCAACCGATTCTAAGTAAATTGATACATATTCTCCCAAAAACTTAAAATCGTATTAGTCTTTGGTCTGTTCTCTCAAGCCGCAGTAACTCAGTTGGGAGAGTGCCACGCTGAAGACGTGGATGTCGCCGGTTCAAGTCCGGCCTGCGGCACTAAAGGGGTTAATGTACAGTGTATCTTACAAAAGAAGAGGAACGGATACTCGACGGTGAAGAGGGTGAAGGACCAGCCAAAGCCATGAAACTATTGGTTGCCTTAGGCGAGATCAACGGTGCCGACGAGCTTATACCCATAAAATCTTCCCAGATCGCCGGAGTTTCATACAAAACGATGGGTGACGCAGGCCTGGATTTTATAGAAGATTTTTCCACTAAAGCCGCAGTAACCGTTAAATCGATGCTGAATCCAGCGGGTATGGACCTCGATTCGCCGGGTGAAGAGGGGAATGAATTCAGAGAAAAGCAGCTAAGAATGGTAAAAGCCTACGCGAATATGGGAATAGAAACCACCTGTACATGCACTCCGTACCTTGCAGGTAACCGTCCCCGGAAAGGAGATCATCTGGCATGGAGTGAGAGCTCAGCGGTTTCCTTCGCCAATGCCGTACTGGGTGCTCGTACCAATCGTGAAGGCGGCCCCTCGGCCCTGATGGCCGCCGTCATAGGAAAAACACCAAACTATGGTTTACATATCAAAGAAGATCGTTCTCCCGATACGGTTTACAGAGTAGCCGAAGACATCCCACCGGCACTTTTGGGATATCATGTCGGTGGAGACGTAGGCGGCGGCATACCATACTTTAGAGGTATTTCCTACAATGAAGACGAGATGAAATCCCTGGGAGCCGCCATGGCGGCAACCGGCGCGGTCGCCATGTACCATATAGACGGGATCACACCGGAAGCGGATGATTTTACCACCGACGAGCTCGAAGTGATAGAAGTTACCGATGATGATATAGAGGATATAAAAGCCAAATTGATGTCGGACAACAAACCCGAGGCCATAGTGATCGGCTGTCCACATCTGTCAAAACAGGAATTGGAATGGATCGCTGAACACTTGGATGATAAGAAACCCAAGGCCGGCCCGGAATTGAGGGTTTACACCAGCAGATCGGTAAAGGACCACTCCAAAGAGGCGGTTAAAATAATCGAGAAGTACGGAAAGGTGATCGCCGATACCTGCATGGTGGTCAGCCCTTTGGAAGATATTTACGACGTAGTTGCCACCGATTCCGGTAAGGCTGCCGAATACCTACCTAAACTGGCACAGCAGAAGGTAGTCTATGCCGACTTGAATAGTTTATTGGAGATGGTAGCTTGATATTGAAGGGAAGAAGCGTTTCCGGAGGTAACGCCGACGGATACGCTAAGAAAGTCGAAAAACATATCTCGTTCTTAGGAGATGTCGAACCTTCTACCGGTAAGTTAAAATTCGATGATACTGACATATCGGATTCCATACTCGTTTTCCCCGGAGGAAGAGGTAGCACCGTCGGATCATACGTCATATACCAACTAAAAAAAAGCGGACACGCCCCCTCGGCCATCATAAACCGTCGGACCGAAACGATCGTAGCTACAGGAGCGATAATCTCTGATTTACCCTTGGTTGATAATATAGATATCAGTTTGATAACCTCCGGAGACCACCTTGTGGTCGATGGAGATAAAGGAACAGTAGAGATAATAGACGTAAAGTCCGATCCCGTAGTTACGGTGTTTCTACAAAAAAAGGGTAAGATACTACTGGTAAAACGGGGAGAAGATGTTGGAAGTTATCGGGGAAAATGGTCTGCAATCTCAGGATATATAGAGGGTAAAACCCCCTTAGAACAGGCACATCAAGAAGTCCTTGAAGAGACGGGCCTTACGGGGAGCCTTATATCTTACGGTAAGCCTATTTCCGTACGTTACGCGGATGTTGTCTGGGAGATCAATCCAGTCTTATTCGAGGTAGAATCCGAAGATGAAGTGGAATTGAATTGGGAGAATATCGAATATCGATGGGTGTCTCCGGATAAGATCAAAGAGATGGATACCGTCCCTAAATTATGGGATGCATACAAATCGACAGAGTGATAATATGAAAGTCAAGACGAAAGATGGAGTAAAAGAGATGCGAGCGGTGTGGATGGAAGGCGACGATGTGGTAATGATAGACCAAAGAGATCTGCCTAATAGGTTAAATTTTTTTACAGCTAAGAACCATATCGATATCCATCGTTCTATCAAGGATATGATGATCCGTGGTGCACCGTCCATCGGTGTTACCGCCGCCTATGGAATGGCACAAGCAGCGGTTAAGGGAGCCGACATGGAAGAGGCCGCAGAGACTATCCGTTCCGCACGCCCTACGGCTTACGATCTATTTTACGCTGTGGATCACATGCTGACGAATATGGGTGATGATCCGATCAAAGCTGCGGAAAAATATGCCGATTCCGTTGCTGCCAAATGCAGAGCCATTGGCGAACACGGGGCAAAACTCATCTCCGATGGGACTAGAATTCTCACCCACTGTAATGCCGGAGCCCTGGCCACTTTAGATCATGGAACTGCCCTTGCCCCCATCCGGGCGGCTCACGGATCCGGACGCGATATATTCGTTTTTGTGGATGAAACAAGACCCCGACTACAGGGGATGCGCCTTACTGCATGGGAACTAAACAACGAGGATATCCCGCATGCGATTATAGCAGATAACGCCGCAGGTCACTATATGCAGCGTGGCGAGGTAGACCTGGTCATCGTGGGAACCGATAGGATAGCCGCAAACGGTGATATAGCAAACAAGATCGGCACCTACGAAAAGGCGGTAGTCGCAAATGCGAACGACATACCTTTTTACGTGGCGGCCCCGGTGACCACTTTTGATCCCAACACACCATCCGGCGAAGATATCCCTATCGAAGAAAGGGATCCGTTGGAAGTGTTAGATATCCACGGTGTACGTATTTATCCAAAGGGTTCGCCGGCTAGGAACCCGGCCTTCGATGTAACACCTAATTCTCTGATCACCGGTTTTATCACTGAAAAAGGTGTTTTTTCGCCGAAAGAATTGAGCAGAATGTTCGATTGAATTTCATTGATACATTACCAAAAATTAATTACCTATTAGGAAGTAATCTTTTATAGATATGAGCGAGGAATGGATATCTGCAAGCGATATTGAGAAGTTCGGATACTGTCCATTAAGTTGGTGGTTAAGCAGAGAAGACGATATAACCAATGAAGATCTTCAACGTGGAACGGAAGAACATAACGAGATCAGCGAGATACTCGGCGAAGTAAAGGACAAGGAAGAAACATCCAGCAGGATCGAACCTATCGTACTTTGGCTAGCAGTAGCGGCTTCTGTGGTGTCTATAATGGGACTGACTCTATTTCAGCCTGAAAGATTCATGTATCAAATTTTGATAATACTCTCGTTGATCTGGCTTCTCGCTGCAGTTTTTTTCTTATATGTTAGTGAAACTGGCTTGTTTAAAGGCGACAGTTTCACTTTTGAACGTATCATACTGATATTTGCCATGGTGGCTACGATCCTCGGAATATACAGTTTAACATTACCGCTTTCCGATGAGTTATTCGCCCGTTTAGCACAAATATTATCTCTTTCTTGGTTAGTAGGAGCCTCTTACTGGCTAAAACGTAGTCTCACGTTAACGGAAGAAGCATCACAAAAGAGAAAGGTTCTCGATGTTAGAGAGGGTGCCGTTAAGTACGTGGATCGTCTGAAGAAGAAGGCAAAATTATTAGCGTCCGAAACACACAAACTTCGCGGTAGGCCGGATTACATATTAGAGATTGATGGAAAAAATATACCTGTAGAAGTAAAAACCGGTCGAACACCCAAGGGCCCATTTTTTTCACACATATTACAGATAGCGGCTTATTGTCTATTGCTCGAAGAGACAAGTAATCGTCCATCCTATGGAATAGTCAAATACGAAGAAAACGAATTTGAGATCGATTACGATGAAAAGCTTAAAGAGCTACTTATCACCAAACTCGCAGAGATGAGACAGTTAACTGTTTCCGAAGATGTCCATAGAAATCATAACCGGGAAGGTAAATGCAGATTCTGTTCGCGGCGTAAAATATGCCCCGAATCACTCGTCTGAATCTTCCTCTAACTTTTCACGTATATATTTTATATCGTCACGCACCTTTAACATCTCTTCTTCAAAGGCACTGAATTCTCTTTTAGAGAAAAATCTATGAGATATATATATGCCTAGGAACGTAGCGCCGATTATACTAAGTATAGATATTACAACAAGTGCGAAAACGAAGGTATAAAAATCTGTTAAGATATCGCCTATAGGAAAATAACCCGTTATCATACCTATGGCTAACAAACCAAGAAGCATCACTATCAATCCTAAAAGCATCAGAGGCATAGGGATTCTTCTACGCATTTAGCTCGATCACCACCTTGGTAAGTCTTACCGAATAAGGTAGGCCGGTATCTCTTATGTTCGTAGTTGAGCCGTCGGCATCTGTGATTTCAAAGACAATATTATCCAGCAACACAAGGCTGTAGGAAGCATTATAGTAATAAAAGTTGTTATCAAGCCATATCTCTATAGTTATGTGAAATTGAGTTTTATTTGTTCTGTATTCGATCGAAAAAGAGTCATTTTTTTCCATTTCTATTACATCATCTAATTTTAGAGTTAAATTATCGTATCTGGTTTCTCCGATACCATGAACATATAATATCGTATGGTTGATGGCTTCCGGATTATAATCCACGACAAGTTTTGGTATATCCGAAGCCGGAGGTCTTGGAGGGTCTGTACAACCCAGGGTCGTCATAACGATGGCGATCACCACCAGAACCGCTATTCCCCTTTTCATATACTCTTTATAGAGAAATATATCTTTATTAAGTTTATCGGAACGATATTCAGTCGGATGTGGCACGATATCAACCAAAAATATATAAATGCCTTCTTAGAATAAAATAATAGGTGATATGAAATGTTGAGCGATGAAGTATACGACCTGATGCGCCAGTTAGTGGAGGAGAGTAAAAGCCTGTACGAGATAAAGGAACACTACAAAGATGACTCACAGCACTGTGATAAGTGCTTAGATTTCTGGAAAAAACTGGAACAAAAAAAGATGAAAAACACAGAAGAATTAGAGGCGATTCTAAGAAAACACTGGTAGAACAACCTTTATCAAAAACCATTTATTTTTTTATTTTCACGATCTAAAGATCAATAACAGTGGTTCCGAAAACAATCGTTTTCTAACAGCTCGTTAAGTAGAGCTTAACTCCTCAGCCGGACGAGAGAAATTCATTAGAATTTCTCGAGCGAGAGGAACCCGTTCCTCTCAGTTTTCGAATACGGCCGAGCGCACAAGCGCAGCGTAGTGGGCTCTTACCAAAATGCTTTCGCATTTTCGTGAGCCATAAAAAAGTGTTGGCTTTTGATGGGCTCAATCGGAAATATACAGATTTCCAATAACTCGTTAAGCAGAGCTTAACTCCTCAGCCGGACGAGAGAAATTCATTAGAATTTCTCGAGCGAGAGGAACCCGTTCCTCTCAGTTTTCGAATACGGCTGAGCGCACAAACGCAGCGTAGTGGGCTCAGCCGGATTCGAACCGGCGATCTCCGCCATGTGAAGGCGACGTCATAACCAACTAGACTATGAGCCCGTTTGCGAATAGGATAGTGGTGTTAACCACGAACCAACCTTTGGTTGGTGAGCGCGGGGAATTTATTCCCAGCAGACTAGACTATGAGCCCGTTTGCGAATAGGATAGTGGTGTTAACCACGAACCAACCTTTGCTTGGCTCGACACTAAAACGTGAATCGTAATTAATCTTTTTCCCGAGCAATAAACCAATGACTTTATATTCGTGCGTCGGTACCGAATACGATGTCCCTCGGAGTCTACGATTACACGGTAACGATCAAAACCGAAATATACCCGACCGAAAGGAAAAAGGTAGTTCAGTACTGTCTGGAAGAGATATTTCCGTCAACCGAATGGAATATGGAAGGAGAAGAACTACACGGCGAGTCAAAATCTCTTGAAGAATTCGCAGAGATATTGTACGACACGAAGATACGGGATACCGCTAGAGAACATCTTCTTAGAAAAGTGAATGACGGAAAGTGCTCCTTCGTACTCTCTAAGCAGGCAACTTGTACCAGAAGGATAAACTTCTCCGTGGTCGAACAACCTCTTGGAGTCGTTGAAATTACCATAGAATGCGACCAGATAGAGTCGCTGATACGGGAGTTGACGAAAACATGGGGGCGAAGATGATATTCGCATCGAACCCTCTTTACTGCTTAAAACCATTCCATAAAGTCCTTGAGATGCTGTTACCCCACTTCAATGGTTGGGAATTCTTGGCGGAAAAGGAACACTCATGGGATAACCGGGAGCATATGAAAGACGTACTGAGTACAACAGACATGAAAGTACAACTACATGCCCCCTTTAACGACGTCAATCTAGCCAGTATGAATCCGCGAATAGTCGAAGCATCGATTTTAGAAATAGAACGTACCTTTCAGTTAGCCACATTGCTGGACAGCGACATGGTAACAATACATCCTGGAATATACTCGCCTCTAGGTAGATTCTGGGACGGTGCGAAACCGAGAGCCCACGAATCTCTGAAAAGATTATATATTCTGTCAAAGGAATATGGCATCACATGCGCCTTGGAGAACATGCCGGATCTGGATGTTACCATGGGTGTCACCCCAGACGAGATACAAGAATTCTTACAATCTTCGGGACTTTCACTCTGTTTGGATGTTGGACACGCATACACCAGCGGCCGGCTAATCGATTTTTTAGATATGGATATAGTACCGGTAAACCTGCATCTCCACGATAATATAGGGGGAAGAGATGAACATCGAACACTAGGGGACGGAGAGATCGATTTTGAATCGTCGTTGAAAAAGTTAGATAGTTACGAAGGTAATTATGTTATCGAGGGTCGGAGTTTGGAAAGCATATTAGCAAGCAAACTTTATCTCGAAGAGCTTCTCGATAAATTTTAATACGTCTATAATGTATGTATCGGTGAAATCTAAATGAACGAAATTCTTTCAAGGAAGTGTGGTTGAAAGATGGAGCCCCTAATGCTTGCGCTTTATCTGCTGATACTAGTTGTTTTGTTATATATAAGTGCATTTTTCTCCGGCTCCGAAACCGCCTTGACCGCCCTCAATAAAGTGGATATAGCTAATCTCAAATTATCCGGAGAAAAGCGGATCGACATAATCATCAAGTTAAAATCGGATATGGATAGTACTATCATCACCATTCTGATAGGAAATAATCTTGTTAACATAACAGCTTCTGCCCTCGCAACTAAAATCGCTTATGATACTTTGGGCCACCTCGGCATATCTATAGCCGTGGGCGTTCTAACCATTCTCGTATTGATATTCAGCGAGATAACCCCCAAGGGTTTCGCTATAAAGAACAAACGGCGTTTAAGCGTTAAAAGCGCACCCGTGATATACTATATGTTGTTGGTATGCAAGCCGCTGATCAATCTATTGAGCTGGATATCCGACCACATAATACGTTTTCTAGGCGGAGAAACCAAAGATGAAAAGATGCATATCACCGAATCCGATATCAGAGATCTTGCATCGGTGCTGGAGGACGAAGGTATCATTAAAAAGGTCGAAAAAGACATCCTACACAATGTTTTCTGGTTCGGAGACGTAAAGGTCAGCAAGGTAAAGATACCTCGGGAAGACAGTTTCGTGCTGGATTCCGAGATAACACACGACGAAGGGGTCGAGTTCATCAAAGAACACGGTTTTACCAGGATCCCGGTGGCCGAACATGATACCGATCAGATAATCGGAATACTGTACAGTAAAGATATCCTGGGAGAAGAAGTGGGAAATATGAATGAATTCGCCCGTGAAGTTCCTTATTTTGTTAAGAACAATGAGGAGATCACAGAAGTTTTCCATAAAATGAAGAAGCAGCGTATACATATGGCGATAGTCCAGGATGAAGAAGGCGACTTCGACGGAATCATCACCCTTGAAGATATTTTGGAAGAGTTATTGGGAGAGATATACGACGAATTCGACATGCATGGTTGAACGAAAAAACTATTTAGTGAACCATCACTAACCCTATCGAGATGATACTTAACCTGATCTTCGGTCTGCTGTTCATCTTCTTCCTTCCGGGATTCGTTATGATTAACGCATTATTTCCGAGGAAAGGAGAGTTGGACAAGGAGTTCGATATGCTGTACAGGGTCACCCTGGGGATGGGGATGAGCATAGTGATAACCATACTCGTCGGTTTTTTCCTGGGCTCCATACCGGTAGAACCGGATGAGATGGGTTATTTCGTCGGTTCCAACATATGGGCCATGCTGATTTCACTTACGGTAATATTTTTCTTCGTAGGCTGGTACAGAGGTGCATATCAATGGATGGGTTGGTTCCATCCTGCACTGGATAGACCAGAACCTCCTGAACCCGCTCCCAAAGGATTCGAATATGAAGATGACAAAGACATACTTTTCCAGATGCAGAAGCTAGCCCGACGTCGGCAGCAGCTCAAATTCAAGATAAAGGAAGCCAAGGAAAAGAGTAAATCCCAGGCAAAGAGCATCCGTGAACATTACAGTAAACAAAAGGAGAAAGCCGAAGAGGAGCTCAAGGAAATCGATCAACAGTTAAAAGATCTAGAAAAACTGAGGGCCGAGGAGATATACTGATGGACTTCGAATACAAGATGGCCCTTGTGGTCAGGAAGGACCTTAAACTCAGTCCGGGTAAGATGGCGGTTCAAGCCAGTCATGCGGCGGTTGGCTGTGCTTTGGAGAGTAAAAAGAAAGGAAAACACTTCAAAGAGTGGTATCGAGAGGGGCAGAAGAAAGTAGTTTTAAAGTGCGACGACGAGGAGCATATGGACTTTCTGAGCGACGTGGCCAAAAGGAACGGCCTTGTCGCCTATATGGTCACAGACGCCGGACTAACCGAAGTACCTCCGGGAACAAGAACATGTCTCGGGATCGGTCCCGGGCCGGATAATATCGTTGATAAAGTCACCGGTAGTCTTTCTCTAGTGTGAGGTGATAACACGAAAACCATGGTCAGAGCTATAGGCATAGACGACGCACCTTTCAAGTTTACCGATAGTGAAGTTCTGGTTATCGGCAGCCTTGTGCGGGCGCCAAACTATCTCGAAGGGGTACTTTCGACCCAGGTTGAAGTGGACGGTGCCGATGCAACCGATAAATTGGTCGGATCGATCAGAGGGTCTAAATTTTCCGAGCAGGCAAAAGTGATATTCATTGACGGTGCGGCTCTAGGCGGGTTCAATATAGTGGATCTGAAGGAGCTTTGGCAGGGCACAGGCATCGCGGCTATGAGCGTTTCCAGGGACGAACCGGACATGACCGGTATAGAGGAAGCCTTGAAACGGCATATACCCGATTGGAAGGAACGCCTACATAGGATGGAAGCGGGCGATATACACAAGATAGCCACCAAACATACCCCAATCTACATACGTGTAGAAGGGACCTCCGTTGAAGATGCAAAACGACTGTTGCAATTATTCACCGTTAGAGGTCGTCTACCGGAACCGATCCGTATAAGTCATATGATCGCTTCCGGAGTCGTTAGCGGAGAGTCCAAGGGAAGGGCTTGAGTCACGGTGATTTTTTTAACGGCATCTTCGGGATATCCCATGGATTCCAGCAGTTCTCCCGCAACTCGGAAAAGATAATCTGCATAATACTTTCTGTCGTAGTTTTCCATGTACTCGCCTTCTACAGCTACTTTTGATGTATCTGCGGTTACCATATAACGAACCTTCTGTCCGGGATGTATGGATAAACTCATATCTCGATATTTTAAAAGAGCCGCCTTCATCTCGGTCATATGTTTGTAATCCGCTGCGTTCTTGCCGGCGGTTTTTGTGAACAATAATCTTTTACCTTGTACATCTCCATGCATCAATCTTTTCCAGCACCGCTTTACCACCCTCAAACAGTCCGGAATACACTCTTTCAGTTCTTCTACGGTATCGGCGTTTTTCATCGATTCCAATATACTTTCTTGCACTTTCTTGAAGAAGGGTGGCGTATCCTTTCTTCTCAGATGGATCCCTCGCACCTCGATTTTATCGTTGAGTTTACCGAAGTAGCGGTTGGGTACGCCTATTCCGGGGTCCGTCTTCGATGCTGAAAATACCAGCCAGCTATACCGGCCTTCCCATTCCAGTTCTATCCCGGTTCGTTCATACACCCGTCTCAGAAACTCGTCGATGTTTTCGTTTCCTTTTAACCACAGCGAATCTACTATTCCGTGGATCACCTCGTATCCCATATCCTGTGCGATATCAGCGGCTTCCAAAAGTATCTCTCTACCGTATGCAGTTATGCTTTCGTGAACTTCGATACTGCCAAACCTAGCTTTCTTGTATCCCGTGTAACCGAAACAGGTAACGAGCAGCCATTTAAGGCAATCCGCACGCCGTTTGAACTTATCGTCACCCCTTGATATGTGCTTGTAGTACTGTCGTCTTTTGATAACCGGTGCTACAACAGAGGGTATGAGTCCTCGTTCGTTCTCGGACACACCATAGCCCAAGCCCGGGACGGTGCGTTCCGCCGTAGGATCACACACCAAAGTTTCCGGAGATAAGTTGTATTTGTCGATTATAGAGGGATACATGCTGGCAAAATCGAATTTAAGAATGTTTTCGTGTATACCCACCTTCGGCTCGAAGATGTGTCCCCCTCTATCGGACACTATCAGCTTAGAAACAGTCTTGAAACCCTCTGTAAAATTTCTTTTCCATGGAATCAAGTAACCCTCTTTTATCACATGAACCAGTTCCATGGAATCTATGGCCGTACCGGGAGAAAGTCGCGACAGTCTCTGAAGAGGTATTTTGGATAGACGAGATATCTCGATCAGTCCGTCGAGTCCTCCTGAATGGTACATGAACGAACTGTTAGAATCTATGTGGATTCGTCCCTTGAGCATGTACGCCGGCGGTCGATAAAGCACCCTGCCGTATGAATGGTATGAAGAACCTCTTTTTGGGGAGAAACTTGACGGTTCACGCCCGAGAACAAGTTCGACGGAGTTCAATTCAGCCCGATGGAAGAGGTACGGTATAACGAAGGAGTCTCCTCCCGATGTGATTATAACATCCGGGTCTTTACGGCGTATGTATCGGTTGACCTCTTCGAGTATATGGTCTTCATCGCCGGCGATCCTTTCTTCATCCAGTATAACCGCTTTGAGCGTGTTATCGTTAGATGGTAAACCTTTGCCGTCGGTTTCTATTTCCAGATACATTTTATTTGGAATTGGTGAAGAATAATGTACGCACTCCGGAGTATCCAAAGCGGTCCATCCGTCGTTTTTATCTACGTATGAAGAGGGCATGATATTTTTTTCAGTCAGAAAGCTGATGTCGGCAGGGATGTCTATATTGTAGAAGTCTAATCCTGTATGCCCGTTGAAAAAGTTCAGTGCATCCGCAGTTATCCGGGGGTCGAACACTTTACCCGGAGATATCTCCAGCACACTCCTTTCTTTATCTCTGCGTATGTCCAACTTTTTTCTTACCATCCGTGTTTTGAACCCGTGTTCGCCGTAAGTTTTCTCTATTTCGGAGTGATCTCTTTCCTTTGCTCTTACGTAAAAAGGCGTTCCGTGGTCCTCTACGAGTTTATAGCACTGCCTTTTAGTTTTGAACCATACGATCATCTTACCCTTATTCAGATCCGGATATACATCCAGTATCCAACCCTTCATCATTCAACCTCCTCTTGAGTCGTTGAAGCTCCAGCTGCTGCTCCAGCAGCACGGACATGAAGACGGATTCTACGGGATCTGGGTTTGCCTGATACTGTGCGGCGGAGGCGTGTTTTTTTGCGCTGAGCATCATCTCATCGAAGGCCTCTCTTTCTTCTTTACGTAGAGCCTTTCTGAACTTACTCCATTCAGATATTATCCGCCTAAGTTCCTGCCTGAAGGTCGGTACACTTTTTCCCGTGAAGCTCACCTCCGCGTCTTTTTATGTATATCTCCGGCCTGGTATCCGCGACGGCACAGTATATGCTCGAATCTTCTACCGTTCTGCGTACGCATTCTACCGTTTGGGAGCGAAGCCAGATGCCTTCCTCGTTTCCAACATCGTCGTCGGCAAAACGTTCGCTCAGTGCGATAAGTCCTAGGAAAGAAAAATCATCGTTTTCTCTTATCATCCGACTCGCTTTAGTTACCAGGTCTTTAAGCTGGTATGCAGTGAACCCCCGGGCCACTAGTATTTTTTTGAATACATCTTTTTCGTTGAATCCGTACTGTTTGCATACACGTACCATCCAGTAGGGATCTATAGCTGCGCTACCGTCCACGATGATCGCCCTGGATCGTGTTTGTCCCACCAGCCTGACAGCTAAAGCGGTCACCGGTCGGTGTTTTAGGGTTCGGAATACCCTTATATCTCCCAAAACTAACGGGTAGTCCATCTCCATAGGATATCTATGTTCTACTTATTGGTATAATAAGTAAAAAGGGAGAGGGGTGAGCGAATGTGAACTACCTTCGAACGTTCACACCGCATACGAACACGATACCACCGTTAGCGGTACTGTCATCCATTTTAACATTGTAAGTAAAGTTTACTGTTATCCCATTGTCCGATGTTCTCGGTATGTATACCTCATGGCCTGAGAGTTCCATAGATACATCGTCGGGATAGATGCTGACAGTAGGCGTGAGGTGCAAGCCGGAATTCGTGACGATGAAGACCGACCCACAAAGTTCGTAAGGCACCTCCTCGGGCCCTTCCTCTTCACTAACTGCGCAGTCATTCTCACTTCACTGTAATGGATATCTTCTGTGTTCGTACCCCTCTCCACACCCACATTTATGGTCTGTGTGCGTTTTATCCTGCGGGTGGTGTCCACGGCTGTGATATTAGGGGCCTCGAACAAGATCAACAGAAGGAACATCACGTAAACAAACAAAAACCGTGAACACATTATGTTCGTCAGTCCCTTCGTTGTCTTGTTCATGTGTCGAAGATGGTTATAATATATAATGCAAGTTACTATAATATCGGGTTTCGTTTCGAAAATCGAAATACCGTTTTATTATCCGTTACATTTATATCGTATTGTAACGCTTATGTTTGTAACGGATAAAATGAAAACAGTGACCACACGTATCCCTAAAAAGGAACAAAAATGGCTCGAGGAGCTAGAAAAAGAGTCAGGAGCTCAACGTTCGGAAGTTCTTAGACGATTGATAGAGAAAGGATTAAACGAATGGAGGAAGAAAAAAGCCCTCGAATTATTAAGAAACCATAAAGCAACAGTCAGGACAGCCGCTGAGATCGCCGGAGTAACCTATATCGAGATGCTGGAATTGGCATCTGAAGAAGGTATCGATATAGGATACGATCTAAAGGAACTGGAACGTGACCTAGAGAGGATTTAAGATGGTCGTCGTAGACTCCTCGGTATTGATCCCCCTCTCAAAAATAGGCCAACTTGAATTGATCCGGAATAGCTTTGAAGAAGTTATCACCACGGAATATATCTATACTGAAGTGGTTGAGGAAGGCAAGGGTAGAAAGGGGACATCGAAGATAAAGGACTGTTTTGAGCGGTGGATAGAAATTAAAACAGTCGATAGACAGATGGCCGAAGATATTGCAGAACTCGAAGGTATAAATATTGCCGATGCATCATTGCTGATCCTTGCGGAGGACACTTCTTCGGTATTGATCACCAACGATAGAGCGTTGATAATGATCGCTAAAACACGGAATATCGAATACTATTGGTTGACTACCTTGATATTGGAGAGTACGAAGAAAGGAAAATTAGAAACAGTAGAGGGAAAGGCGATACTCAGCGATCTTGTAGATGCAGGGATGAATCTTAAACCTCAAGTATACTCTAGGATACTAAAAATACTCGACGATTTCATTTAGTACGCCAACGGGCGCCTTCAGGCGTATCCTCGACCACGATATCCCTTTTGATCAGTTCGTCGCGTATCAAGTCTGCCATGGCGAATTCCTTGTTATTCCTGAGTTCTTCCCGTATATCCAGCAACAGGTCTATGTACTCGCCACCGTCGACTACGCCTTCCTTTGCCGGCTCTAGCGGGATACCCAGCACTCCTAAAAGTTCTTTAAGCAACTCTGCAGCTTCGTCTAATAGTTCCTTGTTGTTGTCGTGACTTTTGTTGATCTTGCCTGCGAATTCAAGCAGTTTGCTCATGGCCAGAGGTGTGTTCATGTCGTCGTCCATGACGGATCCGAACTCTTCGCGTATCCATTCCATATCATCTTTTAGAGTTTTTTTGTCTCCGCCTTGGCTGGAATCTATCGTATGCAGTGTATTTTCGAATCGTTCCAGTCTCTTTTTGGATTCTTCCAACGATTCCAGGCTGAAGTCACTCTGTGAACGATAATGTATACTCGCGAAGAACATGCGTATAACTGCCGGGTCGTAGTTTTCAAGCAGCTCTTCAACGGTGTAAAAATTACCTTTGCTTTTGGACATCTTCTCGCCGTTCACCGTGATATGTGCGCTGTGTACCCAGTATCTAACGGGTTCGTCACCGGCACAGCTCATGGCCATGTTCTGGGCACGTTCGTTCGGATGGTGCGGGAATATATGGTCAACACCTCCGGTGTGTATGTCGAACTGTTCTCCTAGATATTTAGCGGCCATCACGCTGCACTCCAGATGCCAGCCGGGATATCCTTTACCCCAGGGACTCGGCCACTTCATTATATGCTCAGGCTCGGCCTTTATCCACAGTGCGAAGTCGTAGGGTGATTTCTTTTCGGATAATTCGTCTTCACTGACCCGGCCACCTGCTCCGGCTTTAAGGTCGTCTAATATCCGTCCGCCGAGTTTTGGATAGTCATGATCCTCTTTGAATTTGACCACGTCGAAGTAAACGGTGCCGTTACGTTCGTATCCGTAGCCGTTATCGATGATAGTTTGAACGGCGTCTATCATCTCCACCATGTGCCCTGTAGCCCTGGGATTGATATTATGGATCTTCATGTTCAAAGCGTCCATCTCGCGGTACCATCTTCTAACTTGCCTTGTCACCAATTCCATAGGCTCCAGTTTTTTCTCTCTGGCGGCCTTCTCCACCTTGTCTTCTCCGCTGTCTGCATCGTCTGTGAGATGCCCTACATCGGTCACATTCATCACATGAAATACATCGTAGCCCTTCCAAGTCATGTAGCGGTTAAGTATGTCCCATGCAGCGTATGTCTTGGCGTTCCCCACGTGCATATCTTCGTAGATGGTCTGGCCACAGGAATATATACGGACGGTTTTCTCTTCGATGGGAACGAAATCCTCCTTACTGTTGGTCAGTGAATTGTACAATCTCAGGGACATGTTCTATGCAGAAGGCTCGGGTGTATATATGAAGATTGCGCCGCTACAGGCATGACGTTTCGAAAAGAGCTCAGAGCAACTTTTTACATCTCTCCACCCACAGCTTCATGCCTACGTCTTGGAAGAATGAAAGTGCCCTTTCCAGATATTCCTTGGATCTTTCGATCTCACCCATATCCTTCCACATCAGAGCATACTCGTAGTATACCATGGAAAGTTCCTTTCTTTCATCCTCCCCGGATAGCATCTCCATGCACTTTTCGAATTCGACTTTTGCATTCTGGAAATCCCCCAACTCTCTATGGCTTATACCCAGGATCCTGCGGCACATGGTTTCCTCACCCTTTCCGCCGATTTCAACTGCCAGATCCAAGGCATTTATTACACGTTCTTTACCTTCCTTTGCATCTCCGGACCTAGTACTTATCTCCGCCAAACCACACATACTTTCTACCATGCCCTTCTTGTCACCCATCTCCTTTCGTATCTCAAGGCTGCGTTCATGGCAAGAGACGGCGTCATGGAATTCACACTTTATCCGATGTATCACACCTATGTTTTGAACGGAGGTGGCAATCCCCCATTTATCATCTATGTCTTCAACAATTGCATTGGCTCTTTTAAGGTAATCCATGGCCAAGTCCAGGTCACCTTTATCTCTGTAGATAGCTCCGATGTTGTGTAAGGCAGTTGCTATCCCCAGTTTATCTCCTATTTCAACTTCTATCTCATGGCTTTTCATGTAGTGTTCCAACGCTCTGTCCAGCTCCCCCCTGTTCCAGAGTAATATCCCTATGTTGTTCAGAGATGTGGCTATACCGAATTTGTTCCCAACTTTTTCAAAGATGTCCATGCACTTATTGAAACAATTGATGGAATCATCCAGTTTTCCTCTGTTCCAGTACAGGATACCAAGGTTGTTGTACGAGAAACCTGCTCCGTCTATATCTCCGCTTTCCACTCTCATATCAACCGCCTTTTTAAGACATTCTTCTGCTTCGCTAAAGTCTCCCTTTCGAAGGTGTAGAGAACCCAGGTCATGAAGTGACTCCCCCTTTACCTTGACATCATCGAGTATATCTGCGCCCTTCATACCTTCCTTGAATACCACGATAGCCTCATCATACTTTCCCAATCTCATCAGTGCCCAGCCCTTGTTATTAAGCAGCATACACCTTTCTATGTCGTCCGTACTGACCAGCGATAAACCACTTTCCGCATGTTCCAGGGATTCCTTGTAATTTCCTATCTTCTCATTCACACTGGCTATCTTTCCGTGCAAGGCGGCCCTTTCCACATCTCCCTCTGCGATTTCTAAAGCACTTTTGAAATTATCAAGGGCTTCATCGTATTCTCCGATCACACAATATATTTCTCCCAGTCCTTTTAGTGCTATCTTTCTCGATCGGGCCTCACCGTCTATCATGGATAGTGCATTGGAGTAGAACACGATACCTTCTTCATTGGCATATCGCTTCACGGCCCTTTCTCCGGAATCCAACAGATACAGAACAGCTCTTTCATCCTGTGCACGGAAGTAATGCTGAGCTATGGTAGCGGAAACTTCACCCATATCTTCCTTGAACAACTTCTCGTAACTTTCGGCAACGATCCGATGGTATTCTTCCCTCAACTCCCCCATTATTCCATTGTACAATACCTCCCTTATCTTGTTGTGGTCGAACCTATACTTCTTCCTTATGGAATGGATGAGATTATGTCTTCTTTCTATATTATTTAGATTCTTAAGGAGTGCGATCCTGTTCATCCCTGTAACTTCTCCCAAAACATTACTCTCGAACTCTTCTCCTACCACGCTGGCGCACTCCAGTAGTTCTCTCTGCTCTTCCATGAGTCTGTCCAACCGTCTTGCCACAACATCGTATATTTTCGATGGTATATGGATATCTTCTATAATGCTCTCCAGTGTCCAAATATCGTCTTTTTTGCTCATGTGCCCTTCTTCCACCAGCATCTGTATCAACTCTAGAAGAAAGAAAGGGTTTCCCTCGCACTCGTCGTATATCTTTTTGACTACCCTTTGATCCATATCGAGATTTACAAAAATATTCTCCATAAGTTCACTCACTGATACTTCGTCCAACCGTTTGAGTCTTATCTCTTGAAAAAGGTCTTCCCTGCTCATGTCTTGGATGGCGGTTTTGAGGGGATGTACGCTTCCCGGGGATACGTCAACGATGTCCTCGGGCCGGTACGTTCCTAAGATCAAAACTTTATTCTCTCTGGTATTCCTGGAAAGATAGTGCAGTAGCTTCAAGGATGTGGGGTCGGCCCACTGCAGGTCGTCCAGGAAAAGTATTATCGGGTGTTGTGAAGATAGTCTTCTAAAACCAAGTAGGACATTGTCGAAAAGATTTTCCTGCTTGAGCTTCGGGTCGTCAACTAGAAAGATACCATCATATTTACCGGAATCGATGAACCAAGACACCTTTGGAGCGTATTTTAATGTATTTTTCATATCTCCGCCCCAATCATCCAGTTCACCACCTATCTCTTCCAGGGTTTTCACCATGTCCTGGACTAAAAATTCGCTGCTTTTCCCCTCTATGACCAGGGCCAATGAAAGGTTCCCGATGGTCTTGATCAAAATATCGTGTTCGCCATACCCGATCGAATTTAGTTCGCTCCTTCCCTGCTCTCCCATCATGGAAAGTGAGTCTCCTACAAAGTTTCCAACGGCATTGAGCATGGAAGCGAATATATCCGAGTCGAGTTCAGTGTCCCGACGCTCGGCTTTAGTTATCAGCATGCCGCTTTCATCTATCAGATATGCGGAGACAACACACGGCGGTGGCTGCCCCTCTATAAGATGATATAAACCGGCGTCCCGAAGTGCCTCCCGGACGGGGATAAGTGGCTCCAGTGACTCTGCAAGACACCAACCCCTGATTATTTCGACACCCTGTTTTTCCGCTTCCTTGATCAGCTCTGTTACCAATCTGGTCTTGCCCAGGCCTGCCTCGCCTGCTATGAATACGGTGCTACCTTTACCGTTTATGACCTTTTCCAACAGTGTCTGGAGTAGCCCGAGTTCTTCACTCCGGCCTATCATCTCCGGCTGTTTCAACTCCATCTCCATGTTTACCCTTAATAACAGAATGATAAATATACCTATCGATGTAAACTCAATTCAACGCTCTTTTACACTTCTCGATCCACAAATTCATCCCCATCTTTTCGTATATATCCAGCGCCCTGTTGAGATATTCTTTAGACTTCTCTACTTTGCCGATTTTTTCCAGTAAAAGAGCGTATTCGTAGTACAATCTTGCCAGCTCATCCTTATCTCCTCCGTCTTTGAGGATTTCTTTTGCCATCTCTAATTCTTCTGCCGCTTTGTCCCATTCATCCATTTCCCGGTAAACCATTCCAAGTGTTCTACGGGTGATGCCTTCCTCCCCACCCATATCTATCGCCCTTTCCGCGTAATCATAAGATTTTTCGATCCCATCTAGCTTAAGATGAGTCTCTGATAGCCCGCACAATGTTAGAACTTTAAGGGAGACATCACCTATCTCCGAACAAATGTTTAGACAACGTTCGTAAAAATTCAATGCTTCATCGAGTTC
>SKVC01000131.1 GCA_007129655.1 Thermoplasmata archaeon
ATCTTTACGTACCCGATGATTTTGAAGAATTTTTGAGAGGGATCTAGTGTGAAAAGAAATTATGATTTTGATTCCCTGGCAAGGGAGTACGGATTCGAGCCGAGCATGGTGGAAAAGGTGTGTAGAATATCAGATATCCTGGAAGATATATCTGCGGTCAGGTTCCTAAGGGATCGGCTTTCACTTTACGGGGGAACGGCATTCACTTTCATATATTCACAGGAAAGTACTGCGAATTTACGGGATACACACGAAGCGAGCTCCAGTGTTTCAACGGGAATACAAAGATTATCCATAGACTTAGATTTGAACTACCGTCATCTGGATCAGAAAGACTGGGGAGATGTGAGACGGGTAATCGATGAGAGGATCAAGACTTTACTGTACCGGCAGGGATATGAGGAATCAGATATTTCCATCAACCCCAGCTATCCCCTTGCTAGAATTATAGTTGGGTATGTGAATCACGAGGGTTTGAAGGACTCCTACAATATAGAGATAGGTTACATGAGACGATACCCCGTACTTAGAAACGATTCTTTGGCAGATTTCAGACACATCGGTACAGGAGAAACATTTTCTGTAAAAACACCCATCAAGGAGGAACTGTTCTCAAACAAATGGTGCACATTTCTTTATAGAGGAACTCCCCGAGACCTTTTCGATGTGTTTCAGATTACGAAGATGGATATCGACCCGGTTGTATTTCGTAAATGCGCAGTAATCGACAGTTTGATGCGCGGAGAACCCAAACTCCACGAGATCGATTTAAATGAGACCATCGATGATATTTCAATAGATTCTAGCTTGAGGAACCTGTTGCGTTTTGATCTATCATCGATACTTAACATTAAACACATGTTCGAAAAGAGCAAGGAGTTCAGTAGATCAATTATATCCTCCCTGGAAGAAGAAGAGGTTGATGTAATCAATCGATTTTACGAACATAGAGAGTTCGAGCCCGAAAGATTGGACAAAAAGGGAATACTCAATCCAAAGACCGCCGAGCATCCTTCCATCTTATGGGCCATGAAGAAGTTATAAGTTAACACCGTATCGTTCCCTCAGATCATCCCTGTGGTTTGTCAGGGTGGACTTTATGTTCTCCAGGTCGGTCATCTTTCATTCTCCTTTGGGTTCGTATTAGTGCTTGGATAATTTTCCAGATCGTTATTACGGGTCGGTAGGGGATCATCGTTAGATCGTAGTTAACGAAATCTGGTACGGGTGTTTTTGGTGTTGTGTGTACCCGGTTGTTTAGGCAAAACGCATCAGCTCCTCTATGTTTTTATGAACTATTAGATTCCATCGGGAGACATGTTTACCGGATCCGTTTTTCAACTTTGGTGTTAGATAATACGTTTTAGCTCCTACGGATCTTTTCAGATCTGCCAAAAAATCATCGGGAACATGAAGTATGCCTTCCAACAGTGAAAGTATGTAACCGGTCTTCTGCCTTAGAGACTGCTCGTCGAAATGTTTGAGATAGTCGTCCAACAGATCGTAGTCGAGTTTATGGAACGTAGCGATGCTCTTCAGGACTTCTTCCATACCACCACAGTGATCTGGCCTTCTTATGCAATCCAAGAATGTTCTTTCCCTGTCAGTTACGGGGATACGGATGCCTTCTCGCATGAATTCCGTAACACCGAATAATTTCTGAGTTTTTACGTATCTATACTCTACATCCTGGAACTCGAAGGGTCTCAAAGATTTAGGTCTGAGATAATAAACGGTATTGAAGTACGAGTGAGCTACGCCGTGAAGCTCCAGGGCGGTATGATAAGCTAATGCACCCTGGAGATCGCTCACCTTGTGGGCTAATAGGTATCTATCAACCTGGTGATCTTTGTTGAGAGATTCCGGAGGGATACCGGCGTAGTACCCACGGTGTACTCTTAGTGCATAGCCTTTATCCACCAGACGTGACATGGTTGTGCGGGATGTTTCATAGTTATCCGTGATCTCCGTAACATCCTGGAGCGAGCAAATCTTCTTGTTTAGAAGTTCGATGTAAACCCTTTGTTCGTTAGGGGTGAGAGTTACCAATCCTTTGCTGTTTGTCGATTGCATAGTACACAAACAGCGATATGTTAGTAATATGATATAAAGTTTACTACCGATACATTGCTGTATGTTGATGGTTCTGTACACAAACTGCTATTTGATGTGGATCTCCACCCTGCAGTGGTCGCTGGTGTATTGTCCGGACGTTTATACTGTCTGTTGATCTCGGATGTGGAATCCATCTTATGATATGTGATATTGCGATATCCGGTTCTTAGAAGGATAATCACGCTACAATTTCCTTTTTGAGTACATAAATATTTATAGTATGGGCTTATTTTACCAATTGGTGAAAATAGTATGATTAGTGAAAATTCATCTGCTGTAAAACAGGCGGTCGATGCGGTCCTAGGCGAGGTACTATCGGTCAAGTGGTGTGACGAAGTCGCTGTTTTCGATAAATATCAGCCGGACCTAGTTGCAGAGCTTTCTTTCGATGATAAAAACCGTAGGGTATTTGTTGAATTCAAGAGTAACGGTGAGCCCAGATTCATAGCTCAGGTAGCCGGTTACTTTCCACTCCTGCCGGAAGGTTCCTACCTTATTTTCGTGGCACCTTACATAAGCGAGAGGGGACGGGAATTGTGCAAGGAATTGGGCTTGGGTTTCGTTGATCTTGAAGGGAACTCTTACATCAAGTTCGATGGAGTGTTGATAGAAACCTACGGTAAACACAATGTTCCCAGGGAAAAGCGGATATTAAAAAGATTGTTTACAACTAAGTCGACGTGGATAATCCGTAAATTACTCAAAGAACCCGACAGGGAATGGACATCCAAGGATATAGCGGATGAGGCTAATGTGAGTTTGGGTCAGGTTTACAAGGTAACCGAGAGATTGGAAGCCGAAGGATATCTGGAGAAAGAATGGGGCGCTATTCGCTTGAAATCTCCCGGTGATCTACTGGATGCATGGAGAGAAGTATACGATATAAGTGATCATGAAATAACAGGCTATTATTGTCCTTTTAAAGATAGGCGGCAACTACTGGAAAAACTGAAGGGATCTGAAAAGTATGCGTTGACCCTTGGGGCGGCAGCTGACTTGGTGGCTCCTTTCGTACGTTCGTCGGATAATTATCTGTATTCTTTGGATTTTTCGCGTGTGAAGAGATTACTGGAATTGGAACCGGTGGAGTTCGGAGGGAATTTGTACCTTATCAAACCCTTCGACGAGGGAATTTTATTTGATACACGGATGATAGAAGGTGTTCGTGTTGTGTCCAACATACAGTTATACCTTGACCTTTACAAATATCCCGCACGGGGAAAAGAACAGGCAGAGTTTTTAAGAGAGAATGTTATGGAGTTTTAGAACATTATCCGTGAGAAATTCAGCACGCAGAGAGTGGAAGGAAGAACGTTGTTTATTGAACCTATATGACAAGGAAAAGCGGGAACGTGTTCAGGCCGAGGTTTATACTACGATGCAGCGTTTTCTGAAGGCACTTGATGATTGAAGAGGCAATTTTAGTGTTTTCCTGCCTGTAACGGTATAAGTTTTTCTATCATCGTTAGATCGTTGTGTTATCTGCGAATTATTTCGCTAGTCAAAGGAACTCTCTACTTGAAGACGTGTCCTTATCTGTACACGTAGCATCCCTACTCTAATCCGATCTCCACCCTGCAGTGGTTGCTGGGTTGGTTGATCGCTCTTTAATACGGTCTGCTCTCGAATGTGGAATCCGGCTGGCGGGTTGCCCGGGATTCGTGTGATAAGTGGGAATACCTGAGTTGGATGGAGAAGGATTCTAACGGTAGGTACGTGCTGAGGGAGAAGTGGCTGCGGATGTGTTCTATGTGGAGTGACATAGATAACTTCAAAGAAAACGAAATCTCGTATTGAGTAGCTCCGGGGTCTTAAGTGGCTATGTTTTCAAATATTTCAACCAATATGCCAATAACCATCATTAAAAGATATTTTCCAATATGTTCCTTACCTTTTTCGGATACTCTTTAGAATAATCTGTTAGTTGTTCTTTGTTTAAGTCATCGAGATACATGTCATCCGTAAGGGATAACACACCTTTCGCATCCATTTCGTCTGTTTTTACACATCTGATATATATAAGATCCAGAAGAGCCTTTTCCACGTGTGCAGTAAGTACAAAACCATTTTCTTCGTATCCGAAAAACAGTGGTTTTTTGATCTGATGATATTCCAATTCCCTGCCGTCGTAAGAATAATTATACGTTTGTTTCGTGGTCACTAATGTCAACGTATAAACTGTCTGACTTAGGATGTCTTTCTTTGATAGAACATATTCCATGGAAAGATAGGACGGATACCGGATCAACATTGCAATTTCCTCGGTGCTTGGTTGATTGAAAGGATTTTGATACCAACCTCTAACCACACGTTTTATCGCATTGGATCTTACCAAGCGGTTCAATTGTACGGAAACATTATTTTTATCTTCGTCTGTGAGCTGGACGATATCCGAAAAAGAGAACATAGTTTTTTCCTCATGCTCTCTGAAAAATTCCAACCATTGGTCTAGTTTCAATGGGATCCTCCTCCGGATAATTCATCCAATACATATTTAGCTGCCTTATTAACACTAGTTAGGATAGTATCGAGGTCATCGTGATAATACAGGTATAACGAAGGCGATAAGAAACGTTTCAATTCAATATCCAGTATATCCTTTCCTTCTTTTTCTAACCGTAAACCGATATTCTTTAGTTCATTGAGAAAGTCATCTTCGTCCATATCGTAGTCTTTTATCTTTTTCAACAACAGGTGTAAATCAACGGATAGATCTTTCTGTTCCGTTAAAAAGTAAATATCCCACAGGTCCCGACCTTTGATGTACTTTCTACCGCTCAATGCTGTGACTTTATCCACCAGGATCTCTTCAGGTTTTTCCACTCTGACGGCCGGTTGGAAAGGCGGAAAACTCAAAATCTTAGTTTCATTCAGATACGAGGGGATGTCAAATAACTCAATATTGATCCGCACAGCTTGCTCGGGGTTATCCGAAATTGTTTTGATGATGTATCTTTGGAAATCACTCTCTGCTTTCGTTTGCACCTCTTCCAGAAACGGGTAGGAATAAGCGATGAAATCCTTGGTTTTCTTTAAGAAATTGGCGATTTTGACGGATCGCTGGTTCTCTCTGAGTACGAAATCCAGGTCTTCAGAGTATCTTGGATTGTCGTGTAACAATCTCAAGGCGGTTCCACCTTGAAATACGATGGTTTGAAAGAGTCCTTCTTTGCTGAAAGAGGTCAGTATGGCTTTCTGGAGTTCTTCTCTGAATATCAATTTAGGTGAGATATTCTCTCTCTCTGATCGTATCTCGATGTCTTTCCATCTCATCATCGTTCAACATACTTAACAAATATGTTAAGTTATTAATACCTACCGGTTTACAATATGTGTTATTCCCCAATGATTTCGCTAGTCAAAGGAACTCTCTACTTGAAGATGTGTCCTTATCTGTACACGCAGCATACCCTTGCTCTTTAGATGTTCTTCACCAACGGTGGAAAAAGACTGCGTGATTATACCATCTAATTTTAAAGTGATAATAGAGGGTGTGAGATGATTTAAAATGTCCATTATGAGGAAGATTGCGAGGATAGATGTGATTATATCTCACACTTTATTGTGGTTTCTTATGAGTTATGTTGTGATCTTTCCGTTTATTGTTTATCTTTTCTGCAACTTTAGTGTGTTTAATTGAGGGGTTTGTGTGCTTTTTAGTTCCCGTAAAACCCCCGAAAAATACCCCAAAAAACCGGACAAATATTAAATACTATAAACCCCCTTATATATACATGATACGCAACCCCCTGGATAACAGATATTTGAGTGATGATAATCCTCATAATTTGATGTGTTTATTACACAAAAATTGAGGTGTGTTTAATAAACGATTTGAGTTATGTTTGATCATGGAATTTGATGTGTTTCTTTTTCATGATTGAGGTGATTAAATTCCGGATATTGATGTGATTAAATCCATTTTGAGCAGATTTATCTCTGTTCCGATTTGGGCGGGGTCTGCGTTCATACGAAAATACAAAGGAGAAAGATAAAATGAAAAACGAAAAAGAAAGAATAAAGGAATATATAGAGCTCTGCATAGAGACTGAACAAGCCATCAGAAACTGTGAAAAAACAGTTGGTGGTGTAGAAGGATATGCCGTAAAGGCAGACGTGTTCACTGAAATATCCGAAGAACTGGGTCTCTTGGACGAAGACATCGTTGATCCTGATGAAAAAAGAGATGACCTGAGAGCAGCCATGTATCGATTGATGGCATGGTCCGGACGATGGTTCAACGTTTTGGATAATCCGAAAGCGATTCGTTTCGTGGAGATAGATGGAAAGCCTCATCTGTTCTTCGAAAAAGGAGTTTTCCAGGACTGCTACGGTGAAACGGACTTGGAGAGGATGTTGACTTCACTTGCACTACGTCATCGGGAATATCCTCTTTCCGAGTATGTACGTTGCCAGGCTGAACACATCGGTGTCGAACTCAGGGAAGAGTATATCTCTAAGGTAGATAGAGTTACTTTGGAACAGTTCGACGGCTGTGCGGAGATACCGAAGATATCTTCTTCTCTTTTGCCCGGATGTCTTCAAGGCGAAGGTTTGAAGGTACTATCCATAGGACTCACCGGCTGTGCGCCCTGTAAGGTAGTAGATAAGGCCTTCGATGTCCTTGAGGACGAATTGGAGGATGTTGAGTTCTCCAAGAGGACCATGGGGAAGGAGCAGGATATCTGCGGTGTAATCAAAGATTTTGGAATCTTCGCTGCGCCCACACTGTTATTTTCCGATGGTGAGAACATCCTGGTTCACAGTGGTGGAACCATGGATCTAGAAATACAGATCAAGTACATACGTTCCGTAGTGAAGGCCATGGATGAAGTTAGGTACGATCCTTTCATCAGGAGAGCGGAGCTTTCTCTTGATTTTGGAGTATCTACGTTCGAAATGAGGGTGATAGAATGAAAGAAAAGGAAATAAAAATATTGGATAAATACCAGAAAAAATACAATTTTTTGAGCGATAAGCTTTTGAACGAAATGGAGCGGGTGGATATCTTCTGCGAGAACTGTTCCGAATGCGAAGCTTTAGGGCAATGTTCTTACGTCAATTCCATCGGGTTCGAAGGACAGCTGCTTAAAGAACTGCACGAGTTCTTCAAAGAAGCGGGAGTGAACTCACATATACACGAGTTCACCGCTAAGAACAACGATCAGAGGGAAGAAGTGGTGGCTGAAGCCGGCTGTGTACTGCCTCTTAAGGCTCTTTTATACCCGAAGGGACCTCTTTCCTGCCCAGTCAATAACTTCATGCAGATCGTGATGAAGGACGGGCACAAGCTGCTGTACAACGTGGACGCCGTGATGAAGAAGAAAAAAGACCACTTGAAGATGTACGCCTGAACGGAGGAGAAAGACATGTGTGAGATCGACGAGGAATGGCTCAGAGAGCTGAAAGAGAAGAGGTATCTCCTCTCCCTTTCTCCCTTTGACCTTGGCAGAGAGATCGCGATATTATTGGATCTGCAGGAGAGGTATAAAGAAGAAGGGGACGAAGAGAGGTTGGAGTGGGTGGAAGCTGAGTTGGAGAAGCGGTTGGTGATCGAGAAGAGGTTGTATCTCCAGGAGGATGAGATGGGTGGTGGGGGCGAAGAAGATTGAGATAATTGATTTAAATAAATCATAGAATCAAATAAAACAGCCCTTAAATAGAAGTTTGTTAATCACTCTATAATGTCTCTATTCCGCATCCGACCGGAGAAGAAACAACTACAGTTTCACCATAGAAAGGATTTCATGTCAAAATACAGTGAAAGTGACCTCCAAGACTGGCTGGAGAAACATTCCGATGCTCTTTTTGAGGAAGAACCGTTGTTGATGATCGGCCGTGAAGTGTACACTGACACCGGTCATCCCATGGACCTTCTCGGAATAGATAGAAACGGATATCCGATTATTGTTGAACTGAAGGCTACCAGAACACCCAGGGATGTGATCTCACAGACACTGGATTACTCAGCTTGGATCGGTACACTCTCTAAAGAAGAGTTGACTGAGCTCGCTGATGATTACATCACAAAAAATACGGATTATAATGATTTTAAAGAAGCCTTCAATAGTACTTTTTCAGATGAATATACTGATCTCTTACAAAGGGTCATAGACCACGAACATTTCAATTCTAAAAGACGG
>SKVC01000028.1 GCA_007129655.1 Thermoplasmata archaeon
ATCTTTCCCTTCATCGGCCAGCATTCGGATGGCCGCCAGTAGTGGATATCCCGTCGTGGTCATCAACGAACTAGTCTTGGCGATCCCAACCAGGGTCACCTCTTTATCCAAACATCCGGCATAAACCTCTTCTGCATAACCTCGCTCTTCCTCCACACCGGTCTGGAGCGCACCGTCCTTCACCAATATATCCCCTTCCTCCAAGTACTCCTGACAAACGTACTTCATCACAAGCCATTCCAGATATCTACGCACAGTGTGACCCGCGTTCCTCATCCCATCGCCGTTGACTTCGTCGGCACTCAACACGAATACCCTTTCCTCCAAGGGTATCGACGAATTCAACGGAAATATCTCTGCCCGTACGCCCTCACCATCGGGCTTGGACACCAGATACGCACTGAGGGGCTCTACATTCTGCACCCTCTTCTTACCCCGAAACAGATTGAAATACACCCGCAGCAGATGAAGACTCTCAGAGGGCGACTCGAATATGGTGTTATTGCCGCCGTCCACACTGCAAACGACCCGTTCCCCGCCGGCTAGCTCAAACCCGCTTAAATTATCTGCGGACAAGGGCACCGTTTCGTAGTACTGGGTCTGTTTAAAGTACGGACTCCCCCAATCTCCCGGAGTATAATCCATCCCCTTCAACAAACGCAGCAATTCCTGTATCATTATACCTCTGGTATAAACCATGTATACTTAAAGGTTCA
This sequence comes from Thermoplasmata archaeon, assembly GCA_007129655.1. Classification (GTDB taxonomy): domain Archaea; phylum Thermoplasmatota; class Thermoplasmata; order Halarchaeoplasmatales; family Halarchaeoplasmataceae; genus Haladaptatiplasma. The sequence continues at coordinate 717 of SKVC01000028.1, forward strand.
CTGCAGGGTGCGGTGAAAGTGGGACTAGGGAAAATTTTTTTGAAAGTATTAAACTTTAATATTATCATACCTTAACAACATAAAGCTTTAATACTATTAAACCTATACCTAAAACATGGATCTGGAAGAGTTCAACCACACCGCTAGAATACTCGGACGCAAACACGTCCCCGCCGTTCTTAGAAAGATCTCACACAAGGGAACCATCAAGGCCAGTGACCTGGCATCCTACGTAGGGATAACCGTAGCGACTGCTGTTAGTTACCTTAACGATCTAGAATCCATCGGGATCCTTGAGAAAGAGCACGTTCAGGGGGAAACCGGTGAGATATGGATTTATCGTATCGCGAACAGAAGGATAACCCTGACAATCGAGATAGAATAGTAACTTTACTAATGCATGATATGTGCAAAAGTACATGTAAGCCGCAATAAGATAAATAATAGGATATAATGGCAATATACTCACTTATTAATCCTTATGCTATAACTACAGTTTTGTATGTAATATGCACTACCTGGTAATCATTATTAAGATATAATTAATAAATGATAACGCCAATAACTTACAATTATAATACATATAGTTAATACCCAATTATGCACGATACGTGCAATACCACTCTAAAACACCCCTAAAACACGAAACTTTACAAAAACCTATTTTTCCACTGCAGACCCTAGGGTAAACAACGGAATTTTGGCTTTTTGTGAAGGTTTACTCGTAGCGATCCAAAACGTATAAATACCCTATTATTCGGATGTCGTAAAATGTATCTTATGCGACGTTAAGTATATATAGTAAAACCGAAGATGTCGGAAAAACTATTATGGAAAACGAAGTGTTTTTTCGCATAAAAAATTCCCCGAAAAAAGAATTATTCTTCTATAATTATGTACGTAAAGATTATAAGTTAGAAGATCCGGAAAAATGGTAATGCAATAATTAAGCAAAATAACAAATAAATCATATAACAAATATTACAATGCTATAACGCATAACCGTATACAAACATTCAATAACCATTAACATGGAGTATTGCTATAACAAGCCAATATCACAACACAACATAAACCTTTATATTATAAACTAATTACGCTTATCGACATAATTATAAATATACAAGCCTATTCGTCATAATAATTCAACCAATCTCCGGATTCAACTAAATATTCCTTTTTAGCAAACGAAGATTTCAGTTTTCTACCGGCGATATAACAATATGCCTTAGCTTTACCTCCGTCGGCAAGCTCAACTTCCACAGTCGTGCGCTCAAAGAAAGGCTCGGGTTGACTAGCCCCTTCGATTATGTCGTATTTATCAAGTAAAGGATCTATCTCGTTGCAAATGAACAGCTTACCCTTGACACGATGGTCTCCCTCAAGAACAAGAAAAGGAAAGCCTTCCACTGCATAAAGAGTTCCAGTAACCCAACCTTCTTTAGTTTCCTTGATATACTTAGAGGCATTTATGCCATGACTTGGTTCCTCATCTTCGAAAAGAAGTGTCCCGTAGGCAAAGATATTCTCCATATTATATCCAATTATGTCTATAAGATGTAAATATACTTAACCCATATATATCAAACTTGCCCGTGGATAGACTTTTATATCCTTTCACAATAGACAAACGAATGGCAACAGGTGCTCTAAATGATGATCGAGTAATAGTATCCGACCAAGCAGACGGTAATACACTCTATAACAAGGGGTACTTTGGAAAACCGATATCCGGTGGAGGATTGGAACTGGAACTATACGAAGCACTACACCTACAGGAATCCAACCGGCTTAACATAATTGATGAAAACAGATCTGCACTCACTAGAAACGAAATGATGAAGAAATTGGTTATACAGGAACCAAGGATGGTTGTGAAATACCCTGTGTACAGCGAAATGAGATCTAGAGGCTATATACTCAAGGATGCATCCAAACCCGCTGATTTTCGTGTTTTTCCGAGGGGAGGAGGTCCTGGAAAATCCCCATCCCAATACTGGTTGGTCTCAAAAGCAGAAACCGACAAATTCTCAATAGAAGAATTTCAAGCAATTTCACATAGAATCAATCAGATTAAGAAACAATTGATCACCGGATTATTGGATGAAGAAGGTGATGTCACTTATTACGATATAACGACGATTGACTTAAAAGGTACTGCAAAAAAATTCCATTTAGAACAATCGATCAAAGGGACAGTATTCGGCGATAAATGTTATCTCGATGAAGACGGAATACCTCTACATGAACAGGGATTTTTCGGACATCAATACAACGGCGGTTTACAGCTTTCATTAGTAGAAACGCTATTCCTCATAGAAGAGGGTGCACTAACCGTTAAAAACGGAAAAACAGCCAAAACCATGGAACAAGATACACTTTGGAAATATGCCGATGATATACAGAAGGACTTTCCCCTTCGTTATGCCATATACAAAGATCTTAGAAACAGAAAAATGATCCCGAAAACCGGTTTCAAGTACGGAACTGCATTTAGAAGCTATGTGGGAAATCCGGACGAATATCATGCAGAATTCATGATACAACCGGTTGAACCTGAATTCACCTGCAGCTGGTACGATGTAAGCAGAGCCGTACGCGTAGCCCATACAGTAAGAAAAACATTCGTATTTGCTAGAAACACAAAAAATGGACCTGTTTATCTAAGGATCAAGAGGAAAACACCCTAACTTCGTTTATCCTTTAGTTTTTCACCTAATTTTACCAAAAAGTTCTGTTTTGATATGTTTTGTTTCCCAATTATTATACGTCCGTTCCGTTCATACCAGGTACTCGGATGATTAGAATCATTTTCTTTACGATTCGGTATTTCATAGGAACCGAGTATGTTACTTATTTCATCGATGGTCGGTTTATTCACAGCTATAGCTTTCGGCACTCTTCTACACTCTGATTTGGAAAAACGCTTATCAAAATATTCCGGATAAATTACCCACGTTTTTCTTTCCCGGACCATCCTACTCCTCTATTGCTACGGCGTTTATCACGCCATCCTTACCGGGTTTTGAAGTGACCCTCGCTTTACCTTTAGGTGTATTGATGATCGCACCTTTTGTAAGTATGTTTCTCTGGACGTAGTTAGGATTAGCGGGATTTTCTACAACCGTCTGTATTTTAACACGAACCATTTTTCCATCCGGTGTGGATAAGTTTACATGCTCTGCACCCATGACCTTGGTCTTATGGTTGCCACCCCTCGATTTCATCCTTTTGTTTTTATGTGTGGCTATCACCGCGGGATGAAAATCTGTTCCTAGCTCGAACTTTCTCTTTTTGCGGTGGTATCTACGTCGTCCACCAGTTATCTTTCTTCTTGATTTTGCTTGCCACATTGTCATCTTTTGGCCTCAGAACTGTTTCAGTATAAGTGTCATATATAAGGCTTTTCCTCTTCATCGTGTATAAAATGGATCGATGAAACCAATAGTGCCGACATAAGAAGGGCAAAAACCACACCTCCAAGAACACCCGTTACAGTTCTCAATGGATTATTGCTTTCGTAATCGGACAATAGCTGTATGAAGCCGTCTGCGGCCATAGGTGAAAGCAAAGCTGCACCGACTGCCACCATCACCAGCCTTTTTTTCATCTGAGATAGACGTTCTGTCTTAAAGGGTAATAAACCCAAAAGCATGTCCTTGTAATCCTTTCTTGGGGTTATGAACATCATCATAAAGAAACCCAAGGTCAACCCTATGAATATACCTGTACACCGTGCACATACAGGCATCTGATTACCATTGATATAATACGATCTCTCATGCATCTGGTGACAGTTAAAATCGCTGAACGTGTAAACCGCAGCATGATAAGGCGATAATTCCTTCCATAGTTCCATATTACTCACCCTGTTCGCAGCTCCGTCCAACCCTTCGACTGTACCCGGTTCCATTGTTAACGGTGCGATAAAAAGACTCGAAGTGTACAATAGAACAAATAAAAAGAGGACCAGAGGTATCTTATTCAGCTTCAAACTGCCTAAACACCTCCAATAGAGTATCTTTTTCGATGGTCGACTGTTCCCCGCTCTTCATATTCTTTATTGTAACACTATCCGACTTAACTTCGTCCTCTCCTATCAATATAGAATATTTGAAACCTGTTCGATCTGCGTAAGAGAGCGACTTGCCCACACTTCGATCCATCATCTCTATATCCGTTGGAACACCATCTTCTCTCAAAGTTGTTAAAACTTCGTAGGCGTAGTCCATACTTTCTTCACCAATAGGTATAAGATAACAGTTATTCCGTTGAATATCTCCTGCCTTACCTTCTTTTTCAAGAGCTATCAGTGTTCTATCAAAACCGATAGCAAAGCCTTTAGAAGAAACCTCTACACCGAAAATATCTCCAAGTGTATAATCTCCACCTCCGCAGATCTGTTTCTCCGCTCCCAGACTTTCTGCTTCGAACTCGAATACCACGCCTTTGTAATAATCCAATCCTCTCACTGTACTGAAATTCACAGAATACTTCTCCGATCCTATACCATATTTTTCTAAGCAGTTAAGGACTTCTTGGAGATAATCTATCGATGATGTATCGTTAAGCATATTTTTTATCTTATCGATGTCGGATTCAAGTATGGTTTCAAGTTCCATTTTTAATTCCACTTCACATTCAATATCATCCATAGATTCGTTGTCTATGGCGTGATAGATGTCACCTGCATCTTCGGAAATGTTTCTCTCGTTGAAAAAAGTTTCCAAAACTCCCAGATGTGAGATATTAAGTTTAAAATCCTCCAGTCCCGCTCTCCTCATGCACTCATATGCAAGGGCTATATTCTCCGCATCGGCTCTGGGCGTATCAGGTCCAATCAATTCCGTTCCGAACTGCCAGAATTCTCTGTATCTTCCAGCTTGAGGTCTTTCGTATCTGAAAGTCGGACCGAAATAATAGAGTTTTAGCGGTTTCGGTCTCTCCCTTAACCCCTCTACGTATGCCCGAATAACCGGTGCGGTGAACTCGGGACGCAGTGATAATTCCCGTCCGCTTTTATCTTTGAATGCATAGAGACTGTCAATGATCGACGGACCTGAGCGCTCGGTGAATAATTCGGTATGTTCAAAGGTCGGAGTCAATACCTCTCGGTAACCGAAGCTTTCGCATGTTCTGCGGAAGACATCTTCCAACACCTTTCTTTTCTCCATCTCTTCAAGAAGTAAGTCTCTTGTTCCTCTGGGTCTGTTTATCATCTATTTCCACCAATTGTGTAGACATATATAAATCTTTTAAGTGTGTTCTATGCGTGAAACATTTTTGAAGATGTACAAAAAGTAAACAGTTAGAATGGCAAATAGGGTTGTGAAAGCAACTGTGGTCAATAATGTATTCAGCCTTGCCTCAGATTGTCTTTCCATCATAAAATCTGAAGCGGGAACTCGAATATGATGGTATTGATCGTAGGCATCGAATCGTTTCTGCCTTGTGTGCATAACTATATGCAAAAGAGAAGGAAAATCTTGGTCCGCCCAGTGTGGGTCTACGAATGTTATCTGAAGATTCGTTCCTCCGGCAAGCATCACTCCGATATAGACATGCCCTCCTTCTGTGAAGTAACCTGGGAATATCTTGGATGAGCGAACGGGAAAAACATGAAGATTTGACACCATTTCATTTTCTACGATATGTTTTGCCGAATAAAAGGCATCGTAAAAAAGATAAGTGTAGTCCATGCAGTTCACCTCTCCAGCTCTACGTGCGGCGGATAACTGCATCGAAGTAAATTCTTCTATTATTTCAAGGAACTCAGGCGGCCCCGAGGTACGCAGTCTTTCCCGCGTATCACTTGAGTTTATCCATGATATAAAACCGCATGGTGTTTCCAATAGTTCTCTTTCAAGTATTCCATCTATATACTCGAGAACCGACCCCATCCGGCTCTCATATTTCAGTTCATAATAAGGCAGCAACAACCCCGTATCAAGACGTATACGGAGGTCCCTTGAAGATATCTCGGTCAAACTCCTCAAAACGTATCTATCTTTATCTAGCGAATTTCTATCTTCGAAACAGTTTATTATATCTTCAACATCATTATGATCTAATCCGCCGAAGTAAACATTGAGCGTGAAGTGCCGGTTTTCCCTTACAGAATCCACTGTACCTGTCACCACCGTTTCTCCTTCTATTGCGCCATAAAGATCTCCATATTGAGTTATTTCCACATCTAAAGTTGTCACATTCTCCAAAAGTTGTTGAAGTAGTCGGCTGTCGGTTATTTCTTCTGAATCATCGCCAAAATATCCGTAAAAGGTGACCTTAAGATTATTGTAATTCTGAGTGAAGTTGTATTGGACCTCCGTATCCCCTATTTCAACATATCCAACGGGATTCAAAGATTCAAGCCTCCATGTAACAGGGGTATGAAAAAATGAACTCATACCCGCATTTTCAAGTATATCTAAAGTTCTCAAAACATTTCTTGATTCCATCGTACTTACGTTAATATTGCCATCATCATCGCTCATGTAAGCATAATAGTCTATAAATCCCAGGATCGAAGTTAATATTATCATCAGGACTAGGAAGGATACCAGAGATATAGATATCACCCTATATGCCAACGGATGATGCCCTTTGAATAATTGGAACCATTTGACAGTTCCTTTACCTAGTTTTACGTTTTTCGCATTGAAGTCTTTTTCTGTATCTGAGGATCTTTTCATGAAACGCTATGATATATTACGATATAAAACCATTATATGTTTTTTGTATCGGACTTCATATTTTCTACAGCCTTTTCCAGTAATTCCGATCCCACCGAGAATGAAAAACGTACAAGATCGTCACCCGAATCATCATTGTAAAAACTACTTCCCGGAACCACGGCGACTCCCTTCTCTTTAACCAGGTATTTTGCAAAATCTAAATCATTCATATCGAAGGAATCTATACCGGCTAGCATGTAGTAAGCGCCATGGGGAAGTATCGGTTTGAACTCCATTTTTGATAATTCTTCGAAAAGATAATCTCTTGCAAGTTTGTAGCTCGATACCATCTGTTTGTAGTGTTCTTCAGGAATATCCTCTACTACCTGAAGTGCATGCTGAAATGGTGTCGGGGCGCATATCGTTGTATAATCGTGTACTTTTCTTATGGGTCTCATCAATTCTTCCGTGGCGGCTGCATAACCAACACGCCAACCGGTAACGGAATATGTCTTAGAAAAACCGTTCAAAGTGACCGTTCTTTCTCTCATCCCGTCGAGACCGGCGATAGATATGTGCTTTCCCTCGAAAATTATCCTCTCGTAAATCTCATCGGCGAAGACGATGATATCGTTGTCCACACAGAGATCTCTTATCAATTCAAGTTCTTCTCGTTCGAACACTTTTCCCGACGGATTGTGTGGTGTGTTAAGTATTATAGCCTTTGTGTTGTTACTTATCTTCGATTTGAGATCTTCCCGGTCCAGTCTTAACTCTCTGTCGATACTCGTAAAAACCGGTTTGCCAGATGCCAGTGAAACTGCCGGAACATAGTTTTCA
>SKVC01000078.1 GCA_007129655.1 Thermoplasmata archaeon
TACATTAATGGATGCTATGTCCGAAAAGGAGATCAAAGCAACCATCACTGAATTCCAGAAGATATCATCAGTCGACGAAGAACTGGCACAATTACTCCTTGATTCCGGATTCGTAGATATGAACGGTCTTGCTGATGCTCCGGTAGATAAAATCGCCAAACTGGACGAACTAAACACGGAGAAGGCATCAGAGATAATCGAAGAAGCCCGGAAACTTGTCGAAGATACCTCAAATCCTGGTAAAACAAAAACCGCACCAGTTTCCGATAATGACGATGAATTGGCGAAGTGGTTGACCGGAGAGACCGACGGAGAATTGGAAGGTCTCATGGAAACCGAGATAAAAAAGGAGAAAAAGGTAGTAAAATCAGAGAAACCTTCCATGGACGAAAACCCCGAAGATATGGGTGCTTTGAAATCCTGGCTCAAAGGAGATTCAGATTCATTTTCCGAGTGGCTCGGTGAAGAGACTTTTGAAGAGGAACGGGAAGAGCTGGAAGAAGAAATCGCCGAGCGCCATGAAGAATTGATAGAATCGAGGAGGGCCTTGGACAGTAAGATGCATGAAATGGAGGCTCTCAAAGGAGAATTTGAAGAGAGACTGAAGAAACTCGATACCGGTGAATTCGATCCTAACGAGATCGTCCAAGAGAACCTTGAATTAAGAGAAGAGATCGGTGATCTCAAAGCTGCCATAGGGGGTCTGGAAGAAGAGAAAGAGGACATGATCCAGGAGGTGGAGGAGATCAAGCAGGGTAGTATCGCCATGCTGAAGTATCTTAAGTCTCAGAAGATGAAACAGACTACCTCAGGAGGAGAAATCGGCGAAGGTCAGGTTGCAGTCGACGGAGAAGAGATAAGTAGATTAAAAGAAGATAATATCGACTTAAAAGGTAAAATTGAAGCCATGAAGGCTAGTGGAGAATATGAGGGTGTAGAGGAATCCGAAATAATCGAAGAATTGAAGGGTAAGGAAGCACAGCTCGAAAGATACGAGCGTGAGATAAAGGAAAAGACGGATAAAATACAGTCTCTCCAGGATGATCTCAATATCAAAAATGAGGAGTTAGAGAAGATAAAGGGACAATTGCAGTACAAAGAAGACGAACTTAACAAACACGAAACCGACCTTCAACATAGGGAAGAACTGATAAGAAAACAGATGAGAGAGGTCGAAGCCTTAAAAGACGAATTCGGAGGTACAACTGAAAAAGAAAGACAGAGACGTATGGAGGAACTGGAAAAGGAGGTCTCCCGTAAAGAACAAGAACTGAAAGCTAAAGTTAGCTATATGGAGCAGAAAGAGAGGGAACTCAGGGCTAGAGAGGACGAATTGATAGATGAAGAGTTGGAGGAGAGGAAGGAAGAGATTTTACAAGAGATAGAACAGGAAAAAGCAAAAACAGGTACCTCCCGATTGGACGATCTTCTGCTGGGTGGTTTCCCATTGGGTTCAAACCTCTCAATATACGGACCGCCTCACGTCGGAAAACGTGTGATGATCAATTCCTTCATAGCTGAGGGGCTAGAAAAAGGTGTTCCTGCAATATGGGTGATCACGGATAAAACCATAGCTGCGGTGAGGCAGGAGATGAAATTCGTACTTCCGACTTATCAGGACTATGAGATGCGTGGTCTAATCTATTACGTCGATGCTTATTCAGTCAGTATGGGCGAAGTAAGAGAGGACGAAAAGGATAAAGATTTCATCAAATTCATAGATGAACAGTCTGACGTTAGTGCTATCACGGAGGCGGTAGAAAAGTTTGCTAGAGAGATAATGAAAAAACACAGATACTATCGTCTTGCATTCGAATCGGTTTCAACTATAATCGCATACTTGGATACTACTACTACCTTTAGAACACTACAGCCTTTCGCAGGTAGAAGGAGAAGGGACCAGGCAGTTGCGCTTTACACATTGGAGAAGGGTATGCACAGTGAACAGGACATATCTATGCTAGGACATATGATGGACGGACAACTAGAATTCAAGTTCCAACAACTGCAGACCTATCTGCGTGTCGAAGGATTGGGAGACGTCCAAACTAGGCAGTGGGTCAAGTATTCACACAGTAAGAGCGGGATCACCATGGGTTCGTTCTCACTCGATACCATACGTTAAATCTTAGGATGCTTATTTGATGTTATCAGATATACTGGCGGGAACCACCTTCATAAGTATGCTGCCGGTATTGGCGGCAGGATTATTCATTGCATATATGCATAAGAGGGAATTCCTGCGTTCAACAGGATTCGGAGGGCCGGAAGTAGGGATGATCTTGGTGGGTTCATTTTTTGGAATAATAACAGATATTCCTGTCGTGGTAGCTAGAAGTGCCCTATTGAATATCAATCTAGGAGGAGCGGTTATACCGCTTATCGTATGTGGGAGTCTGATATACAAAAAAAAATTAAATCTGATTAAGATCTCCATAGGTGTAGCGATCATATCTATAATATCATTTTATATCACAAGATTCGAGCCCGCCATGGGCATAATCGCGGAGTTTCCATATTTTTTACTACCTTCTGCCTTTGGCATCGGTCTTGCATTCGTCTTCGAAAAAAGCGGTCAAACTAGGATACCTTACTCGTATTCGGTATCCGTTTTAGGAACTCTGATCGGTGCGGATTTGGTTCGTATACCGTTACTTGTACAAGAAGGAGTGTTCGGTTCCATAGGCGGAGCCGGTGCCATGGACTTGGTATATCTATCCGGATTGATGGCCGCTGTCCCTCTGGTTGCATTTTACTACTTTAAGTATCCGTCGACCATAGCAGAAGATCCCTTGGACGAAAGTTTAAAATTACTGCGTTCAGGCCATTACCGAGAAAGTATAGGGAACGCGATTTATTCTGTGGATATCGAGTTAAATAAGGTGGCTAGATTGTTCGAACGGACTGAAAAATCCGGGATCAATCCCGGTGTGGAGATCATGATAAAACTCGGGCTCCACCCTATGGTGATAAAGGATTATGTAAACCTTTTAGAATCTAAACATGATCCCTCTCTATCATCGGCTCAAAAAGCGTATTACACTTCTAAATTGATGGTAAATAACATAAAAAAGAATATGAACGATAAATTTTCAAGCATCATGCGTAGGATGGCCGCTTATCTCGTGGACGTTTTTTTGATAACAGTACCTATACTCGTGCCGATACTTTACCTATACATATCTATCCCCGATTATACCGCCATCTATGAATATCAATCGCTATTTCTAGCTCTTTTCTCCCTTATCATCTCTATACAATTTCTATATTTCACCATCTCAGAGTGGTTGTTCGGTACCACCATAGGCAAGGCCCTTTTTGGATTGCGGGTGATGTCCGACGATTTCAAGAAATTGACCTTCATCGAAAGTGCAGCAAGGAACTCGGTAAGGTACGCGGATATTTTGCTGTTCTTTTACTTTGTAAGTTTGATACTTATGATGTCCGGTCCCGAGAGGAAGAGGATAGGAGATCATGTGGGTGGAACCAGAGTGGTGAAGATTAAATAGTTGTATATGATATGGAATGATGATATCATGAAAGAAAGGATCGAAAGAATATTTGATTGTGTTGAAGAGGAGCTTGACGGAATAATACTCTATAACTCTACGAAACCCCATATCGATCTAACATTTTACTATGTTACCGGATTGATAGAAGGCGAATTTGAGGGTAGTGCAGTTATGCTCTATCCGGATAATACCGGAGAGATACTCACATCTAGACTTGAGGAGGAAAGTGCAAAGAAGGCAGGCATGCCAGTTACCGCTATAATGAAAAAAGATGAAAGGGAGTCCTGGCTAAATAAAAACCTCGACGATATGGGGCGTATCGGCGTTAACAGTACTGAATTGACATATTACGCATATAAGAATATTAAAAAAGCTACAGATGCGGAGATAATCGATATATCCGATGCAGTGATAGAAGCGAGAAATATAAAGGATGAAGAGGAATTGAAAAGACTCCGTAAAGCATGTGATATCGCATCTCATGTAGCTGAAGATATAGTCGGTTTCATCGAACCCGGGATCAAGGAGTACGAATTGGCCGCCGAGATATCGTATCGTATGAAAAAACTCGGGGCGACCGGAGACGCCTTCGAGATAATAGCTTCTAGCGGTCCTAACTCGGCAGAACCCCATTATACCGCCGGAGAAAAAGAGCTGGAAAAGGGAGATTTCGTAGTATTAGATTTTGGAGCTCTTTACAAGCGATATCGTTCTGATATTACTCGCACTTATGTCATAGGAAAGGCCACGGGTAAACAGAAAAGGATATACAACACAGTTCTAAATGCACAAAAGGCGGCCCTAGATGTCATAAAATCCGGTGCAAAGGGTTCGGATGTGCATAGTAAAGCTGCCCAATTGATCGATTCCACTGAATTCAGAGGGAAGTTTACCCACGGGCTCGGCCATAGCATAGGACTTTCAGTGCATGACGGCTCAGGATTATCCCCCAGCTTGGACATAACCCTTGAAGCAAATATGGTGTATACTGTTGAACCAGGCATATACATCCCTGAATACGGTGGCGTAAGGATCGAGGACGATATAGTGGTTACCGAGGATGGCTACGAATTACTCACCGACGCCGATAAAGAATTGACAGAGATCAACTAAGGACTGAACTGTCCAAAATATTTATATCCTTTAAATGTTTACACGGTATAGGTGAAGCAAATGGCGATAGGATTTGTACTGATAAAAACCGCCCCCATAACCGAACGGGAAGTATACAAGATATTAGAGAAACTACCGGAAGTGGAAGAGGTTTACTCTCTTTTTGGGGAATTCGATATCATCGCCAAGATACGTGCTGAAAACTTTAATACCCTCGGCCAGGTGGTCGTAGATAAGATACGCTCCATCGATGGAGTCGAGGACACGAAAACACTAACTGGAATAGAATTTTAGGAGGAAAAAAAATGCAACTAGAGATGTTTCAATTTCTGACGATATTGCTCCTTACCATGGGGCTAGGCCTGTTACTGACCGGACTTTTTACAGCTTACTTCGGAAGAGGTAAAAGCCGTATCGTAGGGATTGTGCTGGCAATTGTAGGCATATTGGCGGGGTTGTTTACCTGGCTGATCCATGCTCAGGAAATGATCGAATTTAATTACCCCTTTGAAGCTACCGTTTGGATAGCTGTAGAGGTAATTGGAGCTTTCATAATTGGTGCCGTTATAGCACTCGTTATATTCCTGGCTGCAATAATGAAGACCTGAACGGTCTTCCAAAAACTATTTTTATCCTTTTTTCTTACCCCTATTATGCAAGTAAAAATAATACTCGGAAGTAAAAGCGACAAGAAAGTCGGAGAAAAAGCAGTGAAGGTACTCAAAGAACTAGATATCGATTATCAGATAACTGTATCGTCGGCACATCGAGCACCGGAAAGAACTAAAAAATTGTGTACGGGAGCGGAAGTATTCATAACCATCGCCGGTCTCTCAGCGGCACTGCCGGGTGTGGTAGCATCTCATACTACGAAACCCGTCATCGGTGTTCCCGTCAGCGGAAAGGTGAACATGGATTCAATATTGTCCATATTACAGATGCCTCCGGGTATCCCTGTGGCCGCTGTAGGATTGGATAGAGGGGATAACGCAGCCCTGCTAGCAGCAGAGATACTTGCGATAAACGATCCCGAGATCCGAGAGCGATTAGTTAAGTACCGGTCTCAGTGGGGAGATAAAGTAGTCAAAGATGCAGGCGAAATAGAGAAAGAACTAGGAATGTGAGATGTATGTTCGACCCTAAAAGCTTCATAGAAGAACAGATTTCGGATATCAGTGAAATACAAGATAAGGCGGTCGTCGGCTGTAGCGGCGGTGTCGACAGCACGGTCGCTGCCGTACTGGTAGGTAAAGCCATGGGGTCGAGACTTCTGGCGATCTACGTTGATACCGGATACATGAGAAAAGGCGAAACCCAGCAGATGGATGAACTCTTCTCAGAGATCGGGATAAATCACAAGATAATAGATGCCAGGGAAGAATTTTACGAGGCCATGGTTGGTGTGATAGATCCAGAGGAGAAGAGAAAGATAATCGGTAATAAATTCATAGAAGTCTTTGAAAGAGAGGCAGAAAAATTCGGCGCCGATTATTTAGTACAGGGAACCATAGCTCCGGATTGGATAGAGAGTGGAGATGGTGTTCGTGAAACCATAAAATCTCATCACAATGTAGGAGGTTTACCGGATATAATGAATCTAAAACTGATCGAACCTCTAAGAGACCTATACAAAGACGAGGTAAGAACCGTGGCTCGTGAGTTGGATTTACTTACATCAGAAAGACAACCATTTCCAGGGCCTGGATTAGCTATACGCGTTATCGGCGAAGCTACTCCCGAAAGAACTGAGATGGTAAGGGAGGCGTGTTCAATAGTTGAAGAGGAACTAGAAGCCGCCGCTTCCAAAGGTATAATTGAATTACCGTGGCAGTATTTTGCAGTGCTTTTACCAGTTAAGACCGTGGGTGTTCAGGGAGATAAGAGGGCATACGGAAACACGATAGCGGTACGGGCCGTTAGTTCATTAGATGCAATGAGTGCACGGTTTTCCAGTATTCCGATAGAAGTGTTAGAAAAAATATCCGTTCGCATAACCAACACGATGAAAAACGATGTGAATCGTGTGGTTTACGATATCACAGACAAACCTCCGGGAACTATAGAGTGGGAATAAACTTTAAATATATCCTGCAATCGGCAGTTCCTTGAACCCCATAACACTACTGATACTGGCAACGATATTCACCTTCGCAGGTATAGGACTTGGTATAATTACGGGTCTGATCCCGGGAGTTCATGTAAACACGATTTCATTTCTTATAGTTACCTCTCAGGGTACCCTGATAATTTTTTTCATACATGTATTAGAGGGATATTCACCTACTATACCTCAGGTTCTGGCCATAATATCAACCATGGTTATGGGCTGTATGGTGTCTCATACCTTTCTTAACTTCATACCGAGTACTTACCTGGGTGCACCGGAAGGTGAAACGGCTCTTTCCGTACTTCCGGCACATAAGATGGTGTTGGAGGGAAACGGTTACGAAGCTATACTTGCCAGTGCATGGGGTAGTTTAGGCGCTGCCATATTAGCACTGATACTTGTTGTTCCGGCACGTTTGATCATGGGGCCACCTGTAGATTTGTATGTCCATCTGACACCCTGGATCGCATTGATATTATTCTCAGTAGTGGCTCTATTAGTGTTTCAAGAAGGCAGAAGTATATTAGAGGTTAAACCGAAGTTGATGGCCATTGGAATTTTTTTCTTGGCAGGTTTTTTAGGTCTTATATTACTAGCTCCAACCGGCCTTTACGCAGGGCATTGGTTCCCGTTCAAACAGTCGGGAGTATCGCCGGCTACTTTGATGTTCTTTCCGTTATTTACCGGGCTATTCGGTATTTCTAATCTGCTTGTAAGCCTGATGGATAGTCCCGTTATACCGGACCAGATACTTGACGGAGTGGAGGTGAAGCTAGACGGCAAGAACCAGTTAAGAGCCGTCGTGTCCGGGACGATCTCAGGTGGAATGGTCGGCTGGTTGCCGGGAATAACGGCAGCGGCCGCTACTGCGGTTACTAAGGTATTCACATCCGACGATGATGACGAGGAAGTTCAGGGTCGAGAATATATAATGGCCGTATCGGCGGTAGATACTAGCTGTGCAATATTCACGCTGGTAGCACTCTTTGTGATCATGAGAGCCAGGAGCGGTGCCATGCAGTCCGTACTTCAGATAAATCAAGAAAATATAGAAGGCTGGATCCATCTGACTCAGATGCCATGGCTGATGGCACTTTTACTCTATTCTGTGATACTCGCTTCGGCGGTAGCTTTTTTCTTGACACTTTACTTCGGTAAGCTCCTGTCCGGGATACACAAAAAGGTGGAGTATTCGAGTATATCCAAGGGGATAATAATCTTCTTGGTGATCATGATATTCATTTTCTCCGGTCCCTTGGGTCTACTGGTAGGAACGATAGCTACCTGCATCGGTTTGGTTCCTCCTCTTTACGGTATTAAAAGAGTACATCTGATGGGTTGCATAATATTCCCAATAATATTATTTCTGATGGGTTGGGAACGCATTATACTCGGTCTTTTTGGGATCTAGTGAGCCAAACATTTAAGTAGGATATATGTGTCATCGTCGTATAATA
>SKVC01000155.1 GCA_007129655.1 Thermoplasmata archaeon
GTGAGCTGGGTTTAGACCGTCGTGAGCCAGGTTTGTTGCTTTTTAGTAAGATTGTTTTGGTGTCTGAGGGTAAGGAGCCCTTAGTACGAGAGGAACAGGGCTTCGCAGCCACTAGTTTACCAGTTGTCCGGTAGGGCACTGCTGGGTAGCCACGCTGTATTTGGATAAAGGCTGAAAGCATCTAAGCCTGAAGCCAACCCTGAAACGAGACACCTAAGAACTCCCGTAGAAGACGGGTTTGATAGAGCCTGGGGTGTAAGTACGAAGCTTCGGCGACGTATTCAGCCCACGGCTACTAACGTTCGGACTATTGCTCAATGTTGGATTGGTCATCAGATAGGTCTGCGTATGTGTTGCTTTATTTTTCAAATCAACAACACTGTTTAGCTGTAGCTCTGCTACCACCGATCTAAGACTAAATGGGAAACATATCCCCATGCAAAATAGTATATGAACAACAATTCTAATCTGATGTCTGACACGAGATAAATGAGTGTGATTATGATCACAACGATAATTATAAAACCGGTCACCCCGCTATGGGCAAATCGACGGTGTCTCCTTGAATAGGCAGGATCCATAATATCCGGAAGTAGGCCGCCTACGGCAGATGATAAAAACAATATGAAAAGATGACCGATATGGCTCAAAGATGTTCCAATTATCCAGGATGGGGAAGGCAGAGAGATTTTTCGAAGGGATTCTAATATAAGAAAGGCCGTTATTCCAAAGATCATCCCACCGACTAAATGTGAATTACGACGCATGTTATCAGAATATGCCAGGTATATTTAAGTAATTATGTAGGGGGAAGGCGTAAGTAGAATGAATAGGTTTTTAAATAATAGAACATAATCCGTTATAACATGGACGCCGATGAAGGATATGTACTCACTCCTTGGGAAGTGAGTGGAAATATAGATTACGATGATCTGATAAAGAGGTTCGGCACCAGCCGCATAGATAAAACACTCCAGGATCGTATCGAAAATATAGTAGGAGAAGTCCATTTTATGCTACGACGAGAGATATTTTATTCCCACAGAGATTTTAACTGGATCCTAGATCAGTATGAAAAGGGTAACAGATTCGCTATGTATACCGGACGGGGACCCTCGGGACATACTCATGTCGGACATCTTATGCCTTGGATATTTGCCAAATGGTTACAGGATAAATTCGGAGTCGACCTTTACTTTCAGTTGACAGACGATGAAAAATTCCTCTTCAATTTTGATATGGAACTAGAGAAAACACATTCTTTCGCATTGGAGAACGCATTAGATGTTATCGCTCTAGGCTTCGATCCTGAAAAAACCCATATATTCATAGATACGGATTACATCAATACAATTTATCCCATCGCACTCAAAGTAGCTAAACGACTCAATTTCTCTAATGTGAAAGCAGTGTTCGGTTTTGACAACTCCACAAATGTCGGTAGTATATTCTATACATCCATACAATCGGCACCATGTTTTCTACCTACAGAATTAGAAGGCAAGGATGTTCCGGTGGTGATACCATGTGGTATCGACCAAGATCCGCACTTCCGATTGACAAGAGATATCGCGAATACCATAGGATATTTTAAACCGGCTCTTCTCCACAACAAACTCGCTCCTTCCCTAGACGGGACCGGCAAGATGTCTGCCAGCATTCCCAAGACCACTATATTCACAACAGATACTCCAAAGGATGTTAAATCAAAACTGTCTAATGCATTCACAGGAGGTTGTATATCTGCCAAGGAACAACGAGAAAAAGGAGGAAATCCAGACATTTGCGCTATACAGAATTATAGGTATTTTATCTTTGAAGAAAACGACGAGGAAGTGGAGAAAATTGCAAAAAAATGCCGGATGGGAGATATACTATGCGGCGAGTGCAAAGCGCAGCTTATTGAAAAGGTAAATGCATTTTTGAAGAAACATCAAGATGGACGAGAAAAAGCAAAAGACCTATTAGACCAATATATTATAAGTGATTAATGTGTCAATATGTTGCCATTTGCCAGGCAATCTATAAATATAAGAAGGTATCATCAGTTTGATTACATTTGTTCAGGTGAAGAATAATGAAGTTAAGGCTACCTTTTCAATCGAAGAAAAAAGACGAAAACGCAATCCCGGATAATAGGACGACGATACTCGAAGATAGATGGAGTACTTTCATTTGCCTAACGGGTTTATTCGTTATCGCTTTCTTTATACGGAGCTATTTTGCGTTAGAGATGTCGACTAAGTACGGAACACCTTTTATGATCACAGGTGGTTCCGACGCATATTATTATGAGCGTATAGTTGAATATATCGCTAACAATAATAGACATCTACTTTTCGACCCCATGATCAATTATCCCATGGGAGTTCGAAATCCTAGACCTCCCATGTATGGTTGGACAACAGTCCTTTCAGCCTATTTGATCACACCTTTCATAGGAGACTTTACAACCAGCCTTCACTATTCGTTCATACTATCCACTCCTTTTTGGGGTGCACTCACCGTTTTCCCCGTATATCTTGTAGGGCGTGACATATTCGGAAAAAAAGCAGGTATGGCAGCTGCGTTTCTATTAGCCATAAGTGCGGGACATCTTCAAAGAAGTCCTATAGGTAATGGTGACCACGACGCTCTTTATCTTTTCTTTGCTATAGGGGGCTTCTATTTCCTCATGAAGGCTTTGAAAGGGATACCGGACGATGTGTCATGGGTTGAAAGCTGGGGAGATAGGGATTTAATCAAGAAGGGTGTTTCAACATTCATACAACAAAATAAAAAACCGCTGCTTTATGCGGCGATGGCTGGTATGTGCTTCGCTACCGTTGCACTAAGCTGGCAGGGTTGGGCCTATGTAGTGATTATCGTATTAACTTATTACTATGTACAACTTTTCCTGGATAGAGTACGTTACAGAGATTCTTTGGGTGTAACTGCATGCGTTATGATATCTCTGATCATCAGTGTCACCCTTGCCGCACCATATTATCTATCTGCAAATGTCGGGACGAATCTCCCCCATGGCATAGGCACATGGTTTGACGTGCCTTTACTGATAATAATAGGTGGTTTGTTAGGCGGAATGATCCTTACGGTTAGCAGAGATTATCCATGGGTTTTCATATTTTCAATAATGGCTGTTGCAGTAGTCGGAATTCTACTTTATTCAATATTTGTAAACCCGATGTTATTGGAAGCTATAACATCAGGTGCGGGTTACTTCACTCAGAAGAAAACTACAGAGACCATTGCAGAAGCTCAGGCTCCGGAATTTAGTAATCTGGTACTTTCATTTGGACCTGTTACCTTTTTCTTATCAATCATAGGTATTGTTTTTGCAATATGGCACTTGAAGGGGAGATGGGACACTCAATTCCTCTTCATTTTGATATGGACGGCTTTTGCAATTTACATGGCCATATCTGCAGCGAGGTTCATTTTCAACGGTTCACCGGCTTTTGCACTGACTGCAGGATGGATAATCGCTTTACTTATTGATAAGAGTAATTTCCAGAACATTGCCAGAAGATTTAAAAATTTCAGAGGTGACTTTTTCGGTGCACTCAAAAGAGGAGTTACCGTTACACATGTACTATCTGTTTTGTTCATAGTCTTTTTACTTTTGATGCCTAATGTGCTGTCCGCTTTCGATGCAGGGATACCCTTTGAAAGTAAACGTGAATATGACAGACAGGTACACAGATCATTGCCTTCCTTCCTTAAACCGGATGATTATAATGAAACCACCGGCGAAGTATGGCATCTTGGAGCATTTGGATATGGTGTAGACAAACCGACGGATTACTGGCCTGCTTCATGGGATTGGTTGAAAGAACAGAATGATCATTTGCCACCCGAGAAACGTCCTGCCTTCTTAAGCTGGTGGGATTACGGTTTCGAATGTGTACAACGAGGCAAAACACCCACCGTAGCAGACAATTTCCTTTGGGGACACCGACTTGCCGGTAACGTACTGATGGCACAGAATGAATCAGAGGTGATTTCACTGCTTATCGTGCGTATACTTGAAGAGCCGTTTAGTAAGGATGGTGCTTTAGAAGGAGAAGTTAGAAACATTTTAGAGAGACATATCGGTGAGGAAAAATCATCTGACTTGGAGCATGCTTTAGTAGATCCCGGTTCATATAGGGAAGAAGTTCTTTCAAACCCAGATAGGTATCATCCAAGAGCAGACGACATTTCGAATGGTAATCTTAAATATGCTAGAACCATGGGGTTACTATCTTATGAAGAGCATGAAACACTAGTAGAACTATATTATGATCTTACTAAAGAACAAGATAAAATGATACAGTATCTCGCGGTTGATACCAGATTGTTCCCATTCTCAGGAAGACAGACTGGAATTTTCTATGCTCCTGCCAAATTATCGGACCACAGAATAGACGAAGAAGGTGGAATGCGTTCGCCTTATGATTTTTATACAATTACATTGGTCGACGAGCAGGGAAATCATTATGAAGATCCAGAGGCAATACCACCTGGAGTCAATATAGTAGACTATGGAATAGACTACAAACCCATGTTCTATAACTCGATGCTTTATCGTATATTTGTAGGATATGCAGGCCACTGGGTCGGAGAGGAAGAAAGTATACCTACAGTTGAAAATCAAGAATTACAGCCTATGCCTGGCTGGAATCTCAACAATTTCAGATTGTCATACAGAACAGCATATTACAACCCTTATCCTGAAGAAGAGGTGCGTAACCATCCTGACGAATGGAGGGCAATTTCATTCCAGGAAGCGATAGAATATCACGAAGCCGGCGAAGGTACTGTAGATATGAGTCCCACTACATATCTTCGACAAGGAGTCGTGTATCTAGAGTACTATCATGGTGCCATAGTAAGAGGAACCGTAGAAACGGAAGAAGGTGAACCGATATCGGGAGCCAGGATAACCATAATAGATGAAACAGGAACCCCACACGGTACCGTTTTTACAGACGAAGAAGGACACTATAGGACCTATGCTCCTTTCGGTGAACTCACGTTAGTGGCATCCACAGGCGGCGAAGACAACATGCTACATCAAATGGAAGCTATCAATCTTGGTATGTCTTCCTTCAATGTTAGCCGGGAACAAGCCATGAGAAAGCGCGTCGATAGAACAGGTGACGGTAAATGGGATTATTTGATCGAGAAAAACATCGAAGTAGCGACTGGTTCGATAAGTGGTAATGTGTTCATAGATATAGACGGAACCAACGAATACTCCCCTCAGAACGATACCTTAGTGCCGGCTAACGTCACGGTGGTTAATCAGCACCTCGATCTCGAGCTTTATTCAGGGCCGACTGACGGATTTTACGAATTTGCAAACCTGGTACCGGGTATATACACGATTACAACAGATGTAGAAGGTGCGACAACTGCAAGAGATATTACTGTAGAACAGGGAGACATGGTAACGAATGATATCAGGGTGTCTACCGGTTCGATTTACGGCAAGGCAACATTCGATGATGTCGAGGAAAGTGTAGAAGTCGAAGCAAGACATATTCAAACAGACAAGGCATTCACAACAGTTATGGATGACGAAGGTAACTATACCATACCTCACCTTATACCTGGCAAATATAGTATCGGTGTAACTAATGAAAATTATACATTGAGTACGGGTCGAATTACAATAGAGCTCGACAATAATGAGGAATTTCAACTTAACCTCACATTGTCAAAGGCCGTTAAAATATGGGGTCAAACCAGACTTTCCGGTCGACCTATTCCATATCAACGACTAACATTTACATCTACAGAAGTGGCTGTTGCACTTACGGCAACATCAGACAGTGAAGGAAATTATGCCATTAAGGTACCCTATGGAGAATATATGATCTATGGAACATATCATAAGAACGAAGAAAGATATGCTTTCATGGACAGGACTATAATACCTTCTAGTGATCCTGAGATAAATGCTAATTTCAATAAAGCATATCGAGTAAGTGGTAACGTAGAGCACGAAGGTGATTCCTTAGAAGGTTTTGCCATACTGTTTTCAAAGGATGAATCACAGATCATGGTTCCAACAAATCCTGACGGTGATTTTTCTGTCATTCTGCCGGAAGGTAAATATACCGTATATGGATGGAAAGCTACTACTGAGATCACCACTGTACACAGGTCTATTATCACCGTCCACAACAATATGGATCTCGATATCAAACCTAAACTAGGTAGAACACTCGAAGGAAACGTTTATCGAGAACTGGTGGATAGTGAAGACACGGGGATCCCTGCATCTGTGATACTATCATTCCAAGACCAAATTTCAGTGACCATAAGAACAGGTCGAGAAGGTGACTACAGGGTTGTTGTTCCAAGGGACGAAACTACTACTCTTACATTCGAAGCTCAAGGATACCTTTCTAAGGAGATCAGCTATCACCCGGACAGAGAAATAGAAGATGAAATATCTCTTAGGGCACGGAATTTAACTGTTGCCGGCTCGATCAATTATTTCCACAAAATGCCTGAGGAGCTACCTCTTATTTTTGAATATATAGGAAACGGTGCAATAAGAAAGGAAACTACGATATCAGGTAGTGGTTATAGTGCAGATATACAACCCGGCGATTACAGGATGGTGATAGATCATTCACCTTCTGAGGGCGAATTGTATTCCTTCGTAAAAAACATCTCGATAATACCCGGAGAATCTGTAGACGAAATAGATATAGATGTAGATTACAGAGTAGAAATTAAGATCGAACTAAATGACGTTGAAGGAGATCACGTTTCTGCAGAGATGGAATTTATTGGACCTGAAACAAAAAGTATCTTTATAAATGAAACCGGAGAACTATACCTTAAACCAGGAGCATATGTGCTCTGGGCCGCAAACGAGAACGAAAAGATTGTCAATATGTCTAATCTACAAGTATCAGATCCGGCCGAACTCGAGATAGTTTTAGAAGAAGGACTTACCTTCTCTCCTTTCGTAACCTACGAAAACGAAGAATATAGCGATATACCTGTTTGGATACTTAACTTAGACACCGGTCATCTATTCAATAGAACTACAGATACAGAAGGAAGGTTTAGCATCCTTCTTCCGGTAGGTAATTATGAAGTTTATATTGAGTATGAAATGATGGAACGTATTGACGGTGTATTACGGAATGTTTTGTACACATATTCACAGACCTACGATATGGTAACGTCAACCTCGCCCGCCATTCAGATGGAACGTGATTTAATACATCCGACACTTACAGGAAGCGTCGAAATTGAAGGCGAGGGAGTTGGCAACATTGTAGTAGAATTCACAGAAAACAGTCCTGAAGCAATATCGACATCGACAACTACTGATGCACAAGGTAATTTCGAACTAGATATCTCTCACGGACTTTACACGGTTTATACATATTACACCGGTCCTAAAGGATTGCATGCTGAGATGTATGAGTTCCTTATGCCTGAAGAGGATCACCATCTTGATATTTCCTTAAGAGATGCGAGTATACTAAGTGGAGTGGTAAGAAAAGACGGTGAAGGAGTACCTGCAGAGATAACTATAACTTCACTAGATTATGAAGGCCAAACAGAATTTGCCGCTGGGGAGGATGGAAATTATGAGTTGATACTTCCGTCGGGAAGATATGAAATAATAGCTTCGATAATAGTTCTCGAGAATAATGTAGATACTACTTACAGGTATGAACGGGAATTAGACTTAAGATACAGCATGGAGCTAAATATTAATCTTGAAAGAGTCGCTACTTATGGTGTCAGACTACACGATGTAGAAGAACGTGAAACAAAGCCAGGAAAAACTCTTGTATTCAGAGTGCCTGTTGAAAATACGGGAAACTCCGAAGATGAGTACGAATTCTCAGCTCCGACTGCAATATGGCCTCTAGAGTTCGAGCCAACGAGATTGAAGGTACCTGCGGGTGAAACCGTTGAAGTAGAAGTGAGCGTTGATTTGGATGAAAATGCATCGGTAAATCACCCTCCAATAAACTTCGTAGCAGAGTCTGTGAATTCAATCAAGCAAGACAGTATGAAACTACCGATCAGTGTGATTCAACATTACGGTGTTAGAATAGACACCGAAGCCGATAAAAATCTCGATCGAGGAGTCGTAACTTATATAGTAGGTATAGAAAACACCGGCAATGGCGATGATATCTACGATATAGATATACTGAATAAAGATTACTTGAAGGCAAATGGTTGGGATGTGTCTGTTACTAATAGAACAGAATCTATAACCGATGGTGGTGTAGGCGAAGTAACAATAACAATGAGAGCTACAACGTCTAGGCCGGGTGCTAGGTTAACCGTAAAATTAGAAGCGGTATCACAAGGAGATCCTTCAGTATCTTCAACAGAGGAGTTCGAGATACTTTCACCAACAATAACTTCTGACCTGACTGGATTTAGAATATTAGGAGAAGATCTATCCCTTGAAGAACAAATTTTCAGAGTGAGTACCGGTCAATGGGCAGCATTAGTTATAGTCGCTATAATCGGCGGCTTCTACATAGTCAAAAAGAGGAGGTGGTTATAATATGCTTAACCTCTCTAGATGCCTAAAAATAACGGTGTTCGTTATAATGGCTATCACCTTGCTTTCATCTATGTATTCTGTAGAAGCCACACCTAGACAGGCCGGTGTCGAAATAAATGTTTCCGGACCTCAAGAGATTTTTGTCAATGAAACATTTAGCTATGAAATAGAGGTTGGTGGTTCATTTAGTCAAAGGTCGTTTAATTGGAGTATAGAGATCCCCGAGGTGTCGAATCTTCAGATATCTCCTAATTCCGCTAGATCAAATACTACAAATATTTTTACGATCAATGTTACCGCTAGACGCGTTGGAGAGATGACTATTCTATTCAGAGGTTTTTGCTCAGACTTTGAAGAGGTAAGATATGGCGAAAGCACACTTGAAATAAAGGCTCTTAAGCCAGGAACAGTTGAAGTTGATGTTACAAATCCTACAGATATGCAGCTCAATAGAGTTAAAGTAGGGGTTTTCGTAGATAGTGATCTTAGAGGCAGCCATATTATATCAACCCTTGGACCGGGTGAAACCAAGCGTGTTGTAATTAACTGGTCTAGAGAAAATTTGGATAGCGGTGAGCATACCCTTGAGATATGGGTAGATTATGGCTTCAGAGATACAGATTCTTTTGTAAAGGACGAAATGATCCTGACCCGTACATTCTACATTACCGGCGAGGGAACTCTCAGCCGATACACGCTACCGATAAGCCTAGCTGTCGTTGGTGTAGCTGTTGCAGGTTTCTTTTATTATATGCGTAAACAGCGTCAAAGACGTAGACCTTGGTGAACAATATGCTAAATGGAAGGCGGGTACTGATTTCCGGAGCATCCAGAGGAATAGGTAGGGGGATTGCTACTAAGTTCGCAAGAGAAGGTGCTTTCGTCGGAATAAATTATGTGACTAGCAACGACGAAGCACAGGAAGTTCTTGATGAAGTTAACGAACTATCAGATGGATTACTTCTTAAGGGCGATGTAGGAAAGCAAAAAGATGCCAAGAAAATAGTCAACGATTTTGTGGATGAGTATGGTGGTATCGACGTATTGGTGAACAACGCCGGCATCTACATCCGTAAAGATCTGGAAGAATCTTCCATTGAAGATTACGATCGTACCATGGATGTTAACGTACGTGGTGCCTTTTTACTCAGCAAATTCGCGTTACCGCATCTGAAAAAATCGGATCGCGGTCGAATAATCAATCTATCATCTCAGCTTGCCTTTAAGGGTTCTACACACGGTACCGCTTATGTGGCTAGCAAAGCCTCTTTGATCGGCTTTACCAGGGCCCTGGCACTGGAATTGGCTCCCGAAGGTATAACGGTGAACTCCATCGCTCCCGGTACTATCGATACAGATATCATCGCAGGGTATACGGAAGAACAACGTAAAGAAAGGGCTGAAAGTATCCCTATAAAACGGATCGGTACTCCGGAGGACATAGCCAATGCAGCACTTTTCCTTGCATCGGATATGGGCTCCTATGTTGTTGGTGAAGTGATCGGGGTCAATGGCGGTTCGGCACTGCACTAAATCTTAATTTTCGAAGAATTCTACATTCTTATCTTCCACAGGAACTATGTGCATATAATCTCCATGCTTGTGTATGGCTACATCGATACCAAAGGCATTCTTTATATTGTTTTTACTGAGTGCTTCATTCGGTTCGCCTTCCATAAAGACACCCCCCTCTTTAAGAATAACCAGACTGTCACAGTATTGTGACGCTATATTCAAGTCGTGCACGGCCATCAACGCAAGCATTCTCTTTTCACGAGTTATATCCCTGATGGTGCGCATCAAGCCCAATTGATGTTTTATATCAAGATTACTGGTAGGTTCGTCAAGACATAGAACTTTAGGCTCCTGAGCCATTGCTCTGGCGATGAATACTCTCTGTCGCTGTCCCCCACTGAGTTCGTGTATATCTCTTAGCGAAAGCTCGCTTATCTCCATTGTATCCATAGCTCCAATCACGACCTCCAAGTCTTTCTCAGTCGGGGCCCATGTTAAGTGCGGGATCCTTCCCATGAGAACGGTATCAAAAACGGTACTGGGCGAAGTTTTTTCCTGTATCTGGGGAACATATCCTATCTGTGTGGCAAGTTCTCTTTTCGGTATCGTAGATAGATTTCTTCCCTCAAAGGTCATGTGCCCTGCGTCTATTTCTAACAATCCACAAAGACACTTGATCAATGTACTCTTTCCGGAGCCGTTAGCACCGATAATTCCGACTAGTTTGCCTTTGTTGAAGGATAGAGAAACATCTTTGAGTGCATCGATATCGCCATAAGAGAAGGACATATCCTTTATGCTGACCAAACTCACCAGTTATGCCTCCCTTTGAGTATTAAGTAAATGAACATGGGTGCCCCTAAGAAGGAAGTTAGTATACCCACAGGAAGTACGATTGGCGAGATCAACGTTCTTGCAAAGGTGTCCGAAACTAAAAGTAAAAGTGCACCTACAGCACAGGAAGCCGGGATCAGAAATCGTGAATCATTGCCTATGACTTTCCGAGCCATATGCGGTACCACCAGGCCTACGAAACCGATGATTCCCACGAAGGAAACTATCAATGCGGTTATCATGGATGACACGATAAGACCTATGATCCTTACTTTCTCGGTGTTGATTCCCAGACTACGTGCAACATTTTCACCACCGTTCATGGCATTGTATTTCCAACGATTCAAGAAAAAATAAATGGAGGCGACAGTGGATCCGATAGCTATTATCATTGCCGTGGTCCAACCCGTTCGCCCCAGATCTCCGAAGGTCCAGAATATTATCGCTGAAAGCTGTACCTCGTCTTGTGCAAAGTATCTAAGCGAAGTAACTCCGGCAGTGAACAAGGAGCCCATGGCAACCCCGGCGAGTACCAGGGTTTCCGAAGTAGCATCCCTGAACCGAGTGAGAAGTATTATCACACTGGTTGATATCATGGAAAATCCGAAGGCACTCAATGCGATGAGATATGGCATGGTAAAGGTTACCGCGCTACCGCCATGGCTGCTTATTCTCCCTGATCCAAACGCTACTATTGCAAAAGCAGCGCCGAAAGAGGCCGCGTGAGAGACACCCAGGGTTGACGGCGAGGCCAGGGGGTTCCGAAGTATGTTCTGCATTATCATACCGGAAACCGCCAAACCGATCCCGGCAAATATGGCTGATAGTATCCGCACCATCCTGATATTCCACACTACGGTATGCGTTATCCTAGTACCACGTCCGATAAGTGCCAAAAATACCTCCTTTATACTTAGGCCGTAAGAGCCCTGGGTAAGGGCTATCATCGCTGTAAATATAACCAGGACCGAACAAAGGACGATGAATGATATCTTTTTGGCAGTGTATGTATCGTAATCTGAAAGTATATTAGATCCCTTTGACGGCTCGTTTGACTTTACCGCTTTATTTTTTAGCACTGCCAAAATTCGGTTCATAGTTTCACTCGTTCGAAACCGTATGTTATACTAGCCATATCTGAGTAAACAGGTGCTCCGATCATCTCATTGTAAATGGAATCAGCTTTGTTTTCGATGTTTATCTCCGCGAACTGTTCTGGGTACAATATGCTACCCACGTAGTATGAATTTGCTAGCACGGTGGCATGATTAATATTGTATCTATTGTACGGTAACACCGTGTAGATATCCCCGGTTTCAACAGCTGTGAGAATCTGATATGAGGTATCGTTGGTTATACCATCTATAACGTTTTCATAACTACCCGTGTCAACGAATAGTATGTCAGGATCCCATTCAAGCAGCTGTTCCTTATCTATGAAGGCGTGTCCGGTTCCTACCTCGCCGGCCACGTTTTTAGCATTGGTATATTCGAAGGGAGGATAACTTGCCCTTGTCGATAATATATCTTGAACGCCTCTAAGTGCAACTCCACCGATGTACACGGTTGGCTTTTCGGAATCCGGTATATTTTTACTACGTTCATCCAGATCTTCAAGGATTTCATCGATGAAATCTATGATCTCTTCGGCTCTCTCTTCCTTGTCGAGAATCTTCGCCATCAATCTTAGTGAAGAGTAGAATACGTCCTTTCTAGCATCGAGGTCTCCCAGATCTATAGCTATAACCGAAATTCCAGTTTTTGTTTGTAAATTGTCCATGTTTTCCTCCGAGGCTGGGTCAACTTGAGAACAGGAATAGAATATAACCTCCGGTTCCTGTGCCAGTATCATCTCGGCGTCCCCTCCGTGCTGAGGCCCTATGTTTGGAAGTTCCGACAGTTCGGGGTTAGCGAATTGATATGGTGAAATTTTACCTCTGTGCTCAAAATCTTCAACACCGACTATCAAATCCGTTGCTTCTAGGTAAGATATCATCCTTACTGCTCCGGAGGCTACACCTACTATTCGATTAACATCCTTCGGAACCGTTACTTCCCGGCCCAAAATATCCGTCACGACCATGTAATCTATATCGTCATATTCGTTTTCCATACACCCCGCGCTTATCAGCGCTATCAAAAGGATCGCAGTCATCAATGCGAGCATTATATTTTTCATTTTTTCTCAACTCTTAGCCGCAATCCGTGCTCTCAAGTTCAAAATATTCACTGCCACTGCAAGCTATACATAGAACATCTCCATCTCTCTTGACAGTACGGATTTTCATGCGGCAGACTAAATTCATAGGGTATATTTACTTTTCTAAATATCGTGTTACTAATGATGTACGTTTATGCTATTGTTAACACTTTAACGCCTATTTTGATGCTATTCCTAGTGGCTGCTCCATAGCCTCGGTTGAGCAAGTTTTAAATATATGGTCAATTCTCACTCGGATAATCGAGGTATCTGGATGGAAGAAACACTCTGTTCTATGGAGATTATCAAGGTGGAATCGTCTTTCCGAGCCAAAATTCAGATTGCGTCCGGCAGATATGTAGAGTATGAGAATAAAGATTTCGAAAATCTTCTGCAGCAGGTCTATAAGGACATACAGGAAGAGATCGAAAACACACTTTAAATAAGAAGATGTATTACAATTACTAAAAGAGTTGATAAACATGGGTATAAAAAGCAACAATAACAAGGAATATGAAGAAGTGATATCTAGCTACTACGAGGGAAGAGGAGTCAGTTCAATAATTGCCGTAAAGGTCAATACTAAAGAGATAGACGAAGTTGCTGAAAAACTTTCACAACATGACAACATCGAAGACGTATATTTGGTTACAGGAGATTTTGACCTATTCGTCAAAGCACGGTTCAAAGACTACGATAACATGAAGAACTTTATAATTAAAAAAGCATCAAATCTTCCAGGTATCGACGATGTAAAAAGTATGATGATAGTTACTACTTACAAAGAAAGAGGAAATAAGATAGAATTTGAAGGCTCGAAAGATTAGAGTGTTCCTTCGATCTCATCAACTTTCCAATCACTCCAATCTAGCTCTTCCAATGCAATTAAAAATTCTACTGGAGTTACCACCGTAGTTTTAAATCTGATAAAATCGTCTAGCGCCAGCCTTGGACATGCGGTGTTCACCATCCCCTTCCAACCGAATGAATCAACAAGAGCTGGCTCTACTTCATCGAATTCCAGCAGAGTACACTTCCCCTTGCAGGAATCACATAGACTTTCAGCGATTTCAATACGTCGTTGACCGGGTTTAGCAGATACGATAACACCGATTTTTTCTGATTTTTTTATACTCTCTATGGCTGCAAACCGCTTTCTTAGCATCCTGTCAGCTATTTCAGTTGTAGAGTTAAATTCTCCCGTGATGGGGTCCAGAATCAATACTTCTTTTTCTAACGATAGAGAAAGACCTATCGCATGAAACATGCCGGTTCCAACGTAAATATGGGCGTCTGCCCCTTCGACACCGGCGGAGAAATTACAGCCCAGTAGCTGCCCGGGATATTTGATACGGGGATCACCTGTCCCAATAATGGTTGAATAACCTCTATCCTCCATAATTCGGCTAACCTCTTTCATATGGTCAAGATGTTGTACTGTAGAGTAGAGTGCTATCTTTCCGTCTATCGCCCCGTAAATATCCTTGGATATATTCAATTTCGCCGTACTTCTCCCTTCTAGATAAACTACATCATAATCGAATTCGATATCCGGAAGGCAGGTATGTCCAACGTGGACCAGAGCGTCATTGTCTCCTATATCTAAAGGTAGATCGCAGGCACCGTAACATGTGCCTCCCCAAACCGAAACTTCCGGAGATAAGGCATCTGCTATGACGTCTGTCTTTCTTCTGAGTCCGTCGGGTATCTGGAGCAATATTTTCTTAGCTCCCAGACGGGCTAGTTCTTCATTAGCACCTTCCATGTCGAATTCATATCCGGCGGTTTTAGTAACTATCCGATCACCCGGCTGAGTTCTTTCGTCATGGCATCTATGTTTTCTTTGTTTACGTGGGGCATCACAACGAACCTTAAACCCGAAGGATCCACGGTTCTAGATATATTATATCCCCTGCGTTCCATCTCTTTGACTACTTTTTCTGCATTATCCTGATGGAAAGATGCTATATTCATCAGTGGTTCGATTATCGGTTCTAGGCCGATGGATTTTAACTCTTTCAAGAGATATCGTGTGTTCTCCATACACTGCGCTATAATTTGTCGATATCCTTCCCTACCGAGGAAGTTCATGGTAGCCCAGAAGGCAGAAATAGATGCACTGGACCGAGTACCTCTCAGAGTTCTCTGTCTTTCACCGCTCAGATACGGTGCCTCTACAGAGAATGAAAGAGGCTCTCGTGAATAGAATATACTCAATGGGATCGTAGATAGTCCCATCTTATGAGGATCTAGAACAAGTGAATCCACACCATCTATCTCAAAATCGTATGCCGGCATTTCGTAACCTAATTCTTTTAGGAATGGAATAACTAATCCACCGAAGGCGGCATCTACATGAAGATGTATATCACCGACTATATCCGCCATCTCCTCTATCGGTTCAATCAAACCTAGTTCCGTGGTTCCCGCTACACCAACAACTGCGGCTATACTGTCGTCTATCATCTCTTCCAGCAATTCAAGATCCGGCAGGTAGTTTTCGTCCGATGGAAGATATACAGGCTCCATCTCCAATATATCACAGGCCTTCAAGAATGAGAAGTGAGCGCTCTTAGGTAGTATGACCCGACGGTTACCGGTTTCGTTTCTAGCTCTCCAGAGTGCCAGTATATTCCCTTCCGTCCCTCCGCCTATGGTCAAGCTTTCACAATCGTCCGGCGCATTGATAAGACTGCTTATAGCTCTGTTGACTTCGTTTTTGAGTCTCTCGGTTCCCCTGCATAATCCCGGATTTCCCAGATTCGCCTCGATGAACATGGAATGAACCTTTTTGGTTATCTCCAAGGGTTCGGAGCACATGGAACCGAAAACATGGCCTGACCCGAACTTTACATCTCTCTCATTGGCTTCTTCTATTATATCCATTATTTCTTCATAGTCCCTACCCTTTTCAGGAAATAGTTCTTTATCCATGTTAATTCCTCCATCTATACGTAAAATCATTATCCAATTCCACTATTTTTCCTCTGACTAATTTGAATGAGATAACGGAAAATACGATGGCTACGATCAGCGCTAGAATAGGTATGTTTCCATCATACAACAAACCGACAGATGCCAGATAATTGAAACTTCCGTGCATCAGAACCGCGACAAGATAGTAAGGAACTACTGAAAAAGTTCTGTTAAGGATCCCTTTGGATACACCGTATCCTGCTACGGCACTCGCGCTTCCGTGTAGTAGTGTGCTGGCAATACTTCGAAGGACTACAACTATTATGAATGCCTGTACACCGTGAACGAATAGGGCGTTGCTTTCGTAAAGAAGATTCTCTGTAGCTGCAAAGCCCAGGCCCGAGCCCGCCCCCAATATCAATCCATCCTCCAGCTCTACGATGGAATCTTTTACCGTGTATAGTCCCAAAACTTTGGTGAACTCTTCTACTATCGGGGCTACTACGCACACGATAATCAGAGACATAATTGTAGGGTCCTGTAAAATAGCATACTCTCTTTGAAGTGCATCCATGGACAATACGTGAATGAATATCAATGATAGTAATACTGCCATTATAACGGCGATTATGGCTCCCCAGATGAACATCTTGAACATATTACGCCAGCTAACCTTACCGAATTTTTCTGTGTTCCTTATCCAAACCATATAGATCAGAGACGGGATAAAGGCCGCGGCAAGCAGCACAACTATGAGTATGATGATCTCCTGAGACATATACAAAGATTTCAACGCACAAAACTATAATAAGTTTTTGAATTAATCTGAAAAAGCTTTTTCCAAAGCGGATCTGACATCTTCATCTATTTCCTGTTTAAGCCGATTTTTAAGCGCACTATTGGCTTTTTCATGATAATCTTTCAACGGTTCTTCCTTCAAGATATCACCTAAGAAAGATACAGCCGCAGCTCTCACCCATCTGTCGTTGTCTTCCATAGCTGAAAGCATGGCCCTGAATACTTTATCCAGCTTATTCTGACTCAATTCCATCAGTGGAATCTCTGACAGTCCTTCGGCGGCTTTCTGCCTGAATTTCCAGCTTTCATGGACCATACAATCGAGTAGAGGCTTCACTCCCATATCATCTCCTGCTATAACCAAAGCTAAAGCGAGCATGTATTTTTGCTCATTACTACTTGATCTCATAGCTGTCCTTATCTTGGATGTATCCTGCTGTTTCGCCAAATTTCCAAGGGATTCTACAATCGACCACATAACTACGGGATGTGTTCTGTCCAGCAGTGTAGATAAAAGAATGTCTTCGGCTTCTTTTCCTCCTACGGCCCCGATAGCTTTTGCAGCGGCTGCTCGGATCGAAGGTTCATCGTGGTCTAGCATTTCTTCCAGAGTGCTCAGATCCGCACCCTCGCCGATGGCGGCTATACTATTCAAAGCACTTTCCACTACGTAGACATTATCGCTTTCTAAACAGTCGTGAAGATGTGGTTGAATATCTTTATCTCCTATCCGCCCTAAACCCTTGATAGCCTCTTCACGTACCCTCCAACTGCTGTCTTTAAGAGCATCGATCAGTATTTCTTTGACCATATCGTTCTCAATTTTACCCAGGGCTCTTATGGCTATTTCTCTTATGCTATGGTCACCGTCCATGTAGAGTGTCTTCAACGGTTCTATCGTGTCTTCACCACCTATGCTCTCAAGTGCTTCGGCCATATGATCCGATACTCCTTCGGAATCCATATGGTTCAAAACAGCTTTCAAGGCTTTTTTACCGCCGATCGTACCCAGGGTTTCCACGGCCTTCACTCTCACCTCGGGGATATCGTCTTCCAATGAAGGGATGATGCCATCTACAGGAAAGCCCAAACGGGCCAAGGAACTCAATGCATCGTGTCTAACTTGCCATGATTCGTCATCTAGTACATCTTCAAGGGCCTTCAGTGCCTTTGTATCTCCTATGTGTCCAAGAGCCAGGGCGGCGTTTGCACGGACGGTATCTACCTGGTCCTTCAGTGCCTTTATCAGGGACTCTACAGCCTTATTGTAGCCCATCAGTCCCAGTTCCTTGGCGGCCTCGGCCCTTTCGCTATCGTCACCGTCTGTCAATTTCGTCAGCAACTCTTCTTCATCCATCGGATACCCTCTTGGCTAGCTCTTCTTTTAAGATATTGCTGACCATCTCTCCATCTGCCTTACCCCGTAGCTCCTTCATAACTACTCCCATGATAGGTCCTAAGGCGGATAGCCCGCGTTCATTGACGAAACCCTCTCTTTCATCGAGTATCTTTGTTATCGCCTCCCTTACGTAGAGTGCATCTACACTTTCTATGCCTGCAGAATCTATGGCTTCTTCAACGCTCTTTCCCTCTACTAACTCTTTGATTATATCTAAAATGCCCTCTTTGGCAAATCCTCCATCTGAGAATTTTTTGAATAGCGATTTTAGTTTATCATCTTCTATGTTGTTCATATCGTATCCTTCTTTTTCCAATTCAGGAAAGGTTTGAAGGAAGGTGTTTGCCACTACGCTGGGATTACCGGTGTTGTCCACTATTTCTTCGAAAATTAGATCATAACCCTTTCTGAAAAGCTGCCTACTCTGCTGTAGATTTAAATCATATTCTTCTGCGTATCTCTTTAAACGCTCTTTAGGTGTTTCAGGCAGATCTTCTTCAGTAGATTTCAGCAATTCATCATCAACTCTGAAAGGTGGTACGTCGGTTTCCGGATACATACGGGCGCCTCCTGATATCGGTCGAAGATAAACAGTTGAACCGTCCAGTTGCGCGTTCCTGGTTTCTCCGGGTACACCTTCTAGGGCCATCTCTGCACGTTCAATAACTCTATCTGCGGCTGCACTTGCCTTATCTTCCTCTTCCGAGATCAGTATAAAGGCGTCGTTTTTATCCAGTGATAAAAATTCGGATATGTCTTGCACCTCTTCTTCCGTGATACCATAAGCCGGCAGCTCGTCACTGTGGAAAATACCACCTATCCCGGTAGTCTTGGCGTAGGCAGCCAGCTCCGGCCCGAGTAAGGGCTCTCCTTCTTCTCCGCGCAACAGACTTGCAAATCCCTTGAGTTTTAATGCATAGACTCCCTTATCTTTTTTGATATTGTTCTTTATGATAGTGCTTTCTGTGCCCTTGAATATCTGTTGTACGTCCACCATATCCGGATCCACTGCCGCGCTTTTAGAGATAAGAGCTTCTCGTATATCCAACAGGTTTACCTGACGTTCTACTTCTATTTTTACATACTCCGGTAGCATCTTAAGGTCCTGCACACCCTTTATCTCAACCCTTGAGCCCTTGGTGATAGAGATGTTAACATCCTCTCGTATCGTGCCTAGTCCTCTCTTTACCTTCCGTGTTGCACGTAGTAGGCCTCCAATGGTTTGAGCTACTTCTCTTGCTTCCTCGGGACTCTCGATCACCGGAGACGTGACTATCTCCACTAGAGGGATACCAAGACGGTCTAAGCGATATATCTTGTTATCTCCGTGATCATCTATATTTCTAGCAGCGTCTTCTTCAAGACAGATGGTGGGTATCCCTATATCTTTACCATCGACTTCCAGGGTTCCGTCCATTGCAACTAGTGCCGTCCTCTGGAATCCGGTGGTGTTAGAACCGTCTACGACTATCTTTCTCATGAAGTGTATCTCGTCCATCACTTTTGAACCCATCAGTAAAGACATCTTAAGAGCGATATCCATGGCATCCTCATTGGGCTCTCCCGGCGGCTCTTCGTCCAGCTCTACCAGGCAAGATGAAGATTCAGGCTGTTGATATATGAATCGATGACCCTTAGCGGCTTCGATTATGGCTGCTGGATCCAATTCCCCCATCTCACTCGCGGTAGCCCTCAAACTGCGTATGGTTTCATTACCCTCTTCCTCAACCAGTTCTGAAGGGCATTTACAGAACAGCTTACCGGTATCTAGCTGCTGATGTACCTCCAGACCTACTCTTAGACCAAGCTCTTTGTAATCCATCATTCCATCCTCCTGTTTGATATCTCTCCGGCTGCGTCGGTGATCATGGTCTCCTTAACATCCTGGCCAATGATTGTAAGGGCCCACATCAATTTTACAAGCGCTGTTTCCGGCAGCATATCACCACATGGTATGACACCGGCCTCCAATAGTTTTCGGCCATTTGTATATACGTAGCAGTTAACGGTGCCGTAAAGACACTGGCTGGTCATAACAACGGGAGTTCCATCGGTTATTATTTCCTTCAATGTCGAAATAAGCTCGGATCTCATGTGCCCTAATCCTGTGCCTACTAATACGATACCTTTTTTCTTCCCGGCATACTGAAGGTCTTCTTCGGTTAAGGCGGGAGTTACGTAAACTAGAGCTACTTCAGGCTCTATACTTCCCATCCTTGTAGCCACCTTTTCCTCCTTCTCCGGTAAGCCCTTTAGGTCCAGGCCGTTATCAAGGGGCTCGACCCAACCCGCCTGTTCCCTGTTGATCGATTTAAAAGCATCTCTACGGCTGGTATGCATCTTACGTACCTTAGTTCCGTGATGCACTGCGCAGCGCTTGTCATCTATGGTTTCGTGCATGACCACATAGACTCCTCTAGTATTTGATTTAGCCACGTCTATGGCCGCCAGTAGGTTAAGATGTGCATCGCTGGACGGTCTGTCACTGGATCTTTGAGAGCCTACCAGAACCACCGGTTTCGGTACCTGGTCAAGCAGGAATGAAAGTGCCGCTGCAGTGTACCCCATGGTATCAGTCCCATGGGCGACCACAACGCCTTCGGCACCAGAATTCAATTCTTCTAGAACCGCATCGGCAATAGTCACCCAATCTTTTGGAGTAATATCTTCGCTTAGTTTACTCAGAATGATGTCCACTTTAGGATCGCATCTAACGGCGATCTCAGGATTAGAGTAGAGAATCTCGGCTGCGGTTTCAGCAGGATGCACGGCACCGGTACCATATTCAACGTAGCTTGCTATCGTACCGCCGGTTCCGATTATTGAGATATTAGGTTTATCTTCTTCTACCTCGGGTATATCCAGGGTACTTTCTACACGATCTACATCGCTCTCCAGTAATTTCACCATCGTTCCTTCAGCTACTTTGAGACCGATATTGTAACCGTTCTCAAGCTTTAAAGTGATGGTATCGTCGCCGCTGAATCGGTGATGGGGCATGAGTATTCCTATGTACTCGCGCCCTTCTATCTCGAGCCTTATCTTGTCTCCCACGGATGCTTCCGTCAGTGGTACCTCTCTCATGATATCGCTCTAAGATATCCGAAGGGGTTTAAAAATTGTTTGTGTACTTAGAAAAGTTTACCCCAGGAATGTTCAAAGTTTGCGTGGGTTCTGCCAAGATCTTTTTTTATCACTTTTAAACTTCCGTCCTTTTTCTCGAATTCAAAGGACGTCAGTGTGGCAGGATATTCGTTATAATACAATATCGACTTCATACCTAACTTTCTAGGCTGCTGGAATCTCCAATGTGCCCTTGAGTATGCCTTTAGTTCGATCAAGATACGCTTTTCTTCGTCTTCGCCGGATACGGTGAATATCGGTGTGTCTCCCTCAAAACGGTGGTCTACGGTTATATCCTTTTTATCGAAGTTGTACTCGGTATCGGTTTCTTTGTGATAATACATGGCCGACTTAGATAGAGATATATCGCCAAAATCAAGTTTCGACCGCTGTTTTCTCTTGGTCCGGAACATCTGTGGACCGATGAAGGGATTGAAATAATAGATAAAATCGCCACTCTGACAGTGAACGAGGCCCCAGTACCAGGGTACTGCCGGAGCGTTTACGTTGACCCTTTGGAAGTATGCGGAGCCCTTGATCGGTTCTCCGTCTATCTTACCTTTGAGCTTCATACCGTATATCTTTAGGATGTTGTAGCTGTACTTCTTAGAGTAGTTATTCTGGCTGAATCTGTGCTCTTGAAGGTGATCATTCCACGGCGACATTTTCATACGAAAATCGTTTTTTTCATCGATTATATTGACTTGATAGTTATCGGGAGAGCCGAAGAAACGGTAGTCGGCATCCTTACACAACGGACGCAGTTCTCCCTTTTGACCGTTGTTGATAACTTCGAAATCCATGTCGTCCAGTACGATCGGCTCGTTCATCGTTTTACCGTCGAACCACCAAGCCGCCGTCATTCCGTTGAATTTGAGTTTATTACCTACCCATGTCGGTAGTTTCTCTACGGACCAGTGCTTGTCGTGTACCAATATATCGTCAGCATACTTGGTAGACCAGAGTATCATCAACTGCTTGGGTTTTTTAGGATCATCCGGATTATCTATGAAAAATATCCACCACCACCAGTACCATGAAAGGTCCGGAAGCATGTTATCGAACTTGAGTGTCCAGGGACTTCTATAATCAGATTTGCTTGGCATCCGGTTGCGTACAACGCTAGATGTTAAAAAAGATTATGGAATGATGTCTAGTGGTTTTTTAGCATATTTACCCGATCGATGGAAAATCGAAGAACAAGTTTAAATAAAACTAATCGACTATTTTATATCGATAAATATGACAGTGATACGGGAAGATGTAAAAAAACATTCCTTTATCGAAAGAAGCGACAAGATCAAGAAGAATTTAAAGAAAAAAGGATTCTCGGAAAAAGATATATTAAACGATTTTGAAGCGCGAAGGAATTGAACATGACGATTGAAATAGTCGTTGATGCTAAAATAATAATATCCGCTCTCATAGGAGGTTCGTCAAGGAAAATTCTTTTTGACCATAGATTTCGCTTTATGACTACAAAATTCACCGTCGGTGAAGTTGTTAAATATATACCCGAGATTTCAAGAAAGTCAAATACTGATGAAAAATTCGTTCTAGAAACCTTTAAACTTATTCCTATTGAAATATTGGAAGAGGATTATTACATAAATAATATTGAAGGAGCACGAAAGCTCATTCAAGATATTGATAGAAAGGATGTTCACATACTCGCTTTAGCATTAGAAACCGAAAACTATCCTTGGTCCGAGGATAAAGATTTTGAAAAGGCTGGTTACAAAAAATTGCTAAAAACTAAAGACCTTTTTTAACCCCTTCGTTATAAATTTTCAAATTGAACATACAATAACGATAATTATAAAACCGAACAGCCGTTGTTTGATCGAATTATCGGAGGCATCAAAATGGACGAACGAATCAAAAAACACGCAGAGATATTGACGGATTGGAGTACCAGCGTAAGTGAAGGAGATAACGTTTTGATAAGGGCAAATCCTTCGGCCCATGAACTTGTGGTGGCACTTCACGCAGAGATAGGTAAAAGAAAGGCTAACCCGGTTACCATATACACTTCTAATGACGCATCCCGTGCATATTTGCTCAACAGAGAGGGAGAGATGAAAACTCCGGAGCATATGCATTCACTCTTCGATAAATCGGATGTTGTCATCGCCATACACGCCGACGACAACCTAACCGCCATGGGAGACGTACCCGGAGAACGGCTTTCGGCACTATCAAAGGCCCACAAACCGATAATGAAATTATTGTCAGAAAAAAGAATTTCCATAACTCAGTTTCCAAACAACGCATCCGCCCAGATGGCCGGGATGTCGCTGGAGGCGTATCAAGACTTTGTTTGGGGTGCGATAATCAGGGATTGGCAGGAAGTCCACGATATGCAAGAAGTGTTGAGAGAGAGACTGGCGGATGCCGATGAAGTACGCATCACCGGTCCGGAAACCGATATTACGTTGAACATCGGAGGTATGGTACCCATAAATTCAGACGGAAAGAACAATCTACCCAGTGGTGAGGTCTACGTCGCACCCCATCCGGACAGTACCGAAGGAAAGATACTCTTCGATATGCCCATGATCCTTCGGGGAAGAGAAGTCGAAGGGGTCATGCTCGAATTCTCCGGTGGAGAGGTGGTCGACTTCTCGGCGGAACGTAACGAAGATTTACTTAAAAGTCTCCTGGAAACCGACGACGGTGCACGTCGACTAGGCGAACTCGGTATAGGCACGAACAGACAGATAGATCGCTTTACCAGGAACATCTTATTCGATGAGAAGATGGGGGATACCATCCATCTCGCTCTGGGCTACGCCATACCACGATCGGTAGGCGAAGGCAAAAAAGGTAACGAGAGTGCCATCCACATGGACCTGATCAAGAAGATGGAAAAGGGCAAGATGTACCTGGACGGCGAAATGGTGATGGAGAAGGGGAAGTTCGTCTGGGAATAGGGGGTTTTGAAATTAGTGCCCGATCCGGGATTCTGTTCAGAATTGTTCGTATCACTCACAATTCTAAACGCTCGTGCATTTACATATAAATGCACTCACGAACCTTCGGTTCGAATCCCTCCCGGTCATTTCGTCGCTTCGCTCCTCGATGCCCGATCCGGGATTCTGTTCAGAATTGTTCGTATCACTCACAATTCTAAACGCTCGTGCATTTACATATAAATGCACTCACGAAC
>SKVC01000135.1 GCA_007129655.1 Thermoplasmata archaeon
TAATTATCTTTCATTTTAGTCAGTTGCTCGTGGGTATAATCCAGATCAACAAGGGCGATGAGATCTCCTTTTTTAGATTCATTTATCGTTTGAGAAACCGCCTTATGCATGTCTTCTATCAAAAGAGGTTTGCCTCCCTTTGATATCACACCTTTCTTTATCAATTTGGGTATCTCACCGTAATTCCGACCTCTTGTCTGCCCGGGATGCTCGGTGATGACCACCTTATCGAACAGATCCGTTATTTCCATTCCACATCGGACGAGATCTTCATCCCTACGGTCACCGACACCGGCAAATACGATGGTTTTATTACCGTTGCCTACCACCGATGCGTACTCTCCCATGGAACGTAATGCATGCGGATTATGGGCGTAATCGATCAATATATTCCGTCCGTCAAACTCGTACATGTTCAACCTTCCGGGATTTGTTCTTTCGTCGATCTTAAAGGAAGCCAACGTTTCGGGGATGCTATCGATGGGGATACCGGCGCAGAAAGTCCCGGCGATCGCTGCAAGAGTATTCTCGGTAAGCATCCTGATGCCGCCCTTGAGATAATCAAGGTCATTTATAGAAACGATAGACCTTTTTTTTCCTGCCTGGAACATCACCAGTTCTTCGCCTTCCCGTAAGAAGACAGTTCCTCCCCTTTCTATGTATTCATCCGTCAATTCATTACCATCATAGGCAAAGAGAACCGGTGTACCCCTAGCCCGTTCCATCAATCTTTCCGCGAAATCGTCGTTGGCATTTATCACACAATGGCCGGTTTCTTCGGTAGCCTCCACCAGTACTGACTTAACCCGGAATATATCTTCGATATCTTCTATGTCATCGATACCTATGTGGTCTTCACAGATATTTGTGACCACGCTTACATTACATCTATCGAAACCGAGACCCCGTTTAACGATACCTCCTCTAGCGGTTTCGAGTACCGCATACTCAACGGTGTTGTCTTGGAGCACAGTCTGAGCACTCCATGGTCCTGTGGTATCTCCATCAACGACCTTCTCTCCCTTGATGTATATGCCTCCGGTGACTGACAAACCGGTGTTATGACCGTTACTGGTTATTATCCAATCAATGAGTCTAGATGTGGTTGTCTTTCCATTGGTTCCTGTAATAGCGATCACTGGTATCCTACCATCTCCCTTCGGAAATAGATGTTCCACCACGTATTCGCCAACCGGTATCGGATCTCCCTTGTTAGGCGACAGATGCATCCTCAATCCTGGACTTGCATTCGCCTCTATGATCGTCCATTCGACCTGGTCTTCAGAGACGGATATGTCATTTGAGATGATATCTATGCCTACCAGGTCCAAATCGAGTATCCTGCTAGCTCTCTCGGCTTGAACTTTATACGAAGGATGCACCTCTTCGGTACAATCTTCCGCCACACCGCCGGTACTGAGATTTGCATTTCCCCTTAAATAGACGGTATCTCCCTTCTCCGGTACATCGGATAGACTATATCCTTTCCTAGTCAAGTAGCAAACTATCTCATCATCTATATTGATCCTTGTCAATGAAGAGACATGCCCGTTCGATCTGCGGGGATCTTGATTCACTTTATCTATCAATTCAGAGATGGTAGATTCCCCGTCTCCGACTACATGTGGCGGTATACGTCTTGCAACGGCTCTTACTTTGTTATCGATAACCAAAAATCGGTAGTCGAAACCTTTGATATGTTCTTCAACGACTATATCTTTGGATACCTTAGATGTGATATCGAAAGCTCGTTTAACATCTTGATCATTCCTCAAATCTACGATCACCCCTTTACCGTGATTACCCTTTTTAGGTTTCAAAACGACTGGGTATCCTAAACGATCGGCAAATTCCACCGCAGCTTCGACATCGGTGACAAAGTATCCTTTGGGAACTGGTAATCCTTGATCATATAGCACTTCTTTACACAACATCTTATCCTGTACTATGTCCGAGCCTATGGATGATGTATGGGTTGTCACCGGGCCCCAAATGGTTTTTTTATTTATTCCCCATCCGAGGTATACCAAACTGTACTTTGAAAGCAGTTTACGGTACGGTATGTTTCTTTTCTTAGCAGCTTCGATTATCGCACCCGTACTCGGACCTAGCCTTTCTTCCAGTAGAGCGCTTCGTTTCATCTTTTCCAGGGCTTCGGTCTCTCTTTCCTGTAATTCATCCCAGTTATCCTCTTTTTTAAGTAGAGAATCGATAAGCTCCACGCTGAACATCAATGCGGAATAGGCCACCTGTTCCACGTCGAAGTCTGTAACTATGCGGTATACAGATCCCTTGATATTCATAGCTTTACCGAATTTTACCTTGGAACCTAATGTATTCTGAACGGATAGCACACAGTGTTCTATTATATGAGCCGGATAAGTGCCTTCATTCAAACGCTTGATGAATCCACCCGGTTCGTCGTATGAACACGTATGGGTCTCCAACTCGGGAAGTAAAGACACTAATCTCTTCGCCATTTCCGGATCGGACGCCCTATCCACCCATCGCCCTATATCTATCTTAGCTTCCATCACCGGAAATAATGCATGTACGTTTGGTCCCTTAAGGAACCGTACCTCTCGTATATCGATATCACCGGCTAAACTGCCGTTATTTTTCTCTTTTATCACGTATATCCCTAATAACTAATGACATTAAACATATATTAACTTTTTTATTAAGCTTATCGAGGTAGTAAATCTTTATTTATCACACCTGCGTAACGTTCTTCATGAGTGCTTACAAGCATAGAGACGGATACTACCATATGGCCAAGAAGGAAGGATACCGATCTCGTGCGGTCTACAAGTTGAAGCAGATGGACGAGAGATTCAATATCTTCAAAACAGGCGATAAAGTAGTAGATCTGGGAGCGGCACCGGGTGGATGGAGTCAGTATGCCGTGGAAGCAGTCGGAGAAGGTAACGTAATAGCCTTAGATCTGGAGAGGATGCCCGACATAGAGGGTGTGGACTTCTATCAAGGAGATCTCAGGGATGATGAAACAGCCTCTCGTATAGCAGATATAACCGGAGGCGTAGATGTTGTACTCTCGGATATGGCTCCGAAGTTCACCGGTAAACATACTATGGACCAGGCACGTTCATTGTATCTGGCGGAGTGTGCTCTAGAATTCTGTGATAGAACACTGAAGAATGGCGGTAGTTTTGTGGTGAAGATATTACAGGGTCCGGATTTTAACTATTTTCTCGACAAAGTTAAAAATCGATTCAAAGATGTTAAATGCAATTCTCCCAAGGCTTCCAGGAGCAGCAGCGCCGAGATGTACATAGTGGCAAAACACTTCACAAAACAGCATAAAGATTAATAACCTTGAAGGGCTTTACTATTACTGTTACAATGAAAACCTACCTGAAGCTGATAATCAGCAGTGAAGGAGCAAAGCCCTCCGAGGCCGTGGATGTACTGTATGGTCTTGGTTTCGAACCACAAAAGGGTGAATACGATATGGTGTACAAATGGAGCGACGGTGCTACCGTTAAGGACGCTATCTGGTTTGCGGATAAAATCCACGCTACATTGAAGGGTATGAACGTACAGTTCTACATAGAAACCATAGAATGATCCCGGCTACACCAACGGCTCGATAGCAGATGCTATAATAAGCCGATCTACCCTCTTTCAGGTAAACCGTACTTATCGCATTTTTTGTCCACTTCTGCCTGTATCTTTGCTATCTCATCCTCTTTTAGATGGCCGAAGCGTCTCTGCCTTTTGAGATATTCTTCTACCGGTTTTCTCTTCTTGGGCTTGACAGTCACATTTAGATCGCAGATATCTCCGTCAATGGCTTCCCAAAGTACGAATACACCGGTCTCTACAGCCAATCGAGCTATCTCGATGGTATCGTCGCTGCCGTGTCTCCATCCGGTGGGGCACGGTGCAAAAACGTGCAGGAATGCCGGGCCGTCTACCTCTATAGCTTTCTTTACCTTTTTCTTCAAGTCGTTGATATGAGATATACTCGCTGTAGCGGTATATGGGATCCCGTGTGCGGCACATATGGCGGCTATCGGTTTCTTC
This sequence comes from Thermoplasmata archaeon, assembly GCA_007129655.1. Taxonomy (GTDB): domain Archaea; phylum Thermoplasmatota; class Thermoplasmata; order Halarchaeoplasmatales; family Halarchaeoplasmataceae; genus Haladaptatiplasma. The sequence continues at coordinate 4,048 of SKVC01000135.1, forward strand.
TGTCGTGATTCTCCGATGCTGTATTTACCGGAAGGTGATGTAGTAGTGCTGGCACCGTAGGGCGTGGAACTGCATCTTTGTATACCTGTGTTCATGTAGGCTTCGTTGTCCAGGCATACATAGGTCACATCATGGCCTCTTTCCATCATTCCGGAAAGTGCTTGGAATCCTATGTCGAAGGTACCGCCGTCTCCTCCGAAGGCGAGTACATTAACTCCTTCTTTTTTACCCAGTTCTTTCAAGGCCACTTCAACACCTGATGCTACGGAAGCCGAGTTCTCGAAGGCTGCGTGTATGAGAGGTATCTCCCATGCGGTTTCCGGATATCCGGTAGATACAACTTCCAAACAACCGGTACATATGGTTGCAACGGTGTTGGGTCCGGCTATCTTCAGTATCTGTCGTACGGCAGTGCCTTCTCCGCAGCCTGCACATGCTCTATGTCCTGGAGAAAATAATTCAAGATCTTCGTTTTCAGTCATCATGATCACCTCGTTACCTCTTCGTTCATATTTATCCACTCTACGGGTTCCTCCACCTTACTGGCTTCAACGGCATCCTTTGTTTTCTGGTACATCTCTTCGAAGTTCTCTATGAAGATGTCTCTACCGCCTAAACCGGTGATGAAATTCTTCATTATCGGTCTATCCTTCTCGTTAACAAAGGTAGCACCGAGTTCCGCGAAGACCGCTCCTCCGAATCCTGGAGAAATGTTCCTCTCGATAACGGCGACACCTTTTGCGTCTCCGAGAATATCTTTGAGTTCCGGCATCGGGAAAGGTCTGAAAACAGTCAACTTTGCCAATCCGACTTTTTTACCGTCTTTACGCATCTTTCTTACCGCTTCTCGGGCGGTTCCGGACATGGAACCCATGGTTAGAAGTATTATATCTGCGTCATCGCACTCGAATGTGCTCACTTTGTTGTACTGTCTTCCGAATCTTTCTGCGTAATCATCGAATACTTCGTCGATAACCGATCTGCTGTCTTCGATCGCCTGTGTTTGCGCTTGTTTGAATTCTTGATAAAACTCGGGAGGTGCGAATGAACCGAAGGTAGCAGGTTCTTTTGGATTCAATGTGCCTTGTTTCGGGTCGTAAGTCGGTAAAAAGTTGTCCACGTCTTCCTGTGCCGGTACGTCGACTCCTTCTATTGTATGAGTAAGAACGAAGGCGTCTATTCCCACCATAACCGGCAATAGTACTCTATCGTCCTCTGCGATCCGGAATGCATTGATCATCAGGTCCAGGCCTTCCTGGTTGTTCTCGGCGTAGAATTGAAGCCAACCCGAATCCCTGGATGCGATTGTGTCTTGATGGTCGCACCATATGTTGATCGGGGCCGATAAGGCGCGGTTACCCACCGCCATTACTATCGGTAATCTCATACCTGAGGCGATGAAGAGCATCTCGTGCATCAGCGCTACTCCCTGCGAAGCAGAAGCGGTGACAACCCGGGCTCCGGTAGCCGAAGCACCTATGCATGCGCTCATGGCCGAGTGTTCGCTCTCCACGTTTATCATACTTGCATCCAGCTCGCCGTCGGCTATGAACTCAGACATCTTTTCCGGGAATAGTGTCGAAGGTGTGATCGGATAAGCAGGTACCACATTCGGTCTACACAATTTAGCGCCTAGTGCCGTGGCCATATTGCCTTTGATGGTCAAAGATTTTTGTTCTCCCATGTTATCACTTCTCCTCCTTTACCATAATTATGGCTTTTACCGGGCATTCATTGCCACAGATACCGCATCCCTTACAGTAATCCAGATCTATCTCGATACCGTCTTCGGTTTTTTTTATGGCTGCATCGGGACAGTAATCGTAGCATTTGTAGCAGCTTATGCATTTTTCCAGATCAACTTCCGGGCACATGGTCCTCCATCCACCGGTTTTGTATTCCTTAGAACTACCGTGTTTTTTGTTTATAGCTCCTATCGTAATTTTTACACTCATATTTCACACCCCTTTTGTTTTTTCAAAGGCTTCCTTAGCCGCCTTTTTGTTGTTTTCTATCTTAACCGGGACGTTGTTCTCTATGGCTTCATAAATAGACTCCAATTTTACATTCCCTATGGCCCTTGAGTAAGCACCGAGTATAGCCGTGTTCACTATAGGGCTGGTTTCAGTTCCCAAACCGTTTTCAACGGCTATGGAAGTAGCATCTACTGTGTAAATATCCGCGTCACCGAAGTCAAAACTCCCTGGTTCCTTGGAAGTGTTCAATATGACTATTCCACCGGGCTTAAGGCCGCTTGAAACATCGACCACGTCCAGCAAACTGGTGTCGAGAACTACCACGACATCCGGTTCGTATATCTGTATTTTCAAGTCTATGCGTTTTTCATCTATCCTTGTGAAGGCGGTGACCGGTGCGCCCCTTCGCTCGACACCGAACATAGGGAAGGCTTGAACGTCCTTTCCTTCTCGAAAGGCTGCATCCGCAAGTGTGTTAGCGGCTGTTACCGACCCTTGTCCTCCACGTCCGTGGAATCTTACTTCATACATCTTAAAAGCTCCTTTCAATGATGGACTAATACGTACATAATAAAACTTCCGATTACAGTATGTAGAGATTGTTGATGCCCGTAACGATCATGTTGATACCTATGGATCCTATAAAGAATCCATTCAACCTGAGAAATACACCCAGTTTCTTGTCGAACATCTTTCTGGCTTTATCGTGTAGCAGTCTTTTGCGTAAAATAGATAGAATATACACGATGTAGAAGCTGATAATCATGGTAAGGGCGATTATCCCCACTGCGAAGAAGGGAGTAAAATCGTTTCCTATGATGATGCTCACTGTGATACTGCCGGGTCCCACGATAAAGGGTATGGCCACTTCGGAAGCGATATCGTCCAGATTTCCCTTCAGTGTGATGACCGATCTTCTTCCCTGTATTATCATGACGAGACCCAGTGAGAAAAGCACGATACCTCCGAATATGCGGAAGGATTCGAAGTCTATTCGGAATACGTAGTTAAATAGAAAGGCACCGGTGACGGCAAAGAATGTGTATATGACGAAGGACTGTATGTTCGCTTTGATCAGAATCTTGTAGTAATCGCTATCCGGCAGTTCCTCTCTAATGTTCTTCACGTACACGAAGAGTGCCAAGGGATTCAGCATCACCAGGAACGCCAATACGTATGACAGCATACTGGTGGATTTTGCAGAAGAGGTATTTATAGGTATCTGATGTAGATATTTTCTTATTTAATATGTGCTACGATAATCTTATTTAGATGTATTCCATTCCTTTTAACCGTATAAAGGTGTGCATATGATTGCAAAAAGGGAACTAAAAGTGATAATAGCTATAGCGATAGGGGCATCGATAATGATCTCTACCATACCCGCCGCCAATAGCGTTTTTGAAACAGAAGAAGAAACGACTCAAGATGTGTACGAAATCTTTGACGGATCGAATGATACTGTACCGACTAAATCCGCTTTGCACGGCATGAACGAACCACTGAGTGGGGATCCGGTTTACGGTGAACCAAGCGGAAGACAAGAAAGCTTACTTTCAAGTGGCGGAGTATCGAGTACTATAGATAATCATAATCTAGAAGGTGCCTGGGAGAATTACAACGGCACGGGATCAAAAGTAGGATTGGTCAGCACCGGTGTCGATTTCGCCAATCCGGATCTATGGGGTAGCTATGCCAGCGTAGAGGATGAGGATTCACCATATTACGGTTGGCCCATGGCCTTCGATCCGCTTTCAGCGAGGTCCCTTTTAACACAGGGCGATTTAGCGGGTACCTGGTATGCAGACACATCCACGATAGGTACTGGACCCTTTAATCATACAAATACGATAGTTGTTGATGGTGAGAACGATTTTAGTGGATTGGATCTGGTGGGTACTGCCCCATCCGTTTCTGATAAAGGGTACTGGGATCTCACAGATCTATACGCAACAAGAGACGACGATAATTGGTATTTCGGCTTCTCTACTGGAAGACCAGTTGTACCTTATGCCGCGAATGCTACCATCGGGCTGTACATCGATTCAGATCATGGAGAATCTGGAGCTACGTATTCTCCTGAAGACAAATTGGTTAA
>SKVC01000088.1 GCA_007129655.1 Thermoplasmata archaeon
ATATTCTAGGACTCCAATCTACATTGTAATGATATATCTGTTCTCTCCAGTGGCAGTGCTTTCGATGGTCCGCTTTTTCAAACCAATCGATCATTTTTTTGTTCATTAACAGCGTTTTAGGATATAGTGATCTTACCCATCTCAGCTCTTTGATGATTTTTTCACGTACTTTCTTATCAAGTACTTTTTCATTACCATCGATTGACCTCATAAATATATTGCAAAGAACGCCGGAGAAATTCTTTTCTTTTGCTAGCAGAACCACCTTTTCAAGATCTTTATAATTTTCTTTTGTAAGGACCATATTTATCATGACCCGTCCATCTCCCTGGTAATTCATCATCGCTCTGTCAAAAACTCCTCTACCTCTTATTTTATCATTTTTATCTCTCATACCATCAATTGACAATATTACCTTTATATCCCATTCATCAGGTATTTTAATCAGTCCGTTTGTGGAGATGTATACGAAGGGAAAGGTTTTTACTGCCCTTTCTACGACATCCATTCTCAATGTAGGCTCCCCTCCCATTATCTGAACCAATCTAATTCCAGATCGATACATCTCATCAAATCTCTCTTCCCAGACTCGAAGCGATACATCTTCTTTTGCTTTTATATTGGATTGAATATTATAACAATGATCACATCTAAGATTACATCTATCTGTTACATTAAATTCAGCAGCAAATGTTTTCCCGAAAAGAGAGCTATTAACTTCAAGTAGAAATAGATGTGTTAATTTGACGAAGTTTCTTATATGTATATTTGTTGTTTTCCCAGTCATATAACCTTTCTCTATTTATAAGTTTAATTTTTAATATGAAATTACAATTACAACGATTTTTCTACTATATATGATTTTTCGAGGTAAAATAGAATTTATGTTTTTATAATGATGAGTAGTCAAACGTATTTGCTAATAACATATTTTTAAAGAGGTAAATTCCAGAATGGAAAAATCCCTTTTCGCGCATATGTCTTTTAGCTAGTTTAAGGTGTGTTCTTAATAGATGTCTCCTAGGATGGCATTTAAGAAGGGATTCTATCAGTAATTTTCTAAGTTCTTCTGGCGTGAAATTCGGATGATTCCAAACGAGATGCATGGTATCAAATTTACTCCAGTCTTTATCGAATATTCCATACTTGCTTTCGATCTCTTCCCAAAGAACGGTTTCGGGCAAAGGCGTCAATATCCGGATTTGTGTGTGATCTATCTGTAAATTCTTCAGCTTGTTTACTTCTTCTTTAACACTTTTTTTAGTGTCCTTTTCAAATCCTATTATGAAGAACCCTAAAAGATACAGGTAATTTCTAATCTCTTTTATGAACTCGATCGTTTCTGAAGCATCTATTTTTACTTTATTCATTGAACCCAATATGTCTTGCGAGAAACTTTCAATCCCTATGAATGCCCCCAATAACCCCATCTCATACCATTCTTTCCAATTATCAGATAAATGTTTTATGGTGGTCATGCAGTACCAATGAATATCGTAGCTATATAGAAGTTCTATAACCTTTTTAGTATGATTAGGGAATAATGAAAAGTTTTCATCATATATTATAACTTCTCGGATACCCATTTCGTTGTATTTATCGATCACCTCCTTTATGCTATCGAGAGGGATTTTTTTTGTTTTCTTACAAAATGAGGGTGTTTGGCAAAAATCGCATTTCAATGGACATCCTCTGGTTGTAAATAATATTCCTAACGGATTAATCTTTAAGCCGAAGGAAGTTTGTACGTACCATACAAGAGGAGGATGTTTTATTGTATTTAGATTTAAACCTAGTTTTTTTGCAACTTCAAGTTCAGCATACCCTATTAATATCTCGTCGAAAAGATGACTTATACTCGGGGTTAACGCACCGTAATTTCCCGCCCATAATTCGGTACCTTTTGACATATTTTTGGCGGTGTTGACCATATTTTTCACAATGTCTGTTTCGTTTAAATAAAATGAATATCCTACTATGTCGTATCCTTCTTTTAGTCTACTTTTATATTCATCCCATGAAGGGTATTCCAGGATATCTATATTTGGAATATTGTACTTGATAAATCTAAGGCCGAAGGAATTGATTCTAGGAAAACTGTATGTAAATAGCTTACGCTGAGTATCTCTTCTGAAGTTATCCCAGTATATTTCAGGCATTCTGGGAACTGTTGTTAAAAGGACTTTCTTATCCGCAACCATTTACAATATGTAAAATGCAAAAGGCCATTATGTATCTTTCTATCATCGTTTCTTAAATCAACTTTGCTTTTTTTGGAAATTCCCATGATCCTTTAAGAACTGCATTTATAGTACCGTAATCTGGTGTTTTTAATTGCAATTTCAAACACCCTCTCTGTATATAAAGATCTAACATAGGAATAACTCCAAAAGCTTTAGCCTTGTGGATTACTCATTATAATGTCTTTCACTAATATTATAATCTATGCAAAAACCGCTCTAGAACTAGTCATATCTCTCGTCTATATTTGATTTAAATTATCTTAACCAAAGTAATCTATCTTCCAAACCTGTAGATATTTTCAAAAATTTAAGCGAGTCAAACCTTAGCTTCATCGCTTCTGTAAGTTCGCCGTAACATCCAAGGTTACAAACTTCACATTTGCACATCTCTAATTGCTCTACCGTACATCCTTGTCGTAAGGTTAAATCAGTGTCTATCAATAGGGTTAAGAACGATGGGCATTTTTCCTTGCGACGCTTCTTTCCAATAGCCTTAAGGTATGAGTAAGAACTGATTATGTTATATTCCTTTTTCTTTTTCAGCTCGATGATGTTTTTTGCTACTTTCTCTTGTTCCGATAAAGAGAGAGCTAGGTCTTTAGAACTTTTGTAAGGATACATGAAATTGAACCAAATTCCATCAGTCAAAGGAGAAAAAAATGAGGTTACCTTTTCAATTTGATGAACATTACATTTGTTCAATGTTAGCCCTACTATCTTTTTTACATCTTCATTCCTTTTAATATTCTCTACAATCTTATCGAAAACGCCTTTTTCACGATTTTTGTCGTGAGTTTTACCAAAACCTTCAAGAGAGATCCAATAACAATCCGGGTCATGTTCTCCGAAGTCATTTATCCCGTTAGTGATCAACATAACCAGCATTCCGAGGTCTTTTCCATACGAGATAAGATCATCTATATCATCTCGTTCCGTAGGTTCACCCCCTTCAAGGATAAGATGAATGACACCCATTTCTCTAGCATTTTCAAAAGCTCTAAACCAATCTTCGGTACTCGCTTCTTTTATATCCCTTTTCCACCAAGGACAATGATCACATTTTAAACCACATTTGTTCGTTACTTTCGATACCGCCGTAAGTGGTGTCCTATCCCCCGATTTCCATCGGAGATATCTATATATGTAATACGGTATGAACTGACCAGGTCGCATATTAATATAATTCTTTGCTTCCTGATTTATACTTTTTGGTCTATATCAGTACTTAGAAGAGTAAATTCCCTAATGTCTCCTCTTCCGGACTTGATTTATGAATATCTGTAAAATCTATTGCCAACATCACCGGTTTATCAAATAGCCGTTTTTCTTTTGCTTTTGATAGCATGTTTTCAAAACTTCATCAAACCCTTTTCCCAACACATCGTGTGGTTGACTCGATAGTGTGGACAATATAGTGTCTCCCGCAGGAACCTCAAAACCAACATCTCTTAATTCCTCCGATACTTGTTGTACTTATATTTGGTTTACACCAGCCCATATCCATGCAAGAAATTCATCACTGTTTTCGTACTGACTATTCTTACCTTTGACCAGCTCTATATTCTTATCAAGCGTTGCTACTATTATTCCACCCCATCATATCTTTTAAATCGCATCTTATCGTCTGACACCAAAATGTAAATGGATTTCAATATAAAAGTTACTTATGTTTTCTACTCTCCGAAGTACTTTAGATATGAAAAATTTTGTTAGATATATTAACACAACTAAATTATCGTATGAAAAGAAGGTTGTAGAATATTTGATGATTTATACCACAAAATAGCCATAGTGGCCCCGGGACATCTTCATCACATATAACCGGAATTTAACAAATGTATGATCTCCAATAACTCATGTTAACAGTAAAATCTCATCAATACTAAATGAAAAAGGTTATTAACCGAGTGCCCGCTATCGGTGATATATGCCTGTAAAAGATTTTGAATTACGATCGATAGACGCCGAGAGATTCACCGAAAAGGGAGCGAAGAGAAAGAATATCAGGGTTGACCACAATAGTTCGGTTACAAAGATGAACCATATCGGTAAAGGGATAACCGAGATAAACTTCAGATTTACAGCTAGCTATGCCGGTATGGGTCGAATCGAGCTCGAGGGTCGTTTGGAATACGAAGGAGGCGGAAATGACCTGGCCAAAAAATGGCGGAAAACCAATAAGATGCCGAATCAAGTGGCAAATGAGATACACTCTACCATACTGTCAAACTGTATACCAGAATCAGTTATGATCGCTAGAGACCTTCATCTACCGCCCCCGATACCACTACCTAAGGTCAATATCCCTCAAGATGGAGATTCTAAGAAGAAGCCGAGCGGTGGGATGGAAGTCGCCTGATCAGGGGGAAGAGAGGTGGTCCATAGAGAAGGTATACTGGTCTCGTGGAACCATCATGTAAACGCTGCTGCTGTAGGAGCGGATATTGAAAAAGATAAGATGTCATTCCGTATCTATAAGCCGGCGGATACCGCGAAGAATTTGGAACACAATTCCAGATTCACATATTCTTTAACGGATTCTCCCGAATTATTTTACAAAGCATCTCTAACCGGTGCAGATTCATCTTCCTGCGAGTTGGATTCGGAAGAGATCAAGGAAGAAGACGGTTTTTATTATCCGGTGAAGGCTACACAAACACACTTTTGTAAAATTTCAAAAATCACTCCTGGTGTTGTAACTGATGAATACGGGACTTCAGAGATCTTGGACCTCGAAGCAGAAATACTATCTCATAAAGGGAAAGAGAACTACATCCAGCGGGAAGACCCTTTAGTAGATGCCATGGTACACGCCAGCCGATATCAAATCTTAGATGCTCCGGCGATGAAAGACAGAATACGCCGAAAAGTTACAGAGACACTGAAGGACGAAAGGGGAGAATTAGCGGACAAAATAAGAGAAAAAGTGGGTGTTAGTCAGTGAAAATAGACCTACATATACACTCAAAGTACTCTAGTGACTCGCAATCTACGCCTAGAGATATCATCAAGGTAGCAAAAAAGCGCGGCCTTTCAGGTATCGCCATAACGGACCACAATTCCATGCAAGGCTATCGTTCTATCAAGAAAAACACTCCTCTAACAATCATACCTGGTATAGAGATAAGTACAGATTCCGGCCATATAATCGCCCTGGGCATCCAGGATAATTTTTCTATCGAGCGGCGAAGTGTAGAGGAAACTCTTGAGTTAATATACGAACAAGGCGGCATAGCAGTGGCACCGCATCCTTACCGCTTCTGGTCCGGGTTGGGGGAGCACGTCGTCAAGAAAAACAGGTGGAGTGCGGTAGAAACACTCAATGGTCGAAGTAGCATTTTGAGCAACAAATTAGCTTCCGAATTGGCAAAAAAGCTTGATAGCTCTGTTGTAGGCGGAAGTGATAGTCACAGCCTGGTAACTATAGGCAAAGCTTACACCCTTATGGGATCAGCTTCCACATGGGAGGATGTTATCGATGCTATCGAAAGAGGGAAAACATCCGTAGCCGGTAGTTCCCGTACTTTTAGAGAAACCTGTGGTTACGCGGGTAAAGCGTTGAGAGAATGGGCAGGAAGAGGATTCAATCGGATATGATAAATTCGTTCTTTTTTACATAATATAGCTCTATCATCGAAACAACAGCGGCACCGATGGCAGCCGGGATGACTATCTCGAGCATCGTAGGTGAAACACTCATAGCTTCGGTAATTGGCACACGCAGGCCTCCGAGCATCAGGCCGAATAAAAATGAGATGGTGACAGATTTATGATCTTTGATCAATATCTCCAACAATCTTGAGAAAACAAATAGGCCTGTAAGTGCTCCTGCCATGAATACTGTTATCACGAAGATATCCATATTGTTTAGTGCTCTCAACAGATAATGATATTGTTGCAAAAAAACCAGCATGAAAGAACCGGATATACCGGGTAAGATCATAGTGGATATAGCCAGTGCACCGGCGATGAAAATCATCAAGGGTGAGTGGTTTGTACTTAAACCTTCCATACCGACGAAGAAATACGCGGATAAGAATCCGATCCCGGCAAAAAAGATGTTAGATGCATCGATACGTTCTATGTACTTATAGATGAGTCCCACGGATGCAAGTATGAGTCCAAAGAAAAAGGAAAATGTTGCAGCGGTGTAATTATTTAACAGATGTTCGATTATCCTTGCGACGGAGAGTGAAGCTAGCAGTATTCCGATGCCCAAAGGGATGAGGAATGGAAGATCTATTTCATTTAATCTTTCCCGAAACGCGCTTCCTCCCTCTTGTATCAATGTGATCGGAGCACTCAGCGGGATGGTATTGATGGCATGGATCAATCTATCGTATATACCGGAAACTAGGGCTATGGTCCCGCCGGAAACTCCCGGTATCATGTTTGCTATGCCTATTAGCATGCCTAGAACCATCCTTTCGATGAATAACTTAGCTTTCATAAGATGTCTGTCGATACCATACTAACAGATAAATAATTTTGGTCCATAAGCTTTAAATACAACCGGAAATTGCGCCGGCTGAAACTATGATACGAAGAAGAAACATACTAAAAAACAATGAAAAAGGCGCCCTAGAAGGACTACCGCTATACCTGATAATCCTCGTGGTCATTGCAGGTGTAGGTACGGCCATCCTCGTGGGCTGGATGATGAGTGCACAATCGACGGAACTTGACTCTATATCGCTGGATAGAATCACAATGACCACCAGCCAGAGAACGGTATCTGTAACCGCTTACGATCAAAATGGCAACACCTTAGAGGGTGTAACGGTCACATTGGAAGGGTGCGGTGTTATAGAAGCAGGAACCACGGATAGCGATGGTGTAGCACAGTTCAGCAATCTATCCTTGAATCTACCGAGCGGTCAGAACTTCGGAACAATAGATGTGATCGCAAGATATACCGGCAGTATATCAACAACGAAAACAGCAGTGATAACCGTCACCAACTGATGGGGCGGTTAACTGCTTAACATAAACGAAATACTCGGACGGTCGCCGGCGGTATCCGAAAGATTGGGTACAACCGGCTGCTGTTTTCTGGGTAAAAACGTATCTTACCCGGGTGGTAAGTACGAAGAGATGGGAAAAACATATTTGGATATTGTTTCGCCACACTGTATGCTGGTGGTAGGAAAGAGGGGAACGGGAAAATCATATACACTCGGGGTTCTAGCCGAAGGCTTTGCGATGCTTGAACCACGCCATTCCAAAAGGGTTGCCCTAGTTCTCATAGATACAATGAGCGTTTTTCACAGTTTAAAAAAGGAAAACACCAATTCCCGGGAAATAGAGAGGATGAAGGATTTCGGGATCCAACCACAGATGTGGCCTGAAAAGGTACGTGTTATGGTTCCTCAAGTTGCCGTAGACAAGGCAAAACGATCAGGTAACAATATACACTATGATGAAATCTTAACACTCCCTTTGTCAGAAGTAGAGCTACATGAATGGTTAACTCTTTTCGATCTAAATCTAACGGAGCCTGTAGGTACACTCTTGTCCAAGGTTATTTCTAAGATGGAAGAGGAAACTAAATACGGTTTTGAAGAACTCTACGGATGTTTGGAGGATATACCGGATACAGAAGAGCGAAAGGAAACATTAAAAAATCTTTTCGGTATAATTGAAAACACAGGGCTTTTTACCAAATATGGAACAGAAAATCCCATAGCAGTTGGA
>SKVC01000124.1 GCA_007129655.1 Thermoplasmata archaeon
CAGGAATTTCAGGATGTAACCACAGCGGAAGATGTTGTAGAAAGACTTGGATTCCATAAAGATGCCGTCATAGTTTTACAGAACGACGTCCCCATCCCCATAGATAAACCTATGGAAGACGGAGCAAATATAAAGATCATTCACGTTGTTTCCGGTGGATAGGTTCCCTCTTCGGTAACCTCAGAATATTCATTATATTTTCGTGGAATTCCGGCATCAACTCAAAGACTATGAATAATAATATCACCAGCACTATGACCGAGCCTGTTTTTGCGATCTGGTTGTGAGCCATATCAAAGGAAGTGATACCTTCGTAGGTAAGATATATCACAAGAACGTTCCGGCCTATGTTAGCTAGATACAACGCAGGTATCACGATCAAGAGTGCCTTCGCTTTCTTTATAGTCGCCGTAGTTGTAGTGTATATCATAGAGAAAGCCGGGGCGAAGGTCTGAAGTGCGGTGCACGCTAATATTATGTTTATACCCGATCCTCGAATTGCCACTATTATCTCGTTATTATTCGCCCTGTACCACATAGGATTACCGACGTAGTTTATGGGACCGGAAGTAAACGAATACCCCATAAGTTGAAGAACCCAGGCTGTATGGTCTGATACCACTTTGATGAGGGCCCCGGATACCAGAGGTATTCTTTGAACAAAATAATAAATCAACATAGCTATGGATATAGAGCCGGCTAAAAATCTCATAACTTCCGGATCTTCAGCCCACTCTTTAGATAAATTTTCGTTATATGCAAAATAGCCAAAGAGCGGTAATGCTATCACACATAGCGCAGCATTTACATGGTCGGAAATAGAAAGGAAATAAGGTGCTTCAGCTACCCAGAAAAGCCCGAGTAGGATGTATGCCGTTATCCTGGTTTCGTGTTTATATCGTTTCCACAAGTATCCGTAGAGCATCAGTACAATACCGATCCAAAGTAAAATATCCGTGTACCTGAGCAACATCTTTAGACACCTGTTAATACCAACTTAGCTACTACCTTATAGATAAAGATAACGTATAGCCCCGCCCGGATTCGAACCGGGGACTCAGGCTCCAAAGGCCTGAATGATTGACCGCTACACTACGGGGCTTTTGTGCAACAAAACCCCCGAGTATTTGGAATTTAAACTGAAATTCCGAAACACTACGGGGCTAGTGAACGAAGTGAGCTAGTGCCGTAGAAGGAGGAATCTGTGATTCCTGCGCACTACGGGGAATTTGCTCTGCAAATTTCCCGAGTAAGTCAGAAAATTATATTCCTGACAAACTACGGGGCTTTTGTGGAACAAAGCTACATCGCTTTCAACTGGGTTGAGATGGTAGTCTATAATAAATATTTTTCATACGAAAAGAACGATCAACGTGGTTGCGAGAGATTGTACAGCAAAGGTAAGTGCCAGCGTTAATGGTACCATCTGATATATGGTTTCAGCTACCGCGTTTAAGCGGTGAGAACCTATGGGGCCCATGAGTGAAAAATTATTCAACTCTCCGGTAAAAACGCCGGCTCCCACCTGTTCCATGTCTAAAATCGCTTTCTCAGTGACCTCACGAACCCGGTCTTTGATATCATCATGATCCATCACCTTTCCCACCGGGTTATAGTCCTTGGTCAGTGTGTTCACTTCATGGCTGTCTGATGTCATAATTTCTGAGATATCAACTATATCAGATATCTCTTCTTGAATCGACTCTCTCAAACCCTGTACCATATTGTTACCGTCTATAAGAATTAAAGCGTTCTTTTGACCTCCGGCTTCGAAAACGGCCACTTTGATACCTTCGCCGCCTATTCCATTTGCCTTTTCAAAATCCTTATCTGCAGCAGTCCCAAGTTTCATTCCGGTCATCTTCAGTTCTTTAACATCGTTCATCAAATCATTTGTAACGTTGAGCAAGAATTTGTAGCGTCTCGAAGGGTAGTAAAGTTCTAAAGCACCTCTTTGGATGCAGTTATGGGCATCAACAATGGCCGTATTAAGAAATCCTTTATTCTGTGCTTTAAGATTGATAATCTCTCCTACGGGTGCATCTATATCTTCGGTAGGCTGGGGAGAAAAAGAAGCGGTTAAAAATAATCCATCGCCATAGATCTGTGCCCCTCCGGAGATTTGGCGATATGAAGTCAAGAAGGCCGTACCCTTTTTAAAATAAGTTACATCCTTCATCCTTTCTTTTATGTCTTCTGTTAATAACTTGCAGTCATCTTCCTTGATCGGATTTTGTACATGTGTAGACGGGCCGTGAAATGTGAAAGTCATTCCGAACTTATCCTCTAACTCTTTGGATATTATTTCACTCAGCCTGGAGCCGGCTATGCCTTTTATTGGTCCCGGATGCAGGCATGGAACGACGAATAATCCTTTGTATTTTTTCCTGGTTTTGAAGGAAAATACTGTGTATCTGACATCACCTTTGATAGAAGTTTTTTTGAATACATCTTCAAGATGCTTTTCTCCGACTTCTTCGCCCTTGAGTACCTGAAAGGCTATCCTAAGCATGTCCGTCGTAGATATACCAAAGTCTCGAAGAAAGGGTCTGTTTACGATCGCCATGAATATCACGACAGATGTAAGTCCTATAAGCGAGATAACAAAGAAATAGATTATCTCGATACTACTTATGGAATAATGGTAATGTAATATGGGTAGAACTATTATCGATTGAAAAAAAGCGTATGGAAGTGACTTAAATACGTGGGAAATAAACAAAGTTCTGATTATCAGGTACCTCAGAGATATAGGAACTGCATAAACGGTGATCAAGATAATTTTTGTGCTCAAGCTGAAGTTAATATATATAAGCGACAAAAATATAATCACTCCTAAAGATACGATCGCTATAAAGGTAGACTGCCTGAAGTTTATGTCTTCCTGGTAGCCTTTAAGCAAAGGTAAGGTCCCGGCTGCGATGATAGTCGGGACAAACAATATGAAAAATGTCTTTGTGAGCCCTTCTATATTAGTGGGGAATATGATCAGGCCCGCTATAAAACTCAATAATACCATCAAAGGTATCTGCATGTAAATCGATGGTGCCTTGAAAAAATTATATTTATATCGATGTGCATGTACCAGCACAGGATCTGTCAAGTTATCTTCTTCTATTCCTTTATCGCTGATATCAAACCCTCTATAGTTTTCATTTTCCCTTTTTCCTCTTCGATAACTGTCCCGGTAACTATCACATCTGCTCCAGCACTTGCTATTGAGCTAGCCTGTTCCTGAGTACGTATGCCACCTCCGACTACCAGTGGGATCCCAACTTCCTTTTTAACGGCTTTAACCATATCCGTGGGCACGGGCTCATCTGCCCCGGAACCTGCCTCGAGATATACTAGGTTCATCCCGAAGTATTTTGCCGCTAATGCGTATTCAACGGCGAGTTGATTATCGTTTCTTGGAATAGGTTCCGCTTTTCCTACCTGACCTACGGTCATACCTGGCTCAACGATCAAGTATGCCATTCCTAAAGGTTCTATTCCCATCTTTTTTATTATCGGAGCACCTCTTCTCTGTTCTCCGATTATCTTGTTAATATCGGTAGAATTTAGCATACTCATGAAGTAGATCGCGTCCGCGTATTGTGAAATTGCACCTGCATGGGTGGGAAAAAGTATCACCGGTATGTCGATTACTTCTTTTATCGCTTTAACCGTATTATCGACGTTTTCTTTAACAACACCGGTGGAACCTCCGACCATTACTGCATCACTACCGGCCTCTTCTAGTACAACAGCTATAGCTGCAGCATCCTTAGAGTGTTGTTCATCGGGATCGATTAATCCCATATGCATCTTTCCGTTTTTGATCCGATCGGTTATGTACTTCATTACGTTCATAATATACCTCCGAAAAGGAAGGCCAATAACGAGACGACCATACCTAGTTTGATGAAGTTCTGAGTTCTTTTCGGTTCTTTGAAGATTAACAGCGAGTATATAAAGATTATATCCGCTATAACCACGATTATAAGATAATAGATGGAGAGTAATCCCTGTATATATGGATAGGGCGATATGACCACTGCGGCGATGATCGTACCGGCGGCGAAGATTTTAGCTGTTTTTATACCCACTCTCTTCGGAAATGTTTTTCTCTGGAAATCCCCTTTTATATCCTGTATATCTTTAGCTATCTCGCGTCCCATGGTTGCCAAGAATGCAAGTGCCCCCAATACAAGAGGTACTTCGATATTTCCGTATATGGCTCCTGCAAATACGAACAAAGAACCGGTGAGCCATGATATCGACGCATTTCCAGGCAGGCCTTCACCTTTGAGTTTTAGTTCGTAAGATATCATTATGACTACACTTACAATCACTATTAACTGCGGAAGGAACCATGGAAGGAATAGAGCTAATGCAATGGATAAGACAAACAAAATCGTTGCGAACCGGAGTGCATTTTCGGGTGTTACATCTCCTGCGGGTATCGGTCTTTCCGGATGATTGATCTTGTCTCCGTCCCTATCGAAATAGTCGTTTAGAGTATTACCGGCAGCGGTAAAAGATGAAACTACCAGCATACCAAGTATGGTAAACAATGCTCTTTCCGGAGAGGGGCTCTCCAATCCGTAGAGAGTCACCATGATTATGGGGATGCTTACCGAGGCTAGAATACAATTTAGAGGTCTAGCCATCCGAACATATGGATTATTCATCCTTAGTGTCGAAGACCTAGACTATTTTATATTTTTGGCAGTTTTCGGCTTAAATCAACAGTAATATTTTAATAGAGAGGCATATTTGACATTCATCTTCTTAGCGCCCTGGTAGTGTAGTGGCCCATCATGTGGCCCTGTCGAGGCCACGACCCGGGTTCAAATCCCGGCCGGGGCGCCATATATTATCTTCATTGTAGGCCGGGATTTGTTTCACGAACATGAATGTGTTTAATTCATGTGAGCGTACTGAATTACGAGCATAGCGAGTAATTGAGTACAGAAGGCCGGCCGGGGCGCCATATATTATCTTCATTGTAGGCCGGGATTTGTTTCACGAACATGAATGTGTTTAATTCATGTGAGCGTACTGAATTACGAGCATGAACGTATTTTAATTAGACCTTAAGATGAATTTCTGATCTCACCAAACTTTTTTAAGATTCTGAAGACCCTGCAGATAATCCTCGTAATCTATGTTGGCAGATATACCAAATTCATTAAGTAGATCTATGAATTCGGTCATAGGTAAATCTAATTCATCTGCGGCTTTCCCGAGAGATATCTTTCCGTCCTTGTATAACTGGATTACTCGATATTTTCTTCCGTATTCTATCATTTCATCGCCGTATACAATTGTAATAAATATGTGGTATATAGATATACTCATCAAACCTTGACCCAGATTTGTTTCACCAGTCGTGATCCGTCTCATCCTGACCAACCATACTACCGCACTGTGGGCATCGGATCGAACCGATCATCCCTATAGGGGGAGCGGCCGAGAAACCGCATACACTGCAGGTAATAACCTCTGTTGTCGGGCTTGGAGGTGGTGGTGTACCAGATGGAACGGGTGGTTGAATATATCGGGACGGAGGTGGTTGATAACCCGGTGGTTGTGAATCCATCTGGCCTGGCTGATATGGATAATTATCATGGATCTCAGTAGTTCCTAGTTCGTAGAAATTACCTCCTGCGGAAAGGACCATGACTGCAGAAACGAATGAAAGGACTGCGGAGATTATCAACATATAAGCTCCGGAACCTAGACCCCAAGAGATATCGGCACTACCGTAATCTCCAAGATTTTCAGTGGTATATCCCCCCATGGGTCTTGATGATATCAAAGAAACTAGTGCTCCTATCTCGTCCTGTGTTTCTCCTGCAAATGCCATCACTAAACCGCTTAGCATGACCACAAAAACCATTATGATGATCACAGGTACCAAACTCTTGATACCTCTACCGATGAATTTCTTACCCATCTTTCCAGCTTCCCTCAATCCCAAAGTCCCGAAGAAGAAAATGATCGTACTGAACAACAATATCCAGCCGAAAGCGATGGGTAGCCCCATGATCTGTACCAAGCCACCGCCGGATTCCAATCTGTTGAACTGAAGTCCGCGGATACCATTCAACACCAGAACGTCGATTTCGCCATCTGTGGCGTAGGGCCCGCTTCCTATATCCAGGGAAACGGTGTACCATGGCAGAAAGTATCCTACAACCGCCAGGATTATTGCAATCAAACCCAGCATCATACCTACTGTTCTGACCGTGTTTCCGCCATAAAAGAAGGGAAACAATCTAGGACCTAGTGTTCCCTGCTTTTTGTATAGTTTGAATTTGAATACGATCTTGATGACCAGACCTATCAACATGAAGCCTATGATCATAGCGAAAAGGTAGTAAACGAACCAGTTTAGGTTCAGCATCCCAGAGGTGAGCACCGTTAATTCTGATTCCCATGATAATGGATTGTTCCATGGTCTTCTCTCCTGTATATACATTGGACCCTGTGGCCCCCGTTCCCCGCGGAGACCGGCATCAAGACTGCCGTAATCGCCCCAGTGGCCTGCGAACTGCAGCCAAGGTTGATCCGTTAGTATCTCCAATGTATAATCATCCGGCGACAGTACCCTACCGGAACCGGAAACTTCATCGTTCCCCATACCTAGTTTTCCCTGATAGGGTCGGAAATAGCTGGCGTGAGAGCCAAGAGCAACGTACACCTTGGGGTGGTTACCAACTGTGTTCACCAGCGACCACGGAGCAGTCTCACCGGCTACGTGCTGTGAATATGCTGCCCTTGTTGGGTTACCATTTGCATCGGTGAATATCGTGATGAATTCCCAATCTCCCTCGTGTGTATTCAGAGGTCCTTCGTTGTGGGCGTAGAAGAACCAATACTGAATAGCGTAACCATCTTGTATGTTGGATACCCGTGCATACACTGTGGGTGGATATTGCCCACGACTTGCCAAAAAATCTTTTTCGATACCGTCGTCATGGATGGTGCCCATACGGTTATCTAGGTAGTAACCACCGTCGGGGTCTGTGTAGGCCGCCAGGGATGTACCGGATGGAGAAGCAGTGATCAACCCCTCTTCGCTTCGATTGAGATTTGAGCGAGATATAGCATACTCCGGTGATACCGGATAGAAGGATTCCTTGGGATGAAGATAAAGAAATGGCGCCGTTCGTTGTGCCAGCCCTGCAGCGGTGCCATCCCACTGGCCCGTGGATTGACTGTTGTTCGTGGGGATCAACATAATTGTAAAGAGCATAAGCACTATGAACAATGTGATTTTTTTCATGTTCGATAAAAACTTCAGCTTATATTTAAACCGTACGTAAATATGATATATCACTCCCATCGATGTCCCCTCATGTCAAAGATATTGGAACTTGTTGAAGAGAACGAGGGTTATAGAGAAGAAGGCTTAAACCTAATGGCCTCTGAGAATTTTTTGTCACCGGGAGTAAAAAAAGCATTATCAAGTGACCTTGCCGGCCGTTATCTATCAGAATATTACGGGGGCACAGGTTATGCACGTGAGATAGTTGAACATACCGAAGAACTATTCAAGAAATTGTTCGGAGTCAAGTACGCTATCGTAGAGCCACTCTCGGGAAACATATGCGATCTTGCCGTCATGTTCGCCTTCTCAAAGTGTAACGAAAACGTGGCCATGCTACCATACACTCATGGAGGCTATCCCTTAGGTCTAGAAAAATTCCAACGAAAACGAGTTTCTTTGCGTAATATCCAAAATACATTCGAAATCGATGCAGAGGCATCCGAAGAGCTTTATCATGAAGACATACCACTCACTATCCTAGGTGCTTCTTACATACCCTTTCCACATCCGGTTAGGGAATTCAGAGAGTTCGTTGACGGTACATTGGTTTACGATGGTTCCCATGTGCTGGGATTATTAGCCTGTGGAGAGTTCCAATCACCCTTTGACGAAGGCGCAGAAGTAATTATTGGAAGCACACACAAAACTTTCTACGGACCCCAAGGCGGGATAATATTGACCAATTCGGATGAACATCATTCCAGATTCAGAGAGTTTATGGATGTCGACACCGACACCGGCATCGGATTGGTCGACAATCCTCATGTCAACCGCATCGCCGCCCTCGGTGTAGCCGCCGAAGAGATGCTGGACGATCAGGGATACGGAGCCAGAGTGATAGAGAATGCCAAGAAACTTGCAACGGCGCTGCAAGATCTAGATGTACCGATTAAATTCGCAGATAGGGGCTTTACAGGATCACACCAGGTATTCCTAAACATCTCACCCGAGAAGTCACTAAAACTGTGCCATGCTCTGGAGAAAAGCGGTATATTCATAGATACTACCGGTAGGATGGGAACCGCTGAAGTAACCCACCGCGGTATCACAGACATGGAGAGCATCGCTCATCGGATAGCAGAGTGCTATATGAGAAATTGATATCTATTCGTACGTCCAGCGCAGTTTAAGTGATAGGATCATGAAAACAGATGCCAATGTACCTCCGAAGTTACACAGTAGATCTGATACTGTATCTTCGATGCCAGCTTGAATCGATTTATCGAATATTATGTCTACATAGAACTCAGATATCTCCCAGATGACGCCGATCGGAAATATAGAAATCAAAACGATTGAAATTATCAAGTAAGGAGGTATGTATAATTCCTTTGAAATCCAATTCAAGTAAACCAGGTATGAAAATACTAATACACCTACTAAAGTTCCTGTTAAAAAATGTGTCACACCGGCCCACATATCGAAACGACTGTAGAATCCCATTGGCCTTCCGAATGCGAAAACAAAAGTTACAAAGGCCAGCCAGAAATATATGATCGAAGGTGCCTTTTTATCGGTATTCCTTCTGAATATATCCGGAGAGATCGCAAAAATTAAAGAAAATATGGACCAAGCTAAGATCATCCATCTTTCCGTATATAAACCGTAAATTATCGTAACTATTATACCGACCTGCAATATTCTGGCTCCTATCATTAGGATGCTTGAGTTATATTTGGAAAATAACAAATTCAAAAATTCCATAAATTCCGCTCTGTGCTCTTTGAAGGACTTTTTCTTCTTAAAACCTGATCCAATATTCTTCAACGGAAAAAATTCGTATGCACAGATATAGTCTTCGATATTCATACCTATGGATATACCCAAGATGGTAACCATGGTGAGATATGCCATCAGGTATGTATTTCCACCAAGATATATCGTTCCGAGATATATATCGCTGTAATAACGTAGGATACCGGTGACTGTTCCAGCACCTATGGTGAATATGACTACAAAGAAAATCACCATTTTTCTGTTCGATCGGAGATCAGTGTAATAGTTCAAAACTATCATTATCATGAAGGCAAAAATAGCAGCCAGTGTCATGTATGCGAGATCCTGAAATATAAAGAAAAAGTATTCATCTATCACCGGTGTAGTTCCGATGGCCCCCAGTATCATTGGGAAAAAGCACCAGACGAAAAGGTCCCGTTTTAAAGTTTTCAGGCTGAATTCGCTGTATTCATTCCCCTCAATATCCAACACTTTTGACATCAAAACCATGTATAGCGCACTCATGAATGTAAGGAACGGGTTGATCCTGAGCAATCCCAGTATCAGTATCAGAAGACCGAAGACCAATACAATGTAACGAAACACCTTTTCCACTTTCATTAAAATATACTTATGCCGTATTGAATAATATAATTTTTGAATCTTTTTCTTTGGAAAAGTTTTTGTTCGTTTATGTCTTTGTTCAATCATGAATAGACCTTATGTAGTTCTGGGTGTATCGGCTTCTTTGGACGGACGAATATCCCTGGGTCCAAATAGGACATTGATGGATCTGGATGAAAGAGATGAAGTTCTAGGTACCCGTGAAGAATGGGAGGATTTTTACAACGAGCTTGCACGGCGAAACTCGGTTGACGCCTACATGGAGGGAAGCAACATGTTAGTTGCAGAGAACGAAGAGCTGCGACCACTGGAATCCTATCATGGTGAAGACGATCTTTATTCGGATCATTTACCAAAAGAGGTGGTTGATAAACCAGGTAGAGATGGCTGGCTGGTAGCCGTCGATGGCCGAGGTCGTTTAAGGAGTGGATACAAAGGCGAAGAGAACAAACCCCTTCTTCACTTAGTTTCCAAATCAGTATCTCCCGATTATCTATGGTTTTTACGTAAAACCGGAATACCTTACATCGTAGCCGGTGAAGAAAGAGCCGATCTTGAGCTGGCTCTGATTAAGCTAAAGAGTGAATTGGATATCCAAACAGTGCTGACTAGCTCCGGCGGAAGACTCTCAGGCGCACTTATTAAGAAGGGACTTTTGGATGAGGTTAACATACGCTACAATCCTGTGATCATAGGAGGCTTCAAAACACCTACGCTATTCGCTTCTCCGGAACTCAAAGAGGATGAATGGCCGATCTCACTCAGCCTTATAAAAGGAGAAGTTACCGATACGGGACATATCTACGTTAGCTATAAAGTGGAATAGGTCACTCTTCAGATATGATGTCTGTAAAATCGCACTTTTTTTACTTCCTTGAATCCCAGCTTCTCGTAAAGATGTCTAGCACCGGAAGGATTTTCAGCATCAACGCCCAAGGCTGCCTCTTCCATACCTCTAGCCCTTAACTTCTGCAAAGTTATGGAGATCAGCGTCTTAGCCAATCCCTTTCCCCTCCAATCTTTTCTGGTAGATATTAATTCGGTTTTCCCTCTCTTTCTCTCGTTGATCTCGTTATATTTTGTACTTGTATATATAGAAACTATTGATTGTTAGATACCTGTGAAAAAGGTATTTAACACGCGGAACAATAATACGGGCATGAGCGGAAGTTACTGGGACGATTTCGAAGAATACCAACAGGAAGAATATCCTATATCTGATTTTGTGGAGGAACTTGCAGATAGGACCGAATCGGCTTTCGGGGATATAGGTGACGATTATTTTCCAGCTTATCTTGGTATAGACAACGCAGTGAAACTGTACTCTCTTATACGTCATAAGAAACCTGAGATAGTGGTAGAGACAGGTGTATGCAATGGCATGTCCTCCGCCGTGATATTGAAAGCACTCAAAGATAATGAAAGAGGCCGTCTATATTCGGTGGACCTGCCAGTAGAAGCCGGTACAATCGAAGATCGTAAGGGAGCTGTAATTCCACCTGGTAAATCTTCGGGCTGGTTGGTTACTGAGGATTTAAAAGATATTTGGGAACTGAATCTAGGAAATACATTCTACGAGCTGTCGAAGGTATTCGAAGAGGTCGGTGAGATAGATATGTTCATCCACGACAGCGGTCATGCCTATGAGATAATGATGTTCGAATTTGGGATCGCGTGGTATCATCTAAGAGAAGGAGGATCTTTGTTAGCTGATAATACCGATAAAAATCTAGCTTTCAAGGATTTTGCCCGTGCGAAAGAAAGACAAGTATATCGTATGAACAAGTTAGCGATCATGGAGAGATGAAAAGGTGGGAAAAGTAAAACTCCGCTACCAGAAAGTTTCCGATGCAGAGAGATACTTCGAGATATTGAGTAATCCGAACTTTCTGTACTTTGAAGTGAAGGTAAAATCGGTGAAAGAAGAGCGTGAATGGCTGGAAAAGAACGCCGAGAAACGGGAAAAGAACCAGGAGTACAACTATGCGATACTGTACGACGATAAGCTCGTAGGTGCTGTCGGGATAGCCATGGATACCCGAAGACCCCATATCGGTGAGATAGGATACTTCTTAGATGAGAAATATTGGGAGAAAGGGATCACTACAGAGGCGGTAAAGCAGGCAGAAAAAATAGCCTTCGAAGAACTCGAACTGGTAAGAATAGAGATACGTATGGAACCCGAGAACAGGGCCAGCGAACGGATCGCTATCAGATGCGGATACACTAAGGAAGGATCGGTAAGGAAAGCTTACAAACGGGATGGCGAGTACAGGGACTGCCTGCTATATGCGAAGGTAGAGGATTGATAAAAACAGAACGGATTCTATTTGTTTTCAATACACTATTTTGTCATTTTTTAATGCATCCCACCCAAATCGATTTATGCAAGTTTCCAATCAAGTTTACATGAAGTTATCTCCCGACCAGGCTAGAAAGGTATTATGTTCAGTACACGGATTCGATTCTTTACAGGATGGTATGGAGGGGGCACGACAGATACTAGAAAAACATTCATGTATCCAAGTGGATCCCATCAATGTAACGGGCAGAAATCATGATCTTACATTATTTAGCAGGGTGGATGGTTATAAACCGGAATACCTACGAAGTCTATTGTACGAACATCACGAACTCTTCGAGTATTACTGTAAGATGTTTTCCATAATCACGATGGGTGATTACCCCATTTTCAAGAACGAGATGAAAAAACAGGAAGAGAAGTTCGCACCACTTTTTGATAAGTATAGTGAAGAATTGGAATATATAATGAAAGTTCTTGAAGAAAAACCGGTGAGTTCATTGGAACTTAAGGATATGGGCCCCAGCGGATCAAAAACATGGAGAACCAAAAACATATCGAACAGTTTGTTGAGAAGTCTGTGGTTGGCCGGTAAGACGGCCATCGCATACCGGCAGGGCGAAAGGAAGTATTACACTCCTAGGGAGAAGGTTATACCCAAGGGTATTTTGAAGAAGCCTGTGCCGAACGAATCTAAAAAGAAGATAGCTGAAATGATCGTAAACTCCTCTCGCTTGGTATCTCCTTCCAAGGCATCCGCACAATGGGATCGTGTAGGGCGTGTCAAGGAAGTTACCCAAGTGTTGGAGCAGCTAAGAGAAGAGGAAAAGGTATTCCCATTGGAAATAGAAGGATGGGGGGGAAAACTGTACGGGCACATTGACGATAAACAAAAATGGGAAGAACCACCCGAATACAGTCCGTATGTACGATTCTTAGCTCCTCTGGATCCCGTATTGTGGAATCGAGAACTGTTTTACACAATATTTGGGCATGAATACGTTTGGGAGATATACAAGAAAGAAAAAGAGAGAAAGTACGGATACTACTGTTTACCGGTTATCTTTAACGGAGATTATGTGGCACTGATCGATCCTTATTACAGGAAGGATGAATGTATTCTAGAGATACGAAATTTCCATATTATTCGGGAAGACCTAGACATGGACTCGTTCAAAGAATACTTCCGTTTGGAATTGAAACGTCTTATGAAATTTTTAGGGGCCAATAAATTGGATGAAAGAGGGCTATTCTGATAATTGTTTTATATGGTATACAGATACCCGGGCATGAACGAAGATGTTGTTGCCGCCATAAGAAGCAAACTCGAAAAGATGGACAATATTATGACTCCCGATGTCAGGAAGCTCGGAAGAACGCATTTCAAAGACATAAAGAATCTATCAAAAGATGACATATTTGAGATATGCTGTAAATTACTGGACTCGGGAAAATGGGAGGAAAGAACGATAGCATTTCAATGGGCCTTCAGGATAAAGGACAGATACGAAAAGGAAGACTTTCAGCTATTCGAGAGATGGTTAGACCGTCATGTAAAGGGTTGGGGTTCCTGCGATGATTTATGTACCCATGCAATGGGCGAACTTGTCTACCAGTACCCTGAACTGATACCAAAGGTAAAGGATTGGACTTCCTCAGAGAATATGTGGAAGCGGCGTGCTGCAGCGGTTGTCATGGTTTACTGTATAAAGAAGGGAAAGTATCTTGAACGGGTTTTCCAAATAGCTGATGCACTATTCCACGACGAAGAAGATCTGGTACAGAAGGGTTATGGCTGGATGTTAAAAGTGGCTAGCCAAAGATTCAGGGATGAAGTCTATGACTATGTGATGAAGAACAAAGATACCATGCCACGCACTTCACTTAGATACGCCATAGAGAAGATGCCTGACGATATGAGAAAAAAGGCGATGAGTTAAGCCTCTTCTCCCCAGGCCAACCAGATGACCACCAGTGGTTCATCACTTTCGGTCCAAAGCACCTGGTCGGAGTTAGGAGGAATATGGTAGGACTCGTTTTTCTTTATCTCCACGGTTTTGTCGCCGATCTTAGCGAATCCTTCTCCCTCTATGACCACGATACCCTGATGAAATGGATCTCTATCACCGGGTTCGTTCAGCGATTCTCCTTTCTTGATCATGTACCATGCACTACGAAATCCGGGATGATAGTAGAGTGGTATGGCATGACCGCCGTGAACGACACGGGAATACTCTTCCCCCAGTTTTATGACTTCGGGCTCCTCAGGATGGAAGAAATGCATTAGCATGTAGTAGATATTTTTCATCTTGGCCGGGGTGAAACCTCCTCCGATGGTCCAATCCAATGGTGCCGGATCCGAAGGCTTGCCCTTACCGGCTGCGGTGAAAGCGGTGATATTACCTTCGTATATGTCCTCCAGGGTCTTCGTAGTGGTATCTATTTTGATGTCGACTTCCTCGGCTGTTCCGTCCTTTATATTTACTTTACCATCCTCAATTTTAACTGTTATTACGTCTCCGGAATCTTTGATATTGAAAAGAACTGCACAGGAATAATCCGTGTCAATTTTTCTTTCAAACTGTTCTCCCATCTCAGTGAGTATATCGTATGATTTCATAGCGAACAAAAAGAATAATAGAGTATAAACATTACGACAATTCGTGAAATCTGAAATATTTTTTCATAAAGATCAGATAAAGAAGAGCTATAACCCCGATTATCACGTAAAGAAAATGGCCGTAAAACAGGTCCATGAATACACCTATAGAAATAATCACAATTGCACCTTTCCACGAAGCTTTCTTTAGGTTGAGAACGCCTACACCCACCCATAGTCTTGAAATTCCGACGAGAATGTAAATGATTCCCATTGTTAGCGGGTTAATATCGTCGGAAGTACTACTTGGAATACCTGGAATGACGCCTTCCCATATCTGCAAGTAATTCAAGGCGATCACAATTGCGGCTATACCGAAAAGTGCGATATATGTCCCAAGAATGGTCACTCCCAAGGGTATAGTACGTTTCATGCATATGGTAATCCGTAGCCATTTTATAATACTTTTTATGGCTTACTAATTAGACCGGCGACCATTATTCCGGCGGTATCATATCGTTCTCGCCGACGAAATCCTCCTCCGGTGCGGGTGGAGGAGTTTCTTCGAAGGATTCCTGTGCAGGAGGTGGTGGTTGCTGTTCTTGCATCGGTGGCTGTTGCGGTTCTTCCTTGGAACCTTTTTTCTTCATCATCACTACTAAAAGTAGTATCACTATCACAGCAACGATGATGAGTAACAACCACATCAACGGGAATTCACCGGCTTCTTTATCATCGTCATCAACCTCGTCGTCTTCCTCATAAATATACAGTCCGTCATCATGAACCTCAATCCTGTACTTTCTCTGACCGTCTTCGACTATATACCAGACTCCATCTTCTTCCACCAGTTCCGCATCGTCTCCAAGCGGATAATCCGCATCTTCAAAGGCATCTTTCAATTCGTCGGAAACAGGGCCTTCCTCTAATTCCTCTTCATATTCGGGGTCTAAAACGAATATAGGCTCTTCTACGGGTTCATCGGATGGGACGGAGAATGTCCATGAATGTATGGAGAGAAGTGTAGTGTTTTCCGTACTCATGGCACCTGTATCTATGGTTGCGGTGTAATCTCCGGGCTGTAGATCATTATTCGGATCAAAGGTCATTGTTTGGTTGTCCACATCCCAGCTGAAGCTACCGGCGATGTTGGTTGTATCTCTGGTCAAAGAGAATGCATCTTCCACAGTGTTGATATCCATGCTCATGCTGAACTCAACAACGATGTTTGCAGTCGGAGAAACATCGGCCCCGGTAGGATTGTGTGATACCACTTCAGGGTAATCCAGTACAAGAATCACCGTTACATTGACCAGTGCATAATCCGTAAGACCGCCTGGGTCTTCCACGGTTATATTCACTATCTCGTGTGCGATACCGTGGTAGTTGAAGATGATCTGAGTACCGTTGACCGTTGCATAATCAGAATCTGTGTAGAAGGTTAGTTCTTCCAAGGAATGATCCGGATCCGAGGCATACAGGGACATATCCAGAGTGTAATTCTCGAACTCTATAACTTCGATCTCGGTGGGTACCCCACTCAAAACAGGCGGTTGATTTTCTGTAACTGAGACATTTACAACTGTATAACCGGTGAGACCGTCCGGGTCCGTCACGGTTATGTTCACCAGTTCGTATTCTACCGTATCCGGGTAGTTGAATTTGATCAGGTGCCCGTTAACAGACGCATAACTGGAATCCGTTGAGAATGATAGCTCTTCTAATTCATTATCCGGATCTGATGTATAAGGCGTCATATCTAGTATCCTATCGACTTCTGCCGGACAGTTAAAGGTTTCAGGCCCGCTTAGCACCGGTCGATGGATAACCGTCACTTGTAAAACACTGTAATCGCTCAAACCTTCAGGGTCTTCTACAGTGATATTCACAATCTCACTGAACACGGTATCCGGATAATTGAATGTGATCTCAGTGCCGTCAATCGTGGCGTGGGTAGAATTCGTATCGAATGTCAGATCATCCGGATAATATCTGTCGTAAGCATAGGGTTCCATGTCCAACACATAATCGTCACCACCGATGCATTGTATTTCACTCGGTACACCGGAGAGTTCCGGAGGTTTGTTCACTGGATTGATGGTGACACGTATCCTTTGTTCGGCGGTTTTACCTTGACTGTTGTGCAACCTAAGGGTAAGCCAGCCTTCACCAAAAGCATCAGGTCTAGGAGTGATATGAAGGTCCCAACCATCAAGCCAGTCTCCAGAAGTGCTAGTGGTGAATAGTGATGTATCGGAACTGGAGGCAGACCAGCTGTAGTTTCTTTCACGGAGGAAAGTGGCTTGGAAATTACCTAAAGTATCAGAAACATCACCCGTTTCTGCATGATAATTTGAAGAATATAATCTGCCATTATATGGCATACCTACTTCTACAAGTATGGGGATCTCAGGCATACCATGACTATTTCTCCATCTTATGTCTATCAGTAAATTTTGTGTTCCATTATATTCAAATATATTTTCTATATCTATCTCCATCCATTCGGGTCTTCCCGCTGTGGTTAAATTGAAGGATGAAATATTGAAAACTTCTATCAATGGTTCAACATAATTATCATCGAACACCGTTTCAAGACTATCTATCGATGTATGTGTCATTCTTATACTGAAATTCTCCATAACTTTCCAACGAGCGTCCGCGTTAGATGGTTGGAATGCTATTTTATCGATGATTCCAGTCTCTCTGATGAGTGTTTTATTGTAAAGTGCTTGATAGCGCACTTCATCAAAGTTTCCAAATGGATATAATCGCGCTGCTTCACCTTTATCCACCACCGCGTTCTGTATGATGTCGGTTTCGAATTTTAATACCGGCAACCTTGTATCTATATCTCCCGTTTCACTTCCCAAATCATTCGACCACAATCGTCTATTTTCAGAATATACTGTGTTTCCTACTTGTATATCTGATCCAGTACCACCACTCCATTTGATATCTATTAAAAGATTATGTGCTGAATCATAGGTGAAATTGTTGTTAAGATCGAAGTGTTCCCACGAGTGCTCATTAATATTTTCAAATACAACGTCATGAGAATTAAAGACTTCTATCAAATGACCATCGTAATTATCGGCGAATGTAATTGTTATTTCATCAAGGTCGGTATGAGCCATATATATACTAAGGTTGTTAAAAGTAGCTTCTGCATTAAAATTAGTTCTGTAAAAGGATATTCTTCGAATATGTCCCTCTGAACCTACTTGATCCGGCGTGTATATAACCTGAAAATGGAATTCGTCATCTGTATTCGCTCTAAAGGGATAAGCACTTGCCTGATCATTCGGGCCGCTTACACTGGTAAATTCATCCACTGGTTCGGTTTCGAATCTTGTGATCTGGAGATAAGTGCTCGTCGTACCGGTATCTTGACTAAGATCCCATGAAATTATTTTTATATTTTTATGACCGTAATTATACCCTTCTAACCATACAGTGGAGCCACCGTCACCGTCCCATGTTAGTTCAAGCAATAGATTGTAAGAGGAATCGTACCAGAAGCTTCCATTTAAGTCGAAATGTATCCAAGGGTCGTTATTGGAAGAATTAAGTTCAAAATTATCCGCAGAGAATACTTCTACCAAATTGCCATGATAATTATCTGCAAAGGTGGTAGTTAGTTCATCTATTTCTGTATGGGCCAAATATATCTTTAAATTGCTGTAATTTCCAACATCAAGATTTTCAGTTCTTTCAAAGGAGATTCTGTTTATTACTCCGTCTGTCCCTACCATATCAGGAGTGAATACATTTTGCATACGGCATTGATCTTGTGCATCACCCCAAAAAGGAAATCGTATTTCAGAGTTTCTGACACCAGATATCCCTTCTATTGTCTCATGCTCTCTGTCCCTCAAACTGATCGTTCTCGTCGGGTCGTTCTCGTCCATTACTTGGTTGGGAACCGGTGGATCGATCTTCGCTGCATAGGATAATATCAATTTTGGTCTTAGGGATTCCTCTGCTGATTCACTAGAATGGAAGCCTGCGGAAACTGCGGTCACAGATGGATCCCATTCTGTTGGCTTCAATATAAAACCATGATTTTCACGATTTCCCGATATCCACAGATCCACAATATCAGTTACATCCCAGGAATACCATATATCCGACAGGCTGCATGTACGATAAGAAGAGGGGGAATCGTAATAGTCTCCTCCTTCTGTATCCCATGGTATATCATCGGTTCTGTGAGTCCAGTTTGCTGCCATCATCGGAGGATTCATATGATCGTCACCAGTACCTTCCACCCAGCCACTGCTGAGTGCGTGTACAGACACATCGGGCTCCCCATATACATCGTCTGTGTATAGTTTGAGTGTTGCGTGCTGTAGTTTACCGATGTACCCCGGTATCTCGAACTGTAGAAGTGAATGCCATTGATCACCATCTTGATTCCCAACCCATAACTCAGAGTAAGCTCCGAAATTTGCACCTTTTGTACGGTTTTGGATGAACGCATCCTTACCATCATCCTCGCTGGGTTGTATCACAATATTCTGTAGTTCTTCCTCATCCAACTCTGCTTCCGTATTCTCTTCTTCAAAATACGCCGTCATCTCTTCATCAATAATCTTTTCGCCGACGGCAAAAAACCCTGTCAACGTCGAGAAGACCAGTAGAGCCAAAACGGCTACAGATAGTATTTTCGAAAGGCTTAACGTTTTATATATTCTACTCTTTGATTTTATATCTTTCACATTATCACCTTGGATATGGTTATATAATAAGATTAAATTAGATATTTAAACATATCGATTTGGTATTCAAAACATTTATCAATCTAATTAAAGATACACATCCATGAAATACATGTTCTCGGTGGATATCGAAGGGATATCTGGTGTGGTTTCCTGGTCTCAGGCGGATATGAGCAATAAAGAATACGATAAGGCTAGAGAGTCCATGATCAAGGAAACCAACGCTGCGGTAAAGGGTGCCTACGATGGTGGTGCGGGATCCGTACTGGTGGTCGATGGTCATGCCAATATGCGTAACTTGATACCGGAAGAGCTGGATGAAAGAGTAGAAGTGATACTCGGAACTCCCAGAGTGAAGTGTATGATGGAGGGATTGAACAAGGATATCGCCGGCGTAGGGTTCATAGGTTACCACAGTTCGGCAGTCAGCTACGGTACGTTGGCACATACCTACTCCGGAAGTGTAGTGGATAAAATATACGTTGGTGAAAAGATGGCAAGCGAATTTGCACTGAATTCGTACTTAGCATCGCAATACGGAGTACCGGTTTTTTTCATCTCCGGCGATCAGGAAACGATAAAGGAGGCACAGGAACTATATCCCGGAATTCCGCACGTCATAACAAAATATTCCACCGGTAGATACAGCGCAAGATGTATACATCCCAAGAAGGTCAGGAAGAAGATCAGGGAGGAAATTAAACGAGCCGTTAGAGAAAAAGAATCCAAGTTGATAACTCCCAAAGAAACAGTCATACGAGCCTCGTTCACCGATACGGGAAAACTGGACAATCTGGAACTTCTACCGGAAGTCGACAGGACGGGGCCTAAGGAATTTGTTATCGATACCGGGGATTTCGAAAAGAACTACAAAATATTCAGGGCATGTACCATGCTGGCACACGCAGCTTCTCAGTGAACTATCCACAGCCAAGGCTGTGGGCTTCCATGCTCATCCAGGGTTCCAGCCTAGAATCATCCGTGGTTCGGGCCAGTTCATCCATGGCCCCCGCCATGTTTTGCCAGAATGAATCCGGCTCAATGGACTTATCGCTGTGTCGGGATATACCCTTTGCAGCGATGTTGATCGACGCATTGAACTCCGCGTCTAGTTCATCATCACACATAGAGCATTTGATACGTTGGAAAGAGTTACCATACGGTCTTTCTACCTGCTTGCCGCATTTATAGTGCAACATTGAAGAATTCCATTCATTTGTTCTTTCACCGACCTTACCTGTTTCCTTCAGTTTAAGTATGCACTGGTCAATTATACGAGAGAAGGACCAGTGCTGTAGCAGTTTTCTACCTACTTTGTCGCCATTACCTCTGTACTTAGAGTATCGTATGTTTGTCGGATTACCGAAGAAAACAATAGTACTATCTGGTACCGATCTAGCAAACTCTTTAGCCAGTTTTCTATCATAGTCTTCAGTTATATTTTTCCGCTTATTACGTAGTTTCTTCAAAACGCTGTATTTCTCTTCTCTTCTCAGATGTGAGATCCTGTCGTCGAGTTCCTTCAAACGCTCAGATTTACATGTCCGTAGGATGTTGAACCGTTCTATACCGGCCTCGTCTATCAACACGGCTGATAGGTCTCGCTTGATCCCGAGGTCAACACCGCATACATGGGTTGTCCGAACAGTTTGAACTTCATATTCACAAGTTATATGAACCATGTACTTACAATCTCTTTCGGGATGATGTACGATCTCAAAACTCTTGATCTCATCCGCCATCTCTAGCTGCTCTTCGTGCCAATCCGACGGGTTGAGCAGCACATCGATTGTCTCTCTCTTCCTCAGTGTGCTTATATGCATCAACCAGTCCGTCAGATCGAGGTTCTCAGTCCTCTGTATCTTGCCTGTACGATAATCAAAAAAAGTCGATATCTTCTTGTTACGCTTCTTTGGATCGGGTACACCTGGCTCTCTTTGTTTTAACTTCCTGTACCATCTGGTCCCTTCCCTTGCATTCTTCATCGCTCACTCCCATTTTTCGTGACTCCTTTTGTATTGCTTGTACATCCACAGAACTTTATCTTCAACCTGTTGAATGAAGCCTGTGCTCAGACTTGTTTTCTCTTCCAGGAAATCCGAATAACGCCTAACATCATAAGTATTATCGGGGATGAAACCTTCTTCGTTGATCTTGTCGCAAAGTAGATGAACCGCATAGGTCAATCTCGCCGTTAGATTATCCAGATACGACATTTTCTTTTTGGTAGTCTCGAAATGGATAGGCACCTTTACAGTCTTCTGTATCTTCATGGTCAATCTATTCATAGCTACATCGGTATTTATAGTTGAACAGGAGGGATAAGCGAAAGTGGCATTCATCCCACAGACAAGCCTGTGGGTTTTCTGCCACAAAGTTTAATAAAAAATAGAACACACCTCCGACCGGGAGACGCGGGTTCACTCCGATTCTAATGTCTTACAGACCTGGTAGCGACCGGTAACAGATATCCGTATTCCCGGCCACAATGACATCCTATTCAGATCCTTTTTTGTTTCCATTTTTTTCTCCTCTTTAAAGATAGAAGGATCGCCTCTCAGAGGAGGCGAACCCTCTCTTTGTCCATCTCTAGGCCCAATAAGGCCACGGTCAAGCCTTTTCCGTTTCCTTTCTTTTTTCCGAACATTTTTATCACAATACAGTAAAAGAGATACTTGTATATATAGTATATTCAATATATAAATAGATAACTTGAATATCCGTTGAGATAGCTTGAACTTTGAAGTTGAAGTATGGGTAAAAGTTCAAAACACGGGTTTGCCTATCTTTTCGTAGTCTTTTTTACGCCGTCGGAAGTAATCATTACCAGAAGAGAATATCTCTCGATATCGTGCGATCGTATCTTTATCGATGCTCTTCTCCAGCCGAGACCAGATCCCCTCCCGCATGTTCAGTTTGTCTAGATATATTTCTGTCACACCGGAACTATTCAACTTCTCGGCCAGTTCTTCCAACATAACCATGTCATCGTTCTGTCCGGGCAACAGAGGTCCGATAAAGGCCCATGTATTCACACCGGCATCGGTCAATGTTTTTATGGCTTCCAATCGAACTTCCACATTCGGTGCTTCCGGCTCGAATTTCAAACGAAAATTATCGTCTAAAGAGGTAATGGTCATGCCCACATCGATGTCCATATCCGTAAAGATGTCTATATCTCTTACAACAAGATCTGATTTTGTCTGTAATATAACATGAACATCGGCCTTCTTCAATTGCTGTAAGCACATCCGTGTAAGCTGATATCTTCCTTCGACTTTCTGGTATGGATCCGTGACACTGCCGATTCTGACGGAGCCTTTTGGTTTATTTCTTAGCTCTTTTGCCAGAACTGCGGGTATGTTGCGTTTTATGTCAACGAAAGTACCCCATTCTCTGTTTTCCTTGATAACAAAGGGTGCGTAACAGTACAAACAGCCGTGTGAACAACCTTTGTATGCATTGATGGCGTAATCGGCTTCCAGTCCGGACAACGACAATGCGCTTTTACAAGATATTTCTTTTACTTCGATGTCCGGGAATTCATTCGGATCTACGATATTCAATCCCATGCAGGACCAACTCCGTAATCTTCCAGTCTGGTCTGGTACATACAGTCTTTGAGCACTTCGCTGTTCTTCATCCAGATGTCCATCTTTATGTCCAATCGGGTGGATATATAGAACAGTGCATCCTTCAAGGTATGGAACTTTTTCGGTTCCTGTCTCAGGGCGTTTCTGACGTTTTCACGGACATTCCATACTCCGACGGGCATGATATAGCCCGGGTGCGTTTCTCGCAGGATAACGGCCCCTGCCTGCCTTCTCTCGTTACGTAGTTTCTCGCATACCGCTAAACGTGCGGCGTAAAAGCATCCGCCGATCTCCGCATATTTCTTACGTCCTTCGTAGTGTTCATGACTTGAGATTATGGCGATATCCTTGCCGAAGGGATTCCAAGCGGTCTCCGGATACCAGGCCTCAACTAGTTCGTATATCCATGTACGAGGTAACAACAGTACTTCCCATCGATTATCCAGCCCCCAGGTTTCGTACAATCGATACTCGTCTATGGGTGGGTATTTCTTTACTTCTTCCCTCAGATTTTTGCCGATGGTGTCGTCCACTGCGGTGATGCTCCATCTTGTGGGTACGAACTTTCTGTTCTCACCGAGACCGAAGGCACCGACACTGAGAGCTCGTTGTATCTTTGTTACGTAAGTACCGTGTTCGTACAGATCCAGAATGGCTTCCACAGATTTAAGGTCGGTGTCCGAATAGGCCCTGTCCATACGTCTATCTATCTTCAAGGTGCCTAGATCCAATTTTTTAAGTGGTGCGGAGGGACCGTATGGCTGTACGGAATCCGAAAGTGCGATCTTGCCGGAAGGACGTTTCGTTAGGAATATCTCAACTTCGGCGGGTTCCCGGGACAGTGCCATGTCTCGTGTATGGTCTATGATCCTATCCGATGTATTGACCTGATCAACTTTTACGGTATATTTACCCCGGATCAATTGAGTTCTGA
>SKVC01000128.1 GCA_007129655.1 Thermoplasmata archaeon
ATGATGTGACTGAGAGTCTTAAGTATGCACGCGAAAGAATAGATGGATGGAGCATAGAAACGTTAGATGATGGCAATGTAGGGACGGATAATTCGTTGACACTTGATAGTAAAGGTAATCCCCACATAAGCTATTTTGATAGCACGAATTCAAATCTTAAATATGCTTATTGGACTGGAAACTTATGGGATATTGTTGTTGTAGATAGCGAGGGCGAAGTTGGAATGTCTTCATCTATTTCTATTGATAGCAAAGACAATGTACATATAACTTATTTTGATTGGACAAATTTCAAAATTAAATATGCAATTTATAGCGGGAATCACTGGTACATCGATACTATCGAAAATAATGGTGTTGTGGTGCCTATAATGTCCCAAACGATTGATAACGATAATTTTCACGTTTGTTATGTGGACAATGGAATACTTACATTTGCTACTTTGAGAGATGGTTTTTGGGACACTGAAATAGTTGATTCTGTCAGTAATTTACATTTTAGGACCCATCCTTCTATGGACATTGACAAAGATGGTAATGCACACATATGCTATTATGATGGAAACTCCGGAAATTTAAAGTACGTCAGCAACGCCGTAGATGGTACAACCTCTGTTCGACAATTATTGGATCTCTTATTAATTGTAGGTATTTTGATTCTGAGTATCATCGGTATCCTTGTATTCCTATCCGTCAAGCATTTTAAAGACGATTCACAAAAATCTATTGACCTTGCACACGAGAAGGCGTGTTTCGGAACATATGAATCCGAAGCTTACGATTGCGAAAGATGTGAATTCGATGAGATATGTAAAGAGTCGACGGAAAACGAGGTGATCTAGAAAGTGGAAAATGAAAATGACAAAGGAAATTGGCAGATCATGGTGAGGTACACCCACCCGCTGGCGGGCTACGGCCAGAGTTCGTGTGCCGGTGGTTCGTGCGGTGCAGGTGTAGGAGCAAGTCGGAGACTTGGCGACTCAGCGGAACGGAGTTCCAGCGCATGCGGGCCGACCGCCGATGTATTCATCGATGCGCCTATCTCGATTACTGTGGACGGTGTGAAGTATTACTATCTATACGATGGCCTCGGCTCAGTTACCGAGCTCATCGACGAAAACGAGAACGTGGTCAACCGGTATCGGTATACACCCTTCGGAGAGTCTATGCTCAAGATAGAAGGAGTGTTCAATCCTTACCAATTCACCGGCAGAAGGTATGACCAGGAAACCGGCCAGTACTACTACCGAGCGCGGATGTACTCACCCTCTCAGGGACGGTTCCTTAGCCAAGATCCGCTGGGAATGGTGGACGGCCCGAACATGTACGCGTATGTGCGTGGGGATCCGGTGAATCATAGAGACCCGAGCGGGAGACAGCAATGGCCTTCACCGCCTCTGATAGATGGTGGTCCCTGGCGTTATGAAAAAAAAGATTATTCTGAACTATTAGCAATCTATTATGATATCTATCTTTCACGGCTTCGACAGATACAAGATAAGTGGGAGATCTATTATGGTTTAGATTTATGGTGGTCCGGATTGGCTCAATGGACTTGGCAACAGGAGATAATACTTGCCGGTCTACATCTACCAACTTTTAGATTGGATTTTATAACAGGGATGTTCCATGGTGCGACTCCAATGTAAAAATATGATAAACAAAGGATGATAAGATGAAAAAACAATACTTGATAGTTATTATCTGTATGTTGTTTATGGTAGCCTCGATTCCGCAGGATATTGTTAGTAGCGGCAGTATAACAAAATCTCCATGGCCAGCATTTTCAAAAGATTATCAACAGACAGGATATACAGACATACAAATCGCTGGTAATGATGGAAAAATAACATGGATGTATGATGTAGGAGATAGGGTATATTCATCCCCTGTGATAGATTCAGAGGGTAACGTATATTTTGGTGCCCAGGACGGTTTATATTCCATCAATAAGGAAGGTATCTTGAACTGGATTTTTAAAACAGATGGCATCTCAGGGTACCCTACGATAGATGAAAATAATCACATATACTTCGGAACCCATCTTGGAGAGATGTATTCCATATCCCCTGAAGGTGAGGAAATATGGGGGTTTCAAGAACCTAATTACACCCCTCTATCATCACCGCCTGTGATATATGATGGTTATGTGTATATTGTTTCACCTATTAGGGGTGAACTATTTTCCTTTGATAAATCTAACGGAGCCAAACAATGGAATATATATTTTCATCCACAACCCCCCAGTTTCCCTGCTCTGGGTAAAGATGGATTAATTTATTCTTCTACCAGTTCCACTTATGGAACTCATTATACTGGTTCTACATATGCTTTCTATCCGACTAATGGAACTATTAAATTCGAATTCACACCAGAGAAACATGATGAGACCATCACATATTTTTCTACACATCCCATAATCGCTTCTGATGGATCGATATATGTGGGTTTTCAAAATCATATTTACTCATTGAATAATAAGGGCGATATAATATGGAAAACCCAAATCGAACAAATCACATATCACTCCCCTTCCGTTGATATCGATGGTAATCTATTTGTGGGTACAGAAAACGGCCTTGTGGTACTCTCATCCGAAGGTGAAGAGCTTTGGAATATTGAGATGAAAAACGTATCGACTCCAGCTTTGTCGGGTGATGGATATGTTGTCATAGGTGCCGATAAATCTGTTTATGCTATAAATACTATCACGAGGGAGATCGTCTGGAAAAGCGAAATTAATAACGATATTACCTCTCCTGCTATAGATGTCGATGGATCAATATACGTTCTAACTAAGGATGGAGTCTTATATGCAATAGGCGAAGAGGTTGAAACTCGAAGAATACCTTTTTTAACCATTAGCACATATTTTGTTATATGCATGGTTGTTGTTTTATATTACCATCGGAAAAAGGAAGGTGATCCGCACACATGAAAGCACTTATGATCTTAATCCTGGCTGTCCTTGTGGGTATACTTCTTGTTTTACTGGACCCATTTGTACTGTTCCTAGTCGGTGTGATAGTGATGGTCGCCGGTTATTATCTCACCGGTGGTAGCTGGGGTTTTGGATGCAGCAGATATGCACACGTCGGTGTAAGTGGTAAAAGCCCGGCACCGATATTCATAGAAATTCCAAAAGAAGAGGATGATGCATCACACAATTCGAAGGTCGATGAAAGTAATTTAGATCTGAGAATAATCATCTGCGGAACCGGCTTTGCATACTTATGCATAGCGTTGATATACTGGATGATATTCCCGTAGCTAGATAAACGTACAATACATACGACCGAAGAGGTAATATAGTCGAAAGAACATACTACCACAACCAAGAGGTGATATCAAACTTGACGAGCAACCATGATGATGAGAATCGCCTGCTTAGCATGGGCGATAGTGATTACGAATACGATGCCGACGGCAATCAGCGAGGCGTGTAAAACACAACTATGTTTGTTAAGAAATATGAAAACCAGTATACTGTTTCGAGTACCATTGCCTAAATGAAGATATTTATACTACCTTAGCTATGCACTACCATGCCCAAAGGTGATGAGGCGGAGGAGAAGAGAATGGTTAGCGGGAATATCAAAAAGGTAGAGTGTCCGTATTGTGGGGGGAAAATGCTCAAGAGTCGGAGAAACATACTTCAGGGCATGAGCCATGTATACTGGCAGAAGCCTTGGGGCTCCATGTTCAAGATGGACGAACCTGTAGTGACCATGGCGTGTGTGAACTGCGGCGGTGTACTGTTGGCACTGCGGGATTCTTCAAAGGTTGCCAGGGAATGGAAAAATCTTTCGGATAAGGAAAAGAGAAGGATCGAGGAAGAGGATTGATCGTTCCGCAACTTTAATTATCGCCCACACTATCATGGTCGCGTAAAGTATGGAACATTATAACCTTGAACCCGGACTCGTCGGTCGAGACGAAGAGATGAATGTTTTGGAGTCCTTACTTGACGATTGTAGAGATGGCCATGGCAACACGGTTTTCATATCCGGGGAAGTAGGAGTGGGTAAAACCAAACTAGCTAAGGAATTGATCCGTAAAGCTTCATCTCTGGGGATGGAGATAATAGAGAGCAGATGTATGTCAGAGAGTTTGGAACCATTATCTGCAGTTAAAGATGCTTTTCGTTCTTCGGATCTATATCATTTGATAGCCGAGGTACCACCCCCAAAAGTACTATCTACATATCTCATGGACAGCGGAGGTCTTTTGATGGCTAAAGCCGAGAGAAGCCAAACCGATTTGGACCCGGATATATTTGCCAGTATGCTGAAGGGTGTTGCTAACTTCGTATCCGATTCGCTGAGCATGATGGGAGAAGGTGAGAAAGGTGGGGTAAGCGGGATCGGTTACAAGGGATACAACATACTCATGGAAACCGAAGGTGAAGTTTCTCTTGTTCTTGTTATCGAAGGTGAGGAGAACGAGTTTTTGATAGACGATATGCAGGAGGTTTTACATGATATCTACGGAAACGTAGAAAATCTCAGCCAAAGATATTACGAAGACTCAGAACTTACCAAAAAGATATCATGGTTCATAGATTCAGGTAAATACGAAGGAAGATATCTCGTTGACGATTCCAAGTTAAAACGTGAGAATCTCTTCGATAACGTTCTGTTGGGGCTTCGCAGGGAGGCTGCGGATACTCCAGTTATTCTATTCATAGATGATCTACAATGGGCCGACCCGTCTACGCTGTCGTTAATTCACTACTTAGCCAGAAATATAAGGAACGATCCCATACTTCTAATGGGGGCTTATCGACCGGAAGAGCTTCTTCAAAGATGGGACGGTAGCGTCCATCAATTGAAAACTACACTCCGAAATATGAACCGCGAAGATATTCTAGTTGAAGTTGAGCTTAACAGATTGGACAAAGTCACATCGATAGCGATGCTGCAAGATACTCTTGGAGAGGTGGAACTCCCGGTTGAATTCTATGACATGGTGTACAACGAAAATGAAGGTAATCCCTATTATCTACTTGAATTTATCAGGCACATGATCGAGGACGAGCAGATGGTGAAAAAAGGAGATGTTTGGACTCTGAAAACATCCCTTGATCAGATCGAGATACCGTCCAGGATCTACGATCTCGTGGATATGAGGTTAGACCGATTGGGAGAACATCAAAAAAAGATACTAGATTTTGCCAGTGTTATGGGTATAGAATTCGATAGCTCCATGATCGAAAAGGCTTTGGGATACGATAGAAGGGAGCTTCTGACCGAACTCTCGGGATTGGAGGATGCCCATGGACTGATCGCATCGAGTGAAGAGGGATACAGGTTCGACCACAATAAGGTAAGGGAATCCCTATACAACGGTTTGAATCGGGAACTCCGAGAAGAATATCATCGTATGATCGGGGAGTACTATGAAGAACAGTACGAGTCAGGGGAAAACCAGGTTATGGGTCTGATGATTCATCATTTCTACAAGGCGAAAGATGAAAGAGTGATAGGTTATTTGATCGAAGCCGGTCATTCAGCCCAGGAACGATACGCCAACGAAGAGGCGGAACGGTTCTTCTCAAATGCTTTGGAACTGCTTCCTGGATCTAGAGAGGAAGAGATCTTACATGTCCATAAAAAGCTTGGAGAGATATGTACATTAAAGGGTGATTACGAGGCAGCTTTGGAGCATTATCAAAAGGTCCTTGAAGAAGAGAACGATGATATAAATAAAGCCGAACTCTACGGAAATAT
Organism: Thermoplasmata archaeon; assembly: GCA_007129655.1. GTDB lineage: Archaea > Thermoplasmatota > Thermoplasmata > Halarchaeoplasmatales > Halarchaeoplasmataceae > Haladaptatiplasma. The sequence continues at coordinate 5,730 of SKVC01000128.1, forward strand.
ATCTGAGCTGTATGCCAATATAGGTGATTATGAAAAGGCCGTAGAGTCTGTAGATTATGGAATGAAGCTAAATTCGAATAAGATATGTAGTTTACTCAAAACCAAGGGATGGGTCCTTTTAAGAAACGGTGATCACAAAGATGCCAGGCAGGTATTTTTGGAAGAACTCAGGACAGCCGAAAGTATCGGGGACAACAGTAAGATAGCACAAGCACTTCATGATCTGGGAGCTGCTGATTTCAGGATGGGGTGTATGGAGGATGCCCTGGAAAATATGAACAAGGCCGTGGAGAAGTGGGAGAAGACGGAAGATCTCAAGGGGCTAAGTACATCACTGAACAACATAGGTATAATCTATTATTACCAGTCGGATTTTGACAGAGCCTTGGAGTACCACATGAAGAGTTTGGATATCAAAGAGCGGATCGAGGACAAACGTGGTGTGGCGATATCGCTGAACAATATCGGAGCCATATACAAGAATAAAGGAGACTTCCCCAGTGCTTTAGAATGCTACAACGGTAGTCTTGAGATACTGGAAAAGGTAGGCGATAAATTAGGTGTGGCTACCACATTGAACAATCTCGGTACTATATACTACTATCAAGAAGCGTATGATAAAGCCCTAGAATGTCATAAACGCAGCCTGCGGATCAGTGAAGACGTGGGCGACGAACAGTTCACACTACATATCCGATGTTCGTTGAACGAGATATTCCTGGCGGGCGGAGATATCGAGCTGGCTTTGGAACACGGTAAACAGATCATCAATAGTTCGCAGGAACTCGGTGCTTCCGGTGAAGAAGGCATCGCTAGGCGCGTACAGGGTATGGTCCTTCGGGAAATCGGTGAATTAGATGGTGCGGAGAAAGAATTCCGTAAAGCCCGGGAGTTGTTGGACGATGCGGATAACAGTATGGAATTCACCCGGGTTCTGTACGAGTTTGCATTACTCTTTCGTAAAAGAGGGCAGTCGGAAAGGGCCGAGGGGCATATGAAAGCGGCTTTGAACAACTTCAAGGAGCTCGGCATGGTCTGGTGGGCGGAGAGAGCAGAGGATGTTTTGGAAGAACAGATTTAAATTGTTTATCGCGATGAAACTCTCTTGAATAGGTTTAGAAAACGTTTTATAGATGCGAAACAGATATACTTAAACTAATGACATCCCGAACTATAACAGTAAAAGAGGAAGTCTACGAAATGATATCTAAAAAGAAACTCCATGGTGAGAGTTTTTCAGATACACTGGAAAGGTTGGTCAAAAAGAAGGGTAGGCTGATGGATGCAGTCAATTCCTGGGACAAGGTAGATGAGAAAGAGGTGGAAAAGATCGAGATGAATATCGAAAATATTCGCAAGAAATTTACATCTGATATACAGGAACGAGCAGAATGAAGTGCTTGGACACGTGTTTCTTCATCGATCTCTTGAGAAAGGATGAAGATGCCATGAAAAAAGCTGAAGAACTTGACGATGCTGATGAATATTTAGTAACTACTCAAATCAATGTATACGAACTCTTTTTAGGGGTACACTCCTCTCGTGGTATAAAAACAGAAAAACAGATCAAAAGGATAGAACAACTTCTCGAAAGAACAGAAATACTAGATATGGATTATGAGGCCAGCAAAAGGAGTGCGGAAATAGCAGGTAAGCTGATATCCAAAGGAAAAATGATAGAGGTACCTGATACAATTACCGCAGGGATAATGCTATCTCAAGGTATCGATAAGATAGTTACCAGAAATAAAGATCATTTTGAAAGAATCACCGGAGTTGGAGTAGACGAATACTGATCAGTGTTAGATTTGATATCAATCTAGGTCATATCGAGTGTGTGTGATTATACTAGGATCCAAAACATCGTAAAACCAATATACCGCAACAAGGATGCCGTGGTATGTACGTAAGTGTGATAGGCGGAGATGTAGCAACCTGTACCGAGGGCGACTGTAAGAATGCAGAGAAGGTAGGCGAAGCCATCGCACGGAACGGCGCCGTTCTGGTGTGCGGCGGCAGAGGCGGTGTGATGGAGGCGGCTTGTCGTGGCGGTATGTCTAATGGAGGTACGACCGACATTCTTATCGATGGAATTCGACTCTCGTTCGTGCACG
>SKVC01000076.1 GCA_007129655.1 Thermoplasmata archaeon
AATTGTGAACGCTTGGAACTCGTTCCGAGCAGAGAACCCTTGGGTTCAGGAGTGGAGCTTTGCTCCACGAGCTGTGAGAATTACGCTAGTAATTCTTACTAGAATCCCCCAGGGTCCGTTTTTCAGCGAAAAACGGGTGACGAAAAGTTCGCCAGAACTTTTGGTCAAATCCGCTATATTTTCTCCGAAAATTAGCAGACAGTTAGAATCCGCCAGGATTTGAAGCACATTCGAACTTTTCCATCGTGTGATATCCTAGATAATTTTATGTGGTTGGAAAACATATCTTACCTCATAGATGAACAATAAAAAACTGCGCAGGATCGCTCTGGAGATGATACACACCGGCGTTGAGGCCGCCGACCCGGAAAGATTAGTAAGAGATGCAGTAAAGCTTGAAAACGGCATACTACACATTGCCGACAAAGAGTTCACACTAGATAACTACGAAGAATTACTCCTATTCGGGATAGGCAAAGCTTCTGTGTCCATGGCTTCGGCTTTCAAGACTTTAAATATCACGGACGGGTTGTTACTAACCAATAAAAATGAACACGATCGCCCGGTTCCCGTACGTATTGTAAAACATCCATACCCGGATGAAACCAACCTGGAGGCATCGAAAGAATTGCTCTCCAAACTAAAAGACGCAAAGAACGCTCTCATCATATTCCTGATCTCCGGAGGCGGTTCTTCAATGTTCACCGTTCCTCCAGAGGGGATCTCGATCGAAGATATCAACTATCTAAACCGCCTTCTGGTTACATCCGGAATGGACATAGGTGAAATCAACACCGTGAGGAAGCATGTATCACAGGTAAAGGGCGGGCGTTTAGCACAAATATGTGAAGAAAAAGGCACACTTGTCGGATCGATACTTTCCGATGTGGTGGGAGATGATATCAGTAATGTAGCCTCCGGCCCTACTTGCGCCGACTCAACAACCTACAAAGATGCATTTTCGATACTTAAGGAATGGGATCTATGGAGAAAGGTACCTGCGAATGTTAGTAAACATCTTAAAAAGGGCCTCGGCAAAGAGATAGAAGATACCCCTAAGGTGGTTAAAGCGATAAATATCCTAGTTGGTAACAATATGACCGCTCTCGAAGCTATGAAAAAATGTGGGGGAGACAACAATATACCTACAATCATACTTACCTCTGAGAACATAGGTGAGGCTAAAGAAGTTGCCAAGAGGAGGATGGATTTCGCAAAGAAAATAAAGAATACCGGGTCGCCACACGAACCACCGGTTGCACTTGTTATGGGTGGAGAGATGACAGTTAAACTAGATCCCGAAATTTCGAAAGAACATCTTGGAGGCCCTAATCGGGAATTCGTACTCAGCGCCGCCATGGATATCCAAGGGGAAAATATTGTCGTTGCCAGTGCCGATTCCGACGGAATCGACGGTAGTGGTAAAGCCGGAGCTATTGCAAACGGTGATACCATAAAGCGCAGCAGTATGGATGCGATGAAGTGCTTAAACGAACATCGAAGCCAGGAATTCTTCGATACGATCGGGGATTCCATCGAATTTAGCAGTAAAACGAATGTGAATGACCTAACAGTAATAATCGTAGGAAAGGATTAGGTAACCACTTTCACTCACCTCACCCCTTGTTGTATTTATTACTAAATACACACTTTACCTAATATGTACTCTGAATGTCCGAATTGCGGGAGTGACACTAGACCCGGAGAAGGTTGCTGGATCTGTCCACACTGCGGCTGCGCAGGCTGTTGAACAATCTGTTATTTATCGTACTGAGCTACGGTGATTCCAAATAGTATCAATCCGCCGAATACCACTGTTAATACCCCTATCGATTCTCCTATGAACATATGCGAAAATAACGTTCCGAACAGTGGTATCAGATAAGTAAAAAGCACCTGTTTCGACAACTGACTTTTGATTAACACTGTGTACCATACCAAAAGGGCGACTCCGTTACAAACTACACCTAAGAACAAGATCAAAAACCAGGTAGAAACTGATATGGAATATATTTGAGAAATTGGTTCGTTAAACATGGCTGTCGGTATGAACAATAATGATGAAATGATTAGTGAAAGAGTTAAGATCACTATTGGCTCATGTTTGTAGAGTGCCTTTTTAGTCCATACTCCGGAGATCGCATAGAATATCGCACTGCTCAGTAATAATAGATTGCCGATCAGATTGCTGCCACCCAGTACCGCACCCCCTCTTGTAACCAATAGAATAGATCCGGTGAGTGCAATGACGAGGCCTAGTATTTTTTTGCCACCGAGATATTCATCTAGAAACATAGCCGCGAGAACTATTCCAAAAACCGGTGATGTCGCTTGAAGTATTGAACTGATGGAAGCTGCGGTTTCAGGTGCCATCATATCCATGCCTACATTCTGTGCGGCCATGGGAAGATAGTATTGTGCTAGAGCGATACCTATGAAGGGTTTGGGATCTGACTTAAAAACAATCAATATGTTAGAAAAACCTTTTTTCCAGAATACAAAAGCGGCTATCGGCACCGCACCGAATAAGATTCGTAATAATCCCAATGTTAGCGGTTGCACCTCTACAAGAGACACTTTAACGGCGGGGAAAGAAAGGCCCCATAAAGCCATCGATATTACCAGTAGGGCCACATTACGTTTATCTGCGGGACGTGTGAATTCCATTTTCTGTGGAAAACGAGAGGTTTAATAACTAAATTTCCATGTTTGGTTTATCTTCAATGTGCATGAATTTATCTGCATCGAGCTCAGAAAGTGCATTGAAGGCATATTTACGTACCCACGGATCCTCGTCATTTAATGCCACTATCATCCCTTCTATCGCCCGACGATCACCGATGGCACCAAGCGCTAAGGCCGCCTCGCCTCGAACTTGAGGATCTTCATCATCTAGGAGGAGTAGCAAATCTGCTGTAGCCATCCTATCACCTATCTCTCCAAGAGCTTTGGCGGCGCAACGTCTAATCTCACGATCATCTGAAGAGAGCTTTCGTAAAATATCACATGCTGCAGAAGAGTCGCCGATCGAACCAAGGGCCTTGATGGCTGCACATTGCACCATAGTATCTTCGTCTGAAATTTTCGTCTTGATGTACTTGACCGCGATGGGGTCACCTAGAACTCCTAACGAATCTATCGCATCACGGCGAACCTTTGGATCTGGATTATCGATAGATCTTATCAACTCAATAACAGCCCTCGTGTCTCCCATACGTCCAAGAGCGTTAGCAGCCTCTTTACACATCTTATTATCATCATACAGCCCATCTATAAGATAATCAAGAGCGTTATTATCTCCTATCTCACCTAAAGACCAAACTGCTATCAATTTGTTAAAAGTACCTTCTCTATTAAGCGATTTCATCAATGTGGATGTAGCTTCGGGATCACCGATCTCTCCTAAGGCCCATATCGCCAGTCCTCTCAAAACTTTATCTTGTTCATCCATCAATTTGATCAGCGGGGGGATAGCCCTCACATCTCCGATCTCACCCAATGCCTGCACAGCCTTCCTTTTTACTTCCATATGATCGTCATTGAGTAATTCTACCAATTTATCTACAGCCTTATTTGCACCTATAATTCCAAGGGCCTCTGCAGCACTTGCACGCACTAGTTCTTCAGGATCATTTAGTCTTTCGATAAGAGGACCAATGGCTCTAGCGTCCTTCAATTCACCTAACGCTTCCGAGGACCTTACACGCATAGCCATGTTTTCATCAGTCAGCATCTTTGTGAATTCTTCAACAGTAAATTCTGTACATTTATTAGCTAGCGCGCGTGAAGCAGACCACCTTACGTTATCATCACAGTCGTAGATTGCGATCATTTCCAGATCACCGATCACCCTTTCATCGATATCCATATCTCCCAGAGCCTTAACCGCCCTGCATCTTATACTTGGGTGTGGGTCTGTATTGGCGGCTTTACGCAATGCTTTTACAGCCTTGTCTCCTTCTAATTCTACTAGTTCGTTAAGTGCCTGAACACGTTCCTCCAAAGTGCCTTGAAATAAGATTTCTATGATCTCATCTTCGTCTATTTCTGAGTAGAGAGGAGGGCACATAAAAACTCCATAACTTTCTATGATTAATAAATTTAGTGCAAAAATCAATACAAATTGATATATACCCGCATGAGCATCACTAGTTGATCATATAATCTAAAAAGTGATATGATGATACTTGCCGATAAAGAAATATTAAAGATGATAAACAGTGGGCTGTTAGTGATCGAAGGTTTTAAGGAAGATAATCTAACACCGAATGGATACGACTTGACTATAGAAAAAATATCAGTAGAAGGATTGCAAGAAGAATCCGAAGGTGATGTGGTAATACCAAAATCTTCTTGGTTTGCCGTTTCGACCAAAGAATACATCAAATTCCCTTCAAACGTCGCCGGTGAGTTATGGATAAGAACCAGCTGGGCACGTAAAGGTATACTGTCATCTTTTGGAATGATCGATGCAGGGTTTGAAGGAAATCTTACGCTTAGTGCCTATAATACCCATAAAGATATAGAGATACCTATCGGTGAAACATTCGCACAGATGGTCTTTCATAAACTCGGTGAAGAAGTGGGAAAAAATTATGCTGAGCGCTCGGGTAATTATCAGGGCAAGCGAGGGATAAACATTTAGTAATCGTGTTATATAGAGCCGTAATGACAGTAACTATAGACGGAAATAGTCTCAGTATCGATGACGTATATCGTGTTGCAAAACAGGGAGATAAAGTTACAACTACTCAAGACAGTAAAGCGAGGATAAAGAAATCACGTGAGCTTGTAGATGGTTTGATGAAAAAAGGCAAAACTATCTATGGTATTAACACCGGCTTTGGCGAACTGGCTAACCGTAATATAGATGATGATAAACTGGAGGAGCTACAGGAAAACTTGATCCTCAGCCATGCAAGCGGCGTAGGCACCCCACTGGAAAAGGAGATCGTGAGAGCGGCTATGCTTTTAAGAGCAAATACGTTGACAAAGGGATACAGCGGAGTAAGGATGGTTATTGTAGATACATTGCTCCAAATGTTGAACAGAGGTGTACATCCCGTAATACCCAGTAAAGGGAGTGTAGGGGCCTCTGGAGATCTTGCGCCTTTGGCACATATGTCTTTGGTTATGATAGGTAAAGGAAGGGCTGAATACAAAGGGGAAGTAATAAGCGGAAAGGAAGCAATGGAAAAAGCTGACATAGAGCCGGTAAAACTGAAGGCAAAAGAAGGTTTAGCCCTTCTCAACGGTACACAGATAATGACCGGTATAGGAGCTCTAGCGATCAGAGATTCTAAGATCCTATTAAAATCCGCACAGATCGCTTCGGCAATGAGTTTAGAAGCTCTAAAAGGCACTTCGACACCATTCGATAAAAGGGTACATGAGATAAGACCCCATACCGGTCAGATTGCATGCGCTGAAAACATATTACGATTGATTGAGAATAGTCAGATAATTGCATCACATGTAGATTGTGAAAAGGTACAGGATCCTTACACTCTCAGATGCATGCCCCAAGTATACGGTGCTGTAAGAGACACTCTGGATTACGTTGAAAAGGTGATCAACACGGAGATGAATTCCGTCACGGATAATCCTTTAATATTTCCAGAAGGAGATGTTATATCGTGTGGTAATTTTCATGGCCAACCCGTTGCTTTTGCCATGGATTTTCTCGGCATAGCCGTTTCTGAGATAGGAAATATCTCCGAACGGACCACCGACAAACTCATGTACGAAAAAGAAAGCGGTTTACCCCCATTCTTAGCAACGGATCCCGGTCTGAATTCCGGATTCATGATAGCACAGTACACCGCGGCCTCGCTGGTTTCGGAAAACAAAGTTTTAGCCCATCCGGCAAGCGTTGATTCCATACCGACGTCCGCCGGCCAGGAAGACCATGTAAGTATGGGCACTACTGCCGCTAGACATGCGCGAGAGATCATCAATAACGTGCAATACGTGGTGGCCATCGAGCTACTGTCCGCTGCCCAGGGATTAGAATATCGTGAACTTACACCGGGAAAGGGTGTGAAGGCTGCTTATGATTTTATCAGAGAACGAGTGAAATCCCTTGACGGCGATAGAGAACTCGCCGGGGACATAGAATTGATAAAAGGATGTGTAGCATCTGGTGAACTTGTTAATTTTGTTGAAAAAAGGATAGGCGAGATACTGTAATCTGCATTCTGAATTATTATGTTAATTGATTTTATAAATTCTTAAAACCTTCAAAAAATAATTATAACACCCTGTGTAATCCACTTCTGTTACCATGGGAAAAAACAAATACGATATAAAAAGAGGTCATTTCAAGAACATCGAAGGCGGAAAACTGAAGGAACTCATGGAAGATGTCTTTGATTCTATAGAGGAAAAAGGAGATAAGCTTATCTCCGATTTCGGTGCCATCGAACATCTCGAGGTCTGGACAGAAGGTAGGACTGAACTTTGGGTGGACATAGAGATGGAAGAGAAACCTGATGAAGATATCGCTATGGACACCATATCAAGATGGAATGACTTTCTTTTAAAGGATACTGGATTCGACGCGAAGAAGCGAAGCAAAAGGGCAAAAAAGAAAGCTAAAAAATGAAGCTTTAATCTAGATCTCTATCGATGAATTCGACTCGACCATCTTCTATATGATAGAGTGCCCCGAGCAAAGTTAAACTTTCTTTTTCTAGAGCTTGACATATCACATCACTACGCCGGGGTAACATCTCCATCTGTCTAACAATATTGGAGATGTAATGGTCATCGTTTAGGGAAAAACTGCTGCGTATCTCTTTTAGTATGGGATTTTCATCGCCTATTAGATCCTCGGCGGATGAAACAGCGCCGCAGCCTGTATGCCCTAGTATCATCAGCACATCTACATCTAGATGTTCAACGGCATACTCCAAAGAGAAAATTACGGAGGTATCGATGGCAACGTTGCCTGCGACACGCACATCGAAAATTTCACCTATTTCTTTTTTAAATATTAGTTCAGGTGGTACTCTCGAATCGGAACAGCAGAGGATGGCAATATGGGGGTGCTGTTCCATTGTGTTCTGTTCGATTTGTTGGCAGCATTCTTTCTGGAAGTTACAACACGAATCAAGAAGTTTTTCTTTGATCGCTTCAATTTCGTTTTTATCAGGCATGATAAAATCCTTAGTCTTTCATATCTACCTTTGGATTGAAGATAAAGGCGAATAATGCTGCTAACAAACACAATGCCATGGCGGTGTAAAACGCGTATGTAAAACTCCAGCCCATATCCTGTACCACACCTGCTAAAATCGGTCCTGCTATGCCTCCGATACCGTAGCTGGTGAATACATAACCATAGTTAAGCCCCACATTCTCCGTTCCAAAGCTATCCGAAGTGGCTGCCGGATACAGTGCAAAATTTCCACCGAAGTTGAAGCCGATTGCAGCGGCTACGATGAAAAATACTATCGGATTAAAAGTAGTAAAGTAAAATACGCCCATCATTGCAGCTTGGAAGAGACACATCGTGATTATTGCATGTCTCCGACCTATTTTATCAGATATCTGACCCCAAGCGATTCGACCGATACCGTTCAATATAGGTAAACAGACTGCAGCGCCGATTACCGCAAAATTAGAGGCATCTATATCGCTGTAACCGTGAGACATGAAACCTTCTGAAGGATCATTTGCAAAATTTTGAATGTTTCCTATCACCATCAATCCGGCTAATGCACCGATAAAGAACATCATCCACAATAAATAGAACTGCCTGGTCTTCAACATCTGTTTAGGAATGAGTTCATTATTTCGATGATCGCTACCCGGTGATCGATTATTTTCAGGTTCCCAACCCTTGGGCTTCCACCCGTCGGGTGGATTGATCATTACCAAAGACCCTAAGATAACCAGTACAAAAAATAAAATTCCATATATACGGAAGCACAAATCAACGTTAGCGATGGTGTATGCAAATTCCCCGGTCTGTCGAGTGATGATTCCAGAGAAACCTAGAATCGGAGGAGGATTCGCCATCAATATCCAGATGAACGCACCAAAGCCAAAACCGGCAACGGCAAGCCCGCTTACAAGGCCCTTTTTGTCAGGAAACCACTTCAGACCAACAGCGAGTGGTACAACGTAAGCAAGACCTATGCCGGCTCCGCCTATGATCCCGATGCCGACAAGTTTCAAAGGAAAATTAGCTCCGGTATAACCACCCATTAAATAACCAACACCTAGGAGGACTCCGCCGAGCATTGCGATCTTTCTTGGACTATATTTCTTTTGCAACCTTCCACCTATGATAGTAAATATAGCAAAAGTAGCCAAACCAGCACTGAAAATCGCCTGTGTTTGTGTGCTAGAAAAACCAAATTGGCTTGGAGCGATTCCGTTTATACCTTCCAAAGGCCCTGTGAAAGCAGACCAAGCATATATGGCACCAAGTGCCAATTGTATCATGATCGCACCTACAACTACTATCCAACGGTTCATTATCTTCGTGTCTTCTAACGCTTCTGTCATATTGGGCACCTTTTTTTACAAAGAGAGATGTTTGTTATTAGGGTGTCAAATATAAAGTATTCGATTTGATATTGAGAAGTAGTAAATGATTTATGTGTAGTATGAATTGGAAACTTATGGTCAAAGTTCGTTATCATCGACCCGGTAAAGAAACCAGGGAATGGGAGCAAGATTTATTGTTAGATGAAAAGGAAACTATCGTATCGTCTTTTGTATTTCAACTTTCAGAGCCTTTTTTGGTCGAAGGTGCACCGGTCATCCAAGATGGTTTCAAGGGAATACTGTTCGACTTCTTTGACAGATGGTACAACGTTGTAAAAATATATGATCTGAATCAAGAATTCGTAGGGTACTATTCGGATATCAGAACTCCTCCTCGGCGTATTCCGGGTGGTTACGAAGCTGTAGATCTTGCTTTGGATCTGTGGGTTGAACCGGACGGAAATTACACCATTTTAGACGAAGATGAATTTGAGGAAGCGAAGGTGGATGATCATCACCGGAAAAAAGCGGAGGAAACCTTGTCCCGCCTGATAAAAATGATAGAAAAAGGACTATACCCGCCAATTTGTGTTAGTGACACTCAAAACTGATCCAGTGAAGTGTTCTTAGAATCGCTCATTATCCTTTGTGCCGTCTTCCAAGAACGTCTGGTGTGAGGTGGAAGGTCACCGTGCTTTTCCACCCAGTCTTTTAAAAAGTCTATAGTGCGTTGGTCCGACGGATAACCACTGCCAAAATCTTCGCCAAGTTCCTTTGCTATTTTAGCGACCTCTTCATCCCTTCTTACCTTTGCTATTATGGATGCGGCCGACACTACGGGATAAGTATCATCTGCCCTGTGCTTGGAAACTATATTTACATCCTTTTTCAACATCGTTTTTATTCTATCACCGAATCCTTTTTCATCGGTAGATGCCGCATCCAGATACACTGTGCTGCCGGAAACCGCTACTTCGTCTATTATCTTGGCGAACATATTCTCTTCCAACTTATTCAGGGTCATCTCATCCCGGAGTAAGTCTATATCCTCAGCAGAAACTACCTTTACCACACATTTAGCCATATCATGTATCTTTATGGCCAATTCTTCGCGTTTACCGGCTGTATGTCTTTTGGAGTCCTTTACGGCGAGTTTCAATAATCCCTTCTCCGACTCTACACATATCCCTGCTACTACCATAGGACCGATGACCGGTCCCCGGCCTGCTTCATCCACACCACATATCATGGTTTGAACATCTATACGGAACATAAAAGTATTTCTGACGGCGCCGTGCTCATCCTCCTTAACCGGGTCGTGTGAATCCGACGGCCAACAACATTAAAAACAACCTGTAGCTAGATGTTGATATGCGAATCGTGATCAAGGGTACCGTACAGGGTGTAGGCTTTCGCCCGACCGTTTATCGAGTTGCAAAAGGGATGGGGCTAAACGGATACGTGAAGAACAAGGGCAGTGAGGTGGAAGTGATGATAGACGGAAACCATGAAGAATTCTTGGAAAATTTAAGGGAAGACCTACCACCCCTTGCGAAGATAACGGATGTCGAAATTTTCAATGATAGTCATAACGAAAAGGGTTTTTGCATAGTACCTTCCGAAGAAGGAAAACGATCTTCAACCATACCTGTAGACACCGCGGTATGCAGAGACTGTCTGAATGAATTGAGAGCTCCGGAAGACAGAAGATTTGCTTATCCGTTCATCAACTGTACCAATTGCGGCGCTAGATACTCAGCAATAACCGGATTACCATACGATAGGCCGAAAACTACCATGGCACCATTTCCCCTGTGTCGATCCTGTGCTCAAGAGTACGAAGATCCTTTAGATAGAAGATTCCACGCACAAACTACCTCGTGCCCGGATTGCGGACCGAAGTATGTACTTTTCAATAAAGAACGTGAAAAAATAGGTGGTGTCCAAGAATTTTCTGAAAAGATAGAGAAGGGTGCTATCGGCATAGCAAAAAGCTGGGGGGGGATGCACATAGTTTGCAAGCTAAGCAGAATACCCGAACTACGAAGAAGATACGGTAGACCGGAAAAACCCTTTGCTATAATGGTCAAAGATCTGGAAACTGCAAAAAAATATGCTGTGGTAACAAGGGAGGCCGTATTCACTGGACCTAGACGCCCTATAATGATCTTCGATAAAAAGGACGAACGCCAAGAACTGCTTGAATGTGCCGCTCCTGGTTTACCAACCATAGGTATGATGCTGCCTTACACCGGCCTTCATCATTCACTCTTCGATTCGATGGATGTCGATACCCTGGTGATGACCAGTGCCAACATACCGGGAGAGCCGATGATAATAGACGACAAAAAGGTATTTGAACTGGATTTCGATATATTCCTACTCCATAACAGAAAGATCGCCCAGCGTATCGATGATTCTTTGATAAGAGCCCATGGAGAATACTTGGCGCCCATAAGACGTTCAAGAGGGTATGTTCCTGAATATTTGTCCCTGAAATCGAATAATTCTGTAATAGGTGCCGGAGCTGACCAGAACGGCTGCATCGCTTTTTCCACTGACGGTAAGCTATACCCCAGCCAGTATCTCGGGGACCTCGATTCGTATGAAGCTGTTGAATTCTATAAACAAACTTCAGAGCATTTGACTTCATTGTTGGGGATAGAAGAGGTTGAAACTGTAGCTGTCGATCTCCACCCTAAATACAGGAGTCGAAAGCTCGGGTTAGAATTGGCTGAAAAATACGGGGCAGAAGTTATGGAAGTACAGCATCACTGGGCGCATGGAGCGTCCCTGCTTCTGGAACATGATCTGGAAGAAATAATATGTATCGCCGTGGACGGAACCGGTTACGGAGAAGACGGAAACAGTTGGGGTGGAGAGGTTCTTTACTGTACACCGAAGGAATACGAGCGTTTGGTCCATCTAGAACCGTTTCCTCTTTTGGGGAGCGAAAAGGCTGTGGAGGATCCCCGGAGATTGGTTTATGCCATTCAGCGAAAACTGGGCTTTAATGGAAGTTTTTTCGATGGAAACGAAGCGGATATATTGGACAAGCTAATGAAAAAAAGTGTTTACACAACAAGCTTTGGAAGATTACTTGATGCAGTATCTGCCGCACTCGGCGTATGCTATAAGCGTACCTACGAAGGCGAACCTGCAATGAAGTTGGAAAAACTCCAGATGAAAGGTAATCCAAGTATAGATTATAACGTACATTACAAGAATGATACCATATATACTTTAGAGGGGTTCATAGAGATGATGGAAGACGATGGAGCGGCAGCAGATAAGGCCGCCTCCTACACCGCATCCGTAGCAAATGCGCTTGCTGAAGCTGCGGTAGAAACAGCGGAGAAACACGGGGCTAGGATAGGAATATCAGGTGGAGTTTCATACAATAAACCTATCGTTGGATGCATTAGAAAAAAATTAAAAGAATTAGGACACGATTTACTCGTACATCATGAAGTTCCAAACGGCGATATGGGGGTACCTGTAGGGCAGGCACTGATTGCAGACCATAGTGTTGTTAACAAATGATCTATCCATAAATCATACATAATCGATATAATAAGATTCTATTTGGGATTTAACTACGTTATCAACTATGTCCTCGATTATTACTTGATATTCGATCGTACTACCGAATTCCTGAGGTGGTATCACTGCTGTCCAGTATTCGTCAACGAACTCCATATCGACCCTTATCCAATCTCCGTCATCGACGCTATAATTTAGATATATATCTGTAATCTCCATTGGGGGATTGTAAGATATATTGGCTCTTACTTCAACCGGTTCTGTAGATCTAAAAATACTGAAATCGTCATTTACATTTTCGATATTTGGAAAGCTAATATATCTATAAGTGAACTCGCCTGCACCTTGCCCGTTAACACGCTGCCCCATGTAAAAACCTTCGACTTCGATGAAGCCTAAATACTTTCCTTCGTGAAGACTATTTCCATGGGTTTTTATATTGATATCCATGTCTGAGTTAAATAGCCTCCATTCTGTAGACCAAGCAGAATATTCCCATCTTTCTGTAGTTTGATGAAAGCGTTTACTAAATACGTTATAGTCCTGATTTTCCATATAGATATCAACCCCCAGTTCGGGTGTCAATATTTTACCATCGGTTCTGATTATGTTAACCACATATAGGAATAGATCATCAGGGTAAGATACATGAACATCATGCTCATACATCTTAGTTATAAATATTTCCATTGAATTGTCTAAATGTATATGCCACGTTTCTGAGAAGAGTGATTTTATATCCCCGCCCCACATATGCTCTAACCAACCTACACCTTCGATGTCTAACTCACCAATCTCCGAAATCGTTATCATACCATCCAATTCGAGATGTGGTTGATAATATCCAAAGGCTGTACCAAAACCTGGCTGATATAGTTTACCTTCGTCACCGAAAAGAACAGGGGTTTTTCTAGAGTTAATAGTCAGTTCTAGTTGTATATCAGTGTCTATTTCTGTATAAAATTGATATTTAAAACTTCCAACTGATTTCATAGTTGTTACGGTATTACCTCCAGATAATACTATGTCGAGTTTATCGTATGCACCATGAATAACTCCTCCAGTTTCTAGTTCAAAAATCGGCTCTTCACCGTCCTGTTTATTACGTAAAATGTATTCTATCGAAACTTTATCTTCGGTTAAATGTTTTAACCATCGTATAAGTATTTCGAACTCGTCTCCTTCTTTCGTGTTCATGGTTCCGAAAATTGTCCATCTCTCAAAGGTTTCATTATGCAATCCTTCGTCTTCCGGAAAATTGATAGACCTATCGATAGGTTCGAATGCGTTATCTGGTTCATCAGACCAATAGAAGTATAGAAGTGTAGAAGCTATTATAACACTAGCTACGATCACCAAGGTGATCAGCAATTCTTTCTTATCTTTGGGAGAATCTTCTGTCATATGATAATGTCCCTTATGTAGGTAGGGGTGTTAAATAATTTATTATCATGTATCCTTCATTTAGTGATTGTCTAAAGTTTTCCACTGGCTCGCATTTTTTAAAAACTAAAAAATGCGCAGGAATACTCTGTATTCCTCCTTTCTAAACCTTTCCTCGCTCCGTTCGAAAAGATTTTAGATGCTCCCGCGTTGCAAAAATCGAATAGAATTTTTCCACTGGCTCGCATTTTTTAAAAACTAAAAAATGCTCCCGCCGGGATTCGAACCCGGGTGTTCGGCTGTCTTTGACCTTTGAAGGTCTCGAAAGGCCGAAATGATTGGCCGGACTACACTACAGGAGCTTTAAAGTTGTAAATGTTGCAGACTACAAATATCAGCATCAATAGCCTGATAGAAGCATCCAAAAGGAAAGGTTGATAAATAATTTTCTACAGGCAAAAGGTTTAAACTGTCCACAATATTCCTCGATTGTGGTTATAATGGAAGATGCCTTCAAATACGCACACGAAAAGGAAGATGAGATCATCTGGATGAGCCAAAATACGAATGAACTCGACACAAGCCCTATTATCAATTTAAAGATAATAGAAGCGGTCAAAAAAAGAAAATACAACCTTTATCCATACCAACAGGGACTTCTGGGATTGAAGGAATTGATACTAAAAGATCTTGGAATCGAGGAAAATTTTGACGCCTTGATTACAAACGGAGGTATCGAAGCTGCCTACGTTCTAACAAGGGCGATGCTCGATAAAAGAGATAACGTTATAGCATCGGATCCTAGTTTTTTACCTATACATCGTCAGGTAAAGCTTTGCGATGCAGAAATTAAAGAGATACCTGTTTACAAAGACCCTTATCGTATGACGGTTGAAGAAATCAACGAACAGGTAGACAGTAACACTAAATTCATACTCCTTATAGATCCATTAAACCCTCTAGGTACATCATATACTAGAGAGGAAGTTAAAGGCATATGCGAAATAGCGGAAGACAATGATGTATGGATCATAGATGACATAACATACAGGGATTTTGCATATGAACATACATTAACTACCGATTTTGTACCTGAACGCAGTGTGCTCGTTTATTCCTTTTCAAAGAACTGCGGATTCGCAGGTATGCGCCTAGGAGCGTTGATCATGCCCAATGAGATATCCGAAGAAATACATCGTTGGCGAGCGAATCCTCTTTCTGCAAACATACTGGCACAGGTTGGAGCCAAGGCTGCTCTTGAAACGAAGAGTCAGTGGATGGATGGAATGATAAAACAATCTCGTAAAAATCAGGGGATAATCAAAGAAGCCATAGAAGATATACCGGGCGTGCATCTTCCTGTTTACCCCTCCAGCACAAACATGTTTGTAATAGATGTAGAAGAAACAGGACTCTCCCCGGAAGATATTCAGAGTGTTTTACTTGAAGATCATAATATATTCGTGAGAGCCGGGAACTATGTATCAAAACGCTTTGGAGAAAAATTCATACGTGTATCTTTCACCATACCAGAGCCACAGGTTAGAAAATTTGCCAGTGTGTTCACCGAGGTAATAGAAAGGATGCGATGATGAAATTATCCAAGATCAACGAAGGAATATACAAGTACAAAGGAGAATACTATACGCATAACAGTTGTCCGGGAACCACCCATCACGGAGAAGACATCATATCTGAAGGTGGAGATGAATACCGTCACTGGGACCCCTTTAGAAGTAAACTTGGAGCGTTTTTAAAAGAACATGGTGCCCTGCCCATACGAACAGACATGGATATACTGTACCTAGGGGCGGGAGACGGTACTACCGTGAGTTATCTTTCGGATTTTCTAAGTTCCGGACGTATATTCGGAGTAGAATTCTCAAGGCGCCCTTACAGAAATCTTCTTGAATTATCCATTAAGCGAGATAACATCTATCCAATACTCGCCGATGCTAGAAAACCCGATAAATACGAAGATGTGGTACCTCTTGTTGATTTTATCTATCAAGATGTTGCCCAGCGTGACCAGTGTGGTATTTTCATGAAAAATGTTTGGTTTCTTAAAGAAGGGTACAAAGGGATACTCGCCATAAAATCCAGGAGCATCGATGTTACTCGTTCACCTTCCGAGATATACAAAGAAGTTGAAGAAAATCTGACTTCAAATGGCTTTGATGTCTTGGAACAAGTGGATATAGGAAGATGGCAAAAAGACCATAGACTTTTCGTGGTAGGAAAATAACTATCTTTCCAAAAGTTATTTTACCATAAACACACATGTCCCGAATATGACTGCAGATATGGATACAGCAGAGGATGGATTTTTCGGAACCATCTGGGGTAAGTTGCTTCTATTCTTCAGTCCGTTTCTTATAGCTGCGCTATTCATATATTTACTTTATTTAATAACCTATCCACATGGTATATTTTGGAAAGTCACCGGAGGGATGTTCGGTTATTTCTTTCCTCCTGCCGGTAAAGAAAGCATAATTCCTCTGGTCGTGGGCGAGCTTCGACGAACTACAGGTTTTAGCCCCTTCATAATAATAACTATTGTAGCGACGACCATCGCTTTTGTTGACACCGTTACAGCTTACTTTCTTCTCTGGAATCTTTACATCGCAGAAAAGATACCTTTGATAGGTAAATGGTTAAAAAAATTCGAAGAATTCGGAGCACAGAAGATGAAAGCAAAACCATGGATTTCTAAGATCGCTTTGGTCGGAGTAGCACTATTTGTTGTGTTTCCCTTTCAAGGCAGCGGAGGAGTTGGAGCTTCTATACTCGGCAAAGTCATAGGTATGAATAAATATCATGCATGGTTTTCCATAATCATCGGTTCTTTTTCAGGATGCTTTCTTATAGCCACAATTTCTTATTACCTGAGTGGAGCTGTTTTAGAAGCATTTAAGACCAGTACTTTCCAAGGCATAGGCATACTAGTTGTAGTCGCCGTAGCATTTATATTCATATACTACTTCTCAAAAAATCATACGGATCTAGAGGTGTAAAAATGAAACTGAAAAACAGAAAGATAATGATCACCGGTGCGGCAGGATTCATAGGAAGTCATCTGGTCGACAGTTTGGTTAAGGATAATTTTGTTCTCGGCTATGACAATCTATCCTCCGGTAAAAGAGAATTCTTAGAACATCTTGAGGACGAAGATAATTTTGAACTGATTATAAGCGATATTTTTGATGAAGAAACTCTAGATAAAGAAATGAAACGCTGCGACATGGTTTTTCATTTAGCGGCAAATCCGGATGTCAGGGTCGGTGCTCACGATACATTCGTTCATCTCGAACAGAACATCATAGCAACCTACAAGGTATTGGAAGCTATGAGGAATAATGGTGTTAAAGAGATAGTATTCACCTCCACATCGACAGTTTACGGAGAAACAGAGATAATACCGACACCCGAAGACATGGGACCTTTGAAACCTATCTCTCTTTATGGCTCCTCGAAACTTGGGTGCGAGGCTCTCATATCTGCATACTGCCACACCTTCGATATGGAAGGAATTTCATTCAGATTCGCCAACGTTGTAGGTCCAAGAAGTACACATGGTGTCACTTTCGATTTTGTTAATAAGCTTAGAGATGACCCGCAAGAATTGGAGATACTAGGCTCCCCTCCGGGAACTACAAAATCCTATCTTTACATCACTGATTGTATAAATGGAATGCTGCATGCAACGAAAAATGCCAAGGGGAAAGTAGAATACTTTAACATCGGCTCACAGGATTATATAGATGTAAAAACAATAGCAGATATAGTCTGTGAAGAGATGGATCTGGAAAATGTAAATTATAAATGGACTGGAGGTGCAGGCGGCGGTCGAGGTTGGAAAGGTGATGTAAAAACTATGTTGCTATCTATCGATAAACTCGAAGCTTTAGGATGGACCCCTGTACACGACAGCGGAGATGCTATCGCCAAAACGGTCCGATCGCTTCTAAAGGATGGAAGCTAAGATCTCATTTGGTCTTGCGAGTATTAGGGCAACTATAAGGCAAGTCGCGAAGTACACATAGTATAATATTGCGTACTTGTACTGGTCTACAGCATCCCATACATTTTTTTGTTTTGTCATATGTTTTCCCACCATATGTCATCTTTTTGTCCGACATATATTAAATCGGTTGATGGTATTTAAATATGTCGGCGTGATCACTCTTAAGGATGATGTTGTGTGTGAGAAAATCGTTTATTTTGTATGACAAAAATAATTTTGCGGTATCCCCGAAAACACACCGAAAAATTATAAGTAGTCATATTGATATCTAGTTCAAATATCAGAGGTATCAGAATGGAGAAGAAGATCCATCGTAAGATAGACAAGGAAGATGATTCCATCAGCATCTCCGATATACAGGAGATGATCAAGGACATCCAGAAAGAGCATCCTGATCGTGAGGTGTTTTTCGACGGCGACGAATTTGCAATTTGTAGCAGGAAGAAACGGGAAGGGTAGTCTAATTGATCTTGATAAAACTTGGCGGAAGCGTTATAACAGACAAAAGTATGGAATACTCTTTTAAAGAAGGTGTTGTCAAAAGATTGATTCAGGAGATAAAAGAAGCCTCGACTAAAACTAAACAAAGGGTTATTCTAGTACACGGAGGAGGAAGTTTCGGACATCCCGGAGCAAAAAAGTACGGCTTGAACACTCCCCGACCTCATGATACCGCTAAAGGCACCGCAGAGGTACAGTACCAAATGCGTCGATTGAATCAATTGATAATGAATATAATGCTTGAAAATAATTTATGGGGGGTTTCCATACCCGGCGGGTTGGTCTCTACCTTTAATGATGGAAAACTGGAAAGCATTAAAACAGAACTTTTTGAAGCTCTATTGGGGATAGGAACAACACCCGTGACCTTCGGCGATGTTGCTATAGATCGTAAAAGAGATGTTACCATCTGCTCAGGGGATGACCTAATGATGGGGCTTGCCTCACTTGCGGATAGAGCAATATTCGTCACGGATGTAGATGGTATAATAAAGGATGGAAATATTGTAAAAATCTTTACAAAAGATATGCTGCCGCTCACTACCGAAGATCATAAAGGGTCTGAAAGAAAAATCGATGTCACAGGAGGTATGAACGGCAAAGTCAAAAATATGCTGAAAATGTCTTCTATGTGTCAGACTATTGTAGTTAACGGTAAAATAGAAGGTAGACTTAAAAAAGTACTCCTAGGTGAGACTATAATTTGTACAGAGGTAAGAAGATGATAGAATCAAGAAAACAAGATCATATAGATATCTGTCTGAAAGAGAATGTTTCTGCTGGTAGCGACTACTGGAACATGATAAAATTCTTTCACCGTGCGGCACCGGAGATAGATATGGAAGATATATCTACAGAAATATCGTTTTTAGGAAAAAAAATATCTGCTCCAATAGTTATATCTGCTATTACAGGTGGTTACGAAGGTGCGACCGATATAAACGATAGAATATCATCCGCCGGAGAAGAGCTCAATATACCGATAGGTGTAGGTAGCCAGAGACCGGCTCTAGAAAACAAAGAACTTCGTGATTCGTATGAAGTTGTTGCACAGCATGATATCCCTCTTGTATTCGGCAATATAGGTGCACCACAGCTGATAGAACAGAAAGGCAAGACTGCTTTTACCATAGAAGATTGCATGGAAGCCATGGAGATGATAAATGGAGACTATCTTGCAGTTCATTTCAATTTTCTTCAAGAGGTGATCCAGCCTGAAGGAGACGATCGTGCAGCAAATCTCTTAAAAGTGCTAAAGGAAATGGCAAAAGAAATACCTATAATCGCTAAAGAAACAGGTGCAGGCATATCGTACGAGATGGCCGGTGAATTAAAACAAGCCGGTGTAAAGGCGATCGATGTAGGAGGAATGGGGGGGACCTCGTTCTCAGCAGTAGAGTACTATCGTACGAAAAATAGTGATCAAAAAGAACTAGCCAATCTTCTTTGGGACTGGGGTATACCAACACCGATATCTATCATAGAATGTCGTAGAGCAGTTGATTTACCGATCATATCAACCGGTGGTATAAGAAACGGCCTCCAAGCTGCTAAGGCACTAGCTCTAGGTGCCGATGTAGTAGGTATAGCTGGTGGTGTTTTACCTGCAGCAAATAAATCAAAGGAACAGTTAGAAATATACATAAATAAAGTAATAAATGAACTCAAAGTGGTAATGTTTTTATTGGGGTGTAAAAAGGTGGGAGAACTAAAAAATTCTAGGATTTTACTCACAGGAGAACTCAGAGATTGGTTATAGTAAATTGTCCAGATGTTCCTTCATCCGGTCTATACGTTCCTTTTTCTTCTCTAGCTCTTTTTCCTTATTTTTCAACTTTTCTTCCCGTTCCTTCAATTCTTCTTCCCGCTCGGTTTGGGATTCTGCCTTTTTCGATTCGTCCTGAACATCTGACCAAAGCTCTGCCAATCGATCCCGTTCCTCTTTAAGCTCAGATTGTTTTCTATCCAATTCAGTTTCTCTTTCATCAAGATTATTGGTCAACTCAACCAACTGTAATTTCTTCGATTCTATCTGCTTCTCCCTAGCTTTCAAACTCTTTTCTCGCTTGACCAGATCCTGTTCGATCTTAATCCGTTCTCTTTCAAGCAATTCCCTCTCTTTCTTTATATCTTCTTTCAACTGCTTATCCTCTCGAGCCCTCTTCGTTTTCGCATATTCCATAAGACTCATGGCACTTTCTTTCACTTCCTGGAGATGTTGTCTTTCTTCATCCAACTCCGCTTTGAACTCTTCTAACTTAGCTACCTTCGATTCAAGCCTTTCTTCCTCTTTATCCAATTGCCTTGCTCTAGCCATCACCTCGTTATCCCTTTCTTCTATTTCTGCCATCCTGCGAGGCATCTCCTCTCTAAGCTCCTTTAGCTCACGCCTTTCTTCTTCGAGACCCTTCATTCGTTCATCTACGGTCTCTTCGAGCTCTTTCAAGTCGTCTTCCCATGACTGTAGCTCTTCTTCCTTTTCAAGAGCAGCTTCGCTCCAAGAACGGACCTTTTCGGATTCCGCGGTTAAATCTCTAAGCTCCTCTTCCAATTCTTCTTCTCTTTCACTTAGTTTTGCTTCCAATTCTTTCGTTTTACGGTCTCTCTTCTCTAGGTCTTTCTCTCTCTGGTACAATTCTTCGTCAAGAGCCTTAAGTTCTTCCTCTCTAGACTCCATCCTCTTTTCTTTATTTTCCAGTTTTTCTAGTTTCTCGCCTATCTCAGTCCATAACGAGATAACGTATTCCTTTTCCTTTTCAATTTTAGCCTGCTCTTCTTCCAGGGTCTGTTCACGTTCACCTATCTTGGCCTCCACTTGTTGTATCCTTTCCTTTTCCTTTCTAAATGTGGATTTTTCTTTTTCCAAACTCTGTTTGGATTCTTCTATCTCGTCCCTCCATCTGTGTAGTTCTACTTTTAGATCTTCCAGACCCTCTTCTTGCTGATGTGATTTCTCTTCACGTTCTTCCAGTTCCTTTGCTTTTTCTTCCGTTGCCGCTTCTCGCTGAGACAATCTACCTTCTCGCTGATTGATCTCCTGCTCTCGCGAGGTTACCTCTTCTTCCTTACGGTCGATTTGTTCTTCACGTTCATCTAAAACCGCTTCTCTTTTGATCAATTCCTCGTCTTTCTCTTCGATACGCTTCTGGAATTTTTCTTTGTCTTTTTCTAGATTTTCTTTGCGTTTTTCTATTTCCTGCTCCCATCTTTCAAGTTCCTCTCTTAATTCGATTATTCCTTCCCGTTCCAATTCTACATCTGAAAGTGTTTTTTGTAGTGATTCTTCTCGTTCTTTCAAGTCTTTTTCCTGTTCCCCAAGTTCATTGTTTAACGAAGACAATTTCTTATCCTTAGCTTCTAGTTCTTTTTGACGCTCGTTGAGAACCTTCTCTTTATCACTCAAATCCTTCTTTAAATCATCAAGTTTGTTTTTACGGTCATCGAGTTTACTTTCAAGGGTATCGAGCTTTTTCTCCCTCTTGTCCAATCCTTTCTCTTTATCGAGTAACTCGTTTTCTTTAGCCCCTAGCTCTTCGTGTTTAGCATCTAATTCACTGTCCCTTTCTTCCAAGCTGCTTTCCAAATCGTTTATGGCGACTTCCCTACTATCCAATCCTTCTTCACGTTCATTTAAGGATGATTCTCGCTCCGCCAATTCTTCTTTTTCCGAGTTTAGCTCGGTTTCTTTTTCGGACAGTTGTTTTTCTTTAGAATTTAGGTTTTCTTCCCGTTCGTCTAACTTCTCCTCTCTAAGATCTAAAGATTCGCCGCGTTCTTTTAATTTCTTTTCAGTTTCCCGTATATTTTCTTCACGTTTTACTAGCTCAGCCTCCACTTCGTCAAGGTTCCCCTCAAGGTCACCTAACCTTTTGGAACGCTCCTCGAGTTCGGATTCTAGTTCATCCAGTTCCTTCTCTTTTCTTTCTAATTCATCCTGTTCTTTATCCACCTGTTCTTCCCTATCTTCGACCTGTTCTTCCTTGCTCTTTACTTCTTCTTCCCAACCCTCTACCTCTTCTTCTCTACTAGCCAATTCTGTTTCGAGCGAAGCTATATTCGCTTCACGTCCCTCGAGTTCGGCTTCCCAACCCTCCAACTCTGCATTCCTTTCTTCGAGTTTCATCTCAGATGTATCTAAAGACTTCTCTCGGGACTCAACCTTCTCTTCCCGTGACTTTAATTCTTCCTCCTTCTCTTCGATTTTCTGTTTTTGCGATTCCAATTCATCTTCTCTGGATTCTATTTTCTGTGCCCTTTCATCTATCTTGATTCCCTCTGTTTCGACGGCCTGTTCACGTTCCTCCAATTCCTCTTCCTTTTGCTCTAACAGAGAAGCTTTTTCATCGAGTTCTTTCTGTAGTAAAGTGAGTTCTTCTTCTCGTTTCTCTTGCTTGGCCAGTTTATCTTCAAGTTCGGATCTTGTTCCCTCTAATTCATTATCTTTAGACTCTAACTCAGATAGTTTACTTTCGGCGTCTTCTATCTTGTGTTCTTTTTCTCCCAGCTCTTTCTCCTTGGAATCCAGCTCGCTTTCCTTATCTTGGATGTTCTTTTCCCTTTCCTCCAGTTCTTTCTTCAAACTCTCCAATTCGCTGCGGGTTTCTTCAAGCTCGGATAAATCTCCTTTGAGTTCGTCGATATCTTTCTCTAGCTCCTCTTTTTCCTGTGTCCTATCATTGATATTCTTTTCCAATTCTTCGAGTTCTTCCCTCCTATCGTCGAACAATTCCTTTTTGAGTTCCTCTTTGAGTTTTTCCTCGCGTTCCTCGAGTTTTTCTTCCCGTTCGATCAATTGTTCTTCCTTTTCCTCCAACAGATTTTCCTTTCGTGTTACGGCCCCTTTCCTTCCATCCACACTTCTCTTTAGATCTTTAAGTTCTTCTTCACGCTCCTCAATTTCCGCTGACTTCTCATCGAAATTCTTTTTGGTTTCTTCAAGTTCGGTTTCTTTCTTTTCGAGTTCGACTTCTCTCTGCGCTATATCTTCAAAACTGGATTCTACTTTTTGTTCTTTAGACTCGTATTCTTCTCTCGATTTTTCCAACTCTTCTTGTTCCTTTTGTAATTTTTTTCGCTCTTCTTCTATCTCAGTTTTGAGCTCCTCTAGTTCCTCTTGCTCCTTTTTGAGTCCCTCTTTTTCCTCTTGGAATTTTTCTAATTCATCCGAAACGGATTCTTTTTTCTCTCCCAGTTCACTGAGTTTCGACTCTAGTTCCTCTTTCTCCTTTTCCAACCGCTCTTTTTCCTTCCTTGTTTCTTCAAGTGATTCTACGCTTGTAGTTAGAGTATCAACTTCATCTTGCAGTGATTTCTTCTTATCGTCGAGTTCCTGGATCTCGCCGTCCAAATCTTCGAGTTTCTCTCCACGCTC
>SKVC01000139.1 GCA_007129655.1 Thermoplasmata archaeon
CAAGGCTTCATCCGCATTGGTGACGTCCATGATAACGCCGCCCTTCTGCATCTTAGCGAAGCCTCTCTTGACCAGTTCCGAACCAAATCGTAATTTTTTTATATCCAAATTCATAGGCATCTTAACACACCTGCTACATCATAAAAGGGGGGCCTATTTGAACGTTTCTGACAACTCTTAAGGGGAAAATTAAAAATAGCCTAGATTCTATTTACCTTTTAATATGACACTTGGGTTGATTTTGATAATCATCGGCGTCGTGCTGATAATATTCGAGGCGAGCGAACCTGGATTCTTTATAGCTATTCCCGGTGGTGTAATGATCACTCTAGGGATAATTGCAGTGGCATTTCCCGATATACTCTTGACCCTTTGGACACCGCTAATACTGGCTGCGGTGGTTATACCGTTGATGTTCCTATCCATGAAGTTCTACCAGAAGATATCTCCCCCGTCCAAGCCAACAACGACGATGTCTTCTTCACTGGTTGGACAGGCGACCAGGGTGATTCAAACGGTGGAACCCGATGAGATAAAAGGAAAGGTTAAGGTAAATAACCAGATATGGAGTGCAACTGCAGACCATGAAATTCCTGTCGGAACAAAAGTGATCATAACCGAAGCTAGAGGTGTACACGTAGTGGTTAAAGAAATAGAAGATAAAACAAAGGAGAAAAGATAATGTTAGGAGTAATAGTGTTTTTGGCGATAGTGATAATATTGGTTGCGGTAGTTGCAGGACGAACGGCGTTCTGGATAGTGCAGCCATACGAGCAAGGTATATACATAAAGTTAGGTAACTTCCAGAGAACGTTGAACCCCGGGGTGAACATAGTGGCGCCGTTCATATCTCAGGTGATCAAGCTAGATCTCAGAACGCAGGTCCTGGACGTACCCAGGCAGGAAGTGATCACGAAGGATAATTCACCCACGAATGTGGATGCCATCATATACATCAAGGTGGTGGACATCACCAAGGCGTTCTTCGAGGTCACCAATTTCAAGGCGGCGACCATCAATCTTGCCCAGACCACCCTAAGATCCGTGATCGGTGACATGGAGCTGGACGAGATACTCTACAACAGGGAGCGTATAAACACACACCTCAGGCAGGTACTTGACGAAGCCACAGACGGATGGGGTGTAAGAGTAGAAGCTGTTGAGATACGAGAAGTGGATCCCAGAGGCATCGTCAAGCAGGCAATGGAGGAGCAGACCGCCGCCGAACGTCAGAGACGAGCCGCCATCCTTAAAGCAGACGGGAGCAAGAAATCTGCTATCCTTGAAGCGGAGGGTAACCGACAGGCAAGGATACTTAATGCGGAAGGTATCCGGCAGAGCAAGATACTGACCGCGGAAGGTACCCGGATGGCTGAAATACTCGAAGCCCAGGGTCAAGCACAACGCTTACGTGTTCTATCTCTCGGTGCCAGCACCCTCGACGAGAAGACGATGACATATCTTTCGCTGGATACATTAAAGGCCATGGCCGACGGAGAGGCCACCAAGATCATATTCCCATTCGAATTGACACGACTTGTGGAAGGTGCTTCACAGTATCTCGGCGCCGGTAGAGAGGTGAAGAGCAGAGAACCATCCGACATCCCAGAACTGGAGAAGATAGTCGGTAAGGCAGAGGAGATACTGGGAGTCATCCCCGGTCGTGAAGAGATGAAGATGGAACTCGATAAGATCGGAGGACAAGCAAAGAGAGGTATACCTACCGATGAAACAGCCATCCGAAAAGAGGCCGAAAAAAAGGCTAAAGATGTCATCAAAGAGGTAGTTGACGAGGAAGAGATCGAAAATATACTCAAAGAATAGAGGACATATCTCCAAAAACCCCTTTTTCATTTTTTTACTCTCGATAACCAAAACTATAAATATAAAATATGAATAGACATACATATGAACGACCGTTTGTTTAAATGCCTGGTAGAATCCAACCGCAGAAGAATTCTATACTGTATCGGAGAAAAGGAGATGTGTGTGAACACGATCTCCGATTGCTTAAATCTGGAACAGTCTCTGGTAAGTCATCATTTAAAAGAACTTTTTCGATGCGGTTTGGTTGAAAGAGAGCGCAGGGGGAAGAAGAATTTCTACAGCGTGGCTGATCCTAAGATATTGGAACTTTTGGAAAAGGCACACGAACTCGGTGATTCCTTAGAGGTGTGTAACCTTGACTGAAGAACACAGTTTAGGTTTTTTTGAAAGATATCTCACAGTTTGGGTAGCAATTTGTATAGTATTGGCCATGGTTATAGGCTATGTTTATCCCGGCATAACCGATTCATTTGAAGCTTTTGAAATATCAGGTTACTCTATACCTGTTGTCATAGTTTTATTTTTGATGATCTACCCTATCATGGTCCAAACACCATTTCAAAAAATTATACAAGCTGGAAAAACCTCTAAACCGATCCTAACTACCTTAGCTCTAAATTGGGGAGTAAAACCCTTTCTCAAAGCTGGTTTAGCTTGGTTCTTTTTTGCTGTGCTTTTCGTACGTTTTCTTACACCGACTATGACCAGTGAACTGATAGGTGGAATGATATTGCTAGGTCTAGCTCCTTGTACGGCTATGGTCCTTGTATGGTCATACTTATCCAAAGGAAATATGGGTCATACGATCGTGGTTACAGCTATAAACTCTATATCTATGCTAGTTTTCTATGCACCACTCGCCATAATTCTACTTCCGATCGCGGGTGTAGGTGGAACGGGATTAAGTGTCCCCTTTGGAAAAATAGCCTTCGGAGTTTTGGCATACATAGGCGGACCTTTAGTAGCGGGATATTTAACTCGGAAGATAATTTTGAAGAAGAAAGGGATAAAATGGTTCGAAAAATTCATACATAAATTACATTATGTTTCTATAATCGCATTATTAGTTACGATAGTAGTCATAGTCTCCCCCCACTCAAATACAATTACCGAGCAACCTTTGATAGTCGTGCTGATAGCGATTCCTCTACTAATACAGTTCTTTCTCATGTTCATAATATCGTATTGGACTGCTAAAAAATTAAATTTTCCTTATGAGGATGCAGCACCTACCGCTCAGATCGCCACCAGTAATCATTTTGAAGTCGCTATTGCCATGTCTGTAACACTCTTCGGCATCGATTCATACGCAACACTTGCAGCGGTCACGGGATTGCTTATTGAGGTTCCGGTGATGTTGATCATAGTTCACATCTGTCTGAAAACCCAGCATTGGTTCCCATCGATTACTAGGGAGGGGATAGAATGAAGGTACTTTTAATATCTGATATTCATGGTAACTTAGAAGCACTTAAAGAGGTGCTGATGATCGAAAACTGGGACTACATATACTGTATGGGCGACATAGTTGATTATGGTCCCTCTCCTCAAGAATGTGTTGATATTATACGTGAAAAAGGGATCACCGTTAAGGGAAACCACGATAATGCCGTCGCAACCGGGATGGACTGCGGATGCAGTTACGAGATAAAAGAGCTTTCACAGGAGGTCAGAAAATATACTGTCGATTCCATGTCTCCTAAAAACATAGAATACCTGGCTTCGCTACCGGTATCCGTGGGTAAAAAAGGTACGTACATCACCCACGCATCCCGGGACGATCTGTTCGGATACCTAAAACCGAATACACCGGAAGAAGAATTCAATGTTTTCGACGATCTGGAGGAAGATACAGTACTACTGGGGCATACGCATATACCGATGGACAGAGAGATAAACGGTCGTAGATACATCAATCCGGGAAGTTTGGGTCAGCCCAGGGACGGAGACACCCGAGCGGCCTATGGTATTCTGGAAGACGGAGAACTATATCTGCGAAGAACGGAGTACGATATGGACACGGTTCTGAGAAAGATGGAATCTGCGGATCTACCGAGTAGGGCAATGAGGATATTACGAGCGGGGAAGGTAGTTCCTTGAAAACATTAATTGATAAATATTTACGGTAACCACCATTACCCCTATGGAAACCTTTCTTCACTCATCAGACTATCTCGTCTACTATCTCCTTGGAACGACCGACGTAGTTCTTCGGGTCTAGGACCGAATCCAATTCCTCCGAGGTAACCAGTTTCATGAGTTCATCATCTACGGTCAGTACTTCTTTGAATGATTTTCCCTCTGCCCTAGCGGTCATAGTAGCCTTTCTGATAAGTTCGTGGGCTACCTGTCTAGAGACGCCTTTTTTTGACAGATGCATCATGACCGCTTCAGCCATGATCAACCCGTTGCTCATCTGAAGATTGCGTTTCATGTTGTCTGGGAATACTTCTAAGTTTCTGAACAGTTTTTCACTTTTAATCAATATATCGTCAAGTAGTACGAAAACATGAGGTATGATGATCCGTTCTGAGGATGAATTGGTCAAGTCTCGCTCGTGCCAGAGGATGTTGTTCTCAAACGTCGGATAGACAAAACCACGGAGAGTTCTCGCCAAGCCGCAGATATTCTCTGCCGTGATGGGATTTTTCTTATGAGCCATGGTGGAACTGCCTACCTGTTTCTCTTTTTCGAAGGCTTCCGCGGCCTCCATTATCTCCGGGCGCTGAAGGTTTCTTATCTCGGTTGAGAATCTTTGTAGAGATGTGGATATGTTAGCCGCTATAGACATCAACTCGATATGCCTATCTCGTCCCACGATCTGTCCACTGGCTTTTTCGTAACCGATGCCGAGATCATCCATGACCAAACGTTGTATCTCTTCGGCTTGCTCACCGAAAGAAGCGCCGGTTCCTACGGCACCGCTCATCTTACCTACCACAAGGCGCTTTTCAGCTTCCTCAAAACGCTGTATATGCCGGTCTATCTCAGCGGTAAAAACGGCCAATTTTAAACCGAAAGTGATGGGTATGCCATGCTGTGCATGAGTCCGGCCAACCATGATGGTGTCACGGTGCTCTTTGGCACGACTAGCCAAGGTCTTTCTCAATTCCAATAGATCTTCTTTCAATATGTCCAATCCGTCCCTGATCTGCAGTGCTCCTGCGGTATCGATGATATCGTTGGAAGTAGCACCGAGATGTATATATCCCTCTGAATCTCCGCAAAACCGACCGAGAACCTTTACCAATGCCATTATGTCGTGTTTTGTATCTTCTCGCTCTACCCTCTCGACTTCCTGCCAATCTACTTTATCAACATTTGCATTTTCAGTGATGATCTCAGCGGCTTCAGTAGGTATGTTTCCCAATTTGGCATGGGCACGTGCCAGAGCGGCTTCTACATCGAGAAGCCGCTGTGTTTTCCGTTCTTTACTGAATACATCCTTCATCAAAGGACGACCGTACCTATAATCGAGGGGACAGATCAACATGTTAAGCCTCTACTCTATGCTCATACCAGCGTTGGTAAGCTGTATGCTCTTCATCTTGTCCTCTTCCATCTCCATCATAGAACGGATGGCATCGACGTTTTCCGGGATGATATCACTTTCTTGATGTATGGCCTGATAATAGTACAGTGTACCGTCTTTTACCTGGGTACCGTCCTTCCATACGGCTATCTCGTTCAGATCTCCACGGAAGTTTCCTCTATCTTTTGCCCATTCCATTATCTTCGCTGTGGAATCTACACCTTGGGATGCTTCGAAGAACTTAATCCGTGGAGTTTTCTCCCACAATTTAAGGATGTGATCTGTATCGACGTCCTCTTTCAGATCGACTATAACGCTGTGTAGATGCATAAGAGTAGTTGGTACTTTAACTGCTGTAGTCTGGATATCGATATCCGGAACCACGCTCTGTACGTCGGGTCCGTGATGAGATGGAATGTTGAGGACAGGATCGATGGAATTTATCGGGCCTCTCTTGGTGTCCCATGGATCAGCACTTCTTCGTATCATAACTGCGTTGCATTTATCGAAGCCGATATCTACATGGATCGGATATAGTGTTCTTAGAAGACCGGTAGTATTGCATGAAACCACTCTTACGTAATCGGCACCATATGCCTCTTCGTAGTTTGCCATGGAATTGAAAGACAAACCGGTCAACGAATGCTTTTCTCCACCCTGCCAGATAGCTTTTATACCTGCTTTTTCAAAAGTTTCTTTATATCCTGCTCCCTTAGGTGTAGCATCGACGATGAGATCCGCAACTTCAAGCATCTCATCGAACATGCCCTCGACCGGTATATCTTTTTCATCGAATGCTTTAAGATATTTATCAGAGGCTGCATAGAAAGGGAATCCCTTTTCCGCCGCCAGCTCTGCTTCGTAGGTGGGAGTTCGCTTAGAAACACCTACGATTTCCATATCTTTCTGCTGGTCTACAGCGTCTGCTATCCGCTTGCCTACCGTACCATATCCGTTGATTGCTACTTTTACCGACATTTTTATCCCTTGAAGAAGGGAGAACATCGGGGCGGATAAGAATATTACGGTCGATTTTTACATGAATTTCTTCAATTCCGATTTAAGAGAATCCTTGGGTAGAGCTCCTACCATTCTATGTACCATCTCACCGTCTTTGAACACAAGAAGCGTTGGGATCGAACTGATACCGAAATCACCGCTTTTTTCTTTATTATCATCGACGTTAACCTTTCCAATGGCTACTTCTCCATGCATGTCCTCTGCCAATTCTTCGAGAACGGGGCCTACCATCTTGCAAGGACCGCACCATTCCGCCCAAAAATCGATCAAAGTTAGTGGGTATTTTTCTACGAACTCATCCATACTCTCGTCGTCCAGCTTTACCGGTTTATCCGGCCATTCTTTATTCATTTTTTACACCTCGGTTTTGCAAATTAACTACATAAACGTTAGTCACCTAAATAAAGTTTTCCCGCACATCACTCAATTTTATACCTCAAAAGTCCCGCCACTCCACCGAGAGCCTTCAGCTTTTCCCCACCCTCATGGGAACTGCCGATCACGATAACATCGCCCCCTAGCTGTTCTGCCTGCTTCATCATCTTTTCGCCCTTTTCCTCACGTACTCGTGTATCAAGTATGAGAAGCTTCTCGACAGCACCAACTTTGATGGCCTTTTCAATGGAATCATCGCCGTAGGCGTAAGCTCCGTCCTTTTTGATCTCAGTCAGCACATCTTCAACCAAATTACATTCAAAAGATACACGATGACCTTCAAGTACGGAGCGTTCTCGACCGCTCTTCAATACTTCATGGATACCGGTCAATCCTCCGACACCGGTAGGGATAACTTCTGAGTTGGAAACCATCTCCGGTTTATTCCTTTTTGCGTATTCAAAAAAATCTTCTTTGGTAAAACCGGGTCCGAGTATGACAACCGGATCTCCTGGCTCGATTATCGTTCTGAGAACTTTTATGACTTCTTCAAAAAGTTCGTCCATCGTCATTCTTTCTCCATCGTACATCTTCCCGCCCATGTTAGGCGAAAGATGGGCCATCTCTTTTACGCCATATTGACGCATTATGGCGATGGTGATATCGTTTTGTTCCAAAGCCACAAATGTGATAACAGGTTTTTCACTTTCTTCGACGGCATCCTTCAGTCTATCGAGCTCGTGATTCTGCCATTCTTCTTTTTTTATAGATACTTCATCTCCTTCCGTTAAATTCAAGGTGTGATATGAACCGAGATCCTGAGGACCTGCAACTATGGTTCCTAAAACCCTAAGTCTATCGGTAAACTC
>SKVC01000080.1 GCA_007129655.1 Thermoplasmata archaeon
AAACAGGTGAAGAGATAACTGTAACAATTGAAGAGTCAAAAACGATAATCGCCGTCTTCCAGGAAGAAGATCCTGATGAAGTAGAACCAGCAGACTTCCTATCAGACTATTGGTGGATTTTAGCGCTCGTTGCTGTTATCGTGGTGATCGCCGTTGCATTGGCGTTACTTAAAAAACAAGGAGGTACAGGAGGAGTAGGTATGGAACAAGGACCGCCACCTCAGGAGACAGAGCCACAGGAGACTATGCAGGAACCGATAGATGAAGGGCAAGGAATGCCTCCACCGCCACCTCCAGAAGGTGAAATGTAAGCTGGTTCCGGAACCCTCAAAACCCTTTTTCTTTTTTTACTTTTCTTAATTGAATGTGTCAGCATTCCGAATAGCGAATGAAGCTTTGCTTCACGAGCGGTGAGAATCTTCGATTCTTAGCAGTTTTCAAATCACCCGACTAAGCGAACATAGTGAGCGCGAGGAGGGGGATTTGAACCCCCGTGATGCAAAGCATCAATGGATTAGCAGTCCATCGCCGTGCCAGGCTGGGCCATCCTCGCATATGATGAAAAGGGTTTTTTGTTGTCCAGACTGGTATCAGCGGAACCTGAGAGGTTCCAACTTGCCAGGCTGTCTTCGTGGGTGTGTACAGCCACGAAGGTGCAGGGAATGCTTGTTATTCCCTGTGATATTCAAGGTGCGGTTTTTGCACCCTTGACTGTTCAGGGAATGATTGTTATTCCCTGTAAGGCCATCCTCGCATATGATGAAAAGGGTTTTTTGTTGTCCAGACCGGTGCCAGTCGTACTCGGATTCATTGGTAAGCTAATATGGTAAAAATACTTTCCCCTGTTCATGTATTATTCTAAGCACAGGATTAATGTTTTATGGAAAAGGATAAATACTCATATAGACATCCTATAAATTCAGGTGATAAAGATGTACATGGGTGGAACACCAATATTCATACTAAAAGAAGGAACGGAAAGAGAAAAAGGAAAAGATGCTCAGATCGGAGACATCAACGCAGCTAAAGCTATAGCGGATGCAGTAAAGTCTACCTTGGGGCCGAAGGGGATGGACAAGATGTTGGTAGACGGTATGGGAAACGTGGTGATCACCAACGATGGTGTTACCATCCTTAAAGAGATCGACGTTGAACACCCCGCTGCCAAGATGATAGTCGAAGTTGCAGAAACACAGGATAAGGAATGTGGTGATGGAACGACATCCGCAGTAATCCTTGCAGGCGAATTACTCAAGAGAGCCGAAGATATGATCGGTAAGATCCACTGTTCAACGATATCGCATGGTTATCTTCTTGCATCTTTAAAGGCCTCTGAGGTTCTTCGGAAACAGATGATCAAGATAGATGTTGAGGATGAAGATATTTTGATGAAAATAGCTTCTACCGCTATGACCGGTAAAACTGTTGCATCCGACAAGATACAACTTCAAAAGATGGCTGTCGACGCTGTTAGATCTATTGTTGTGAAATCAAAGACGGTTTACGAAGCGGACATAGATAACATCAAGATCGTTAAAAGAACCGGAGGAAAGATTCAAGATTCTACGTTAGTAAAAGGTATGATTCTAGACAAAGAGAAGGCACATATGGATATGCCTAATGAGTTAAAGAAGGCAAAGATAGCATTACTAGATACGGCTATCGAGATAAAAAAGATGGAAGCCAAGTCCTCTATCGGTATAAAATCACCTCAACAGATGAAAGAATTCCTGGATGAAGAGGAACGTTACATAAAAAAGCAGGTAGACTTTGTTGTAAACTCCGGAGCTAAAGTGTTATTTTGCCAAAAAGACATCGACGATACGGCAAAATATTACCTTGCGAAAAATGGTATTTACGCAATCGAGAGCATAAACAAATCGGATATGGAAAAACTTGCAAAGGCAACGGGAGCCAACATAGTCGATGATCTCAAAGAATTGACCAAAGACGACCTTGGTGAAGCCGGTGTCGTTAAAGATCGATTGATATCCAACGAAAGGATGACTTTCATAGAAGAGGTGGCAAAGGGTAAAGCGGTTACTATCTTGCTCAGGGGCGGTACGGAACATATAATCGATGAAATAGAGAGAACTCTGGAAGATGCACTTAAGGTGATCTCAATAGCTATCGAAGACGGTGTCGTATTGCCCGGAGGCGGAGCTGTTGATATAGAATTATCTCATGCTGTAAAAGAATATGCGGAAACTCTCACCGGAAGAGAACAGATAGCGGCCCAGGCTTTTGCCGATGCTCTAACCGTCATTCCAAGGACATTAGCTGTAAACGCAGGTATAGACGGTATAGATGTATTGATGAAACTTACCGCCGCCCACGGAAAAAAGAAGGGAAATAACATAGGTGTAAATCTGGAATCCGGTGAAATAGAGGATATGTTTGATGCCGGCGTGATCGAGCCCTTCCGCGTAAAAAAACAGGCTATACAATCGGCAACGGAAGCAGCTAATATGATACTTAGGATCGATGATGTAATAGCATCCAAAGGATTCGGAGGCGGAGATTTCGAAGACGAATACTAAAAATATTTGTGAATAAGCGAAACATAAAACGTTTATTTCCCAAAAATTTTTATCCACAGTCGATATGTGTGGTATAATGACGGATATAGTAGTATTGGCTTCAGGTGGAGGTACTGATTTCCAATCTATAATAGATGCTGTGGAATCCGGAGATATTGATGGTAACATATCTCTTCTTATCTCCAATAATCCTGACCCCTATTGTTTGATGAGGGCGAGAAAGCACGATATACCCTACAAGATCATAGACCATAGAGGAAAGAGTAGAAAAGAACATGAAAAAGAGCTTGTCGAAGAGATCGGATTAAAGGATCCGGACCTTATAGTGCTGGCCGGCTACATGCGTATTTTAACAGATGATTTTGTGGATAGATATTACGGACGCATGATCAACATACATCCAGCTCTTCTACCACTTTTCGGGGGTCCCGGTTTCTACGGAGAACATGTACATAAAGCTGTGCTTGATTCGGGAATGAAGGTATCCGGGTGCAGCGTTCATTTCGTCACAAATGAAGTGGACATGGGACCAATAATAGCTCAAAGATGCGTATCTGTGTTCCATGACGATACAGTGGAAAGTCTCTCTCAGCGTGTTTTAGCGGAAGAACATAAATTACTACCGGCTGTTATCGGTGCTTTCGCCAGGGGGCGAGTACATCTAGAAAATGGAAAGGCTTGGTTGGAATAAATAGGTGAATAGTATAGACATAGAAAAAGTAACTTCAAGGATAAGATCCAATAAAACTGTAAAACTAACCGAGAGTGGGAAGGGTAGATTGAATGAGCAGGTTTATTTTCTTTTAGACACTAAAAACTACAGCCTTATAATGAGCATTTATCCCGGTAAAAAACCATATTACAGACCATTTGCTGAACTTTTTGCTATTTCAAAAACATCATTTTACGGTTCGGAATTGGAAGAATTTCTGATAGCCCTCTTTTCACACGAACTCGGCCCCGGAGGAAAGTTATTCATAGCCTACGAAGACGATCTAGAAACTTCTAAAAAGTTGTCTCAAGGAGTTCCGGTACCACTCACAAGACTAGGGCATATCATGTGGGATCATGGTTTTAGATGGTTCAAGGATTGGTACTTTGCCGAAGGTTTTATGGAAGGCGATCAAAAGCTTCAGGGAGAACTACCACTTGATAAGGGACACGAGATCAAACAAATACACAAAATGAATCAGGAAATAAAAAACCATCTAAAAAATCAGAACTCTCCCGAAAAAGATAATAACCGTTAACCTTTACCGTCTTTCAATGGAAACAGTAAACGGAGGAAATTCAAATGCCAGCACTCGATGAAAACAGAAAAAGAGAGCTAGAAGAGATAGCTCGAAGAATAAGGATACACATAGTTAAGAGCACACATGCCGCCGGGTCCGGACATCCGGGAGGTTCTCTTTCAGCTACAGACATAATAACTGCATTATATTTTGAAGTGATGAATCATAATCCGGAGGACAAAAAATGGGGACTTCGTGACCGGTTTGTTTTGAGCAAGGGACATGCGGCTCCGGCCTTGTACGGTGCATTAGCCGAATCGGGATATTTTCCCGTTGATGAATTGATGACTTTGCGCAAATTAGGCTCTCGCCTTCAAGGTCATCCCGACATGAGAAAAACACCGGGTATAGATGTATCAACCGGCTCGCTAGGACAGGGAGTATCCATCGCTTGCGGTATGGCACTAGCGGCCAAGCTCGATCGTAGAGCCTATCGTGTGTTCGCCGTTTGTGGTGACGGAGAGATGCAATCCGGACAGATTTGGGAAGGGGCTATGTTCGCCGCTCATCAGAAATTGAACCACCTTACCGTTTTTGTCGACCGTAACAATCTGCAAATCGATGGCGCTACCGAGGATGTGATATCCATAGAACCTCTGGTATCAAAATGGCAGTCCTTCGGATGGCATGTTCAAGAGATAAACGGACATGATATGGAAGAAATTGTACATTCGATCCATGAAGCTGAAGAAGTACACGGACGACCATCGGTTATCATCGCGCATACTACCAAAGGAAAGGGTGTTCCATTTATGGAAGGGTCTTTGGCATTTCACGGAAAAGCAGCCGATGACGAACAATTAAAAATTGCCCTGGAAGCACTGGGAGGCGATCTCTGATGTGGGAGATGGCAAAACAGCGAGATTCATACGGAAAAACTCTTGCACAACTAGGTAGAGAGAGGGATGATATAGTAGCTCTAGGTGCGGACCTTTGCGGCTCTTGTAAATTAAATGATTTTGGTAAGGAATTTCCTGAAAGATTCTTTAACTGTGGTATAGCAGAACAAAATTTGATGGGAATATCTGCAGGATTGGCGGCTTCGGGAAAAACCGTTTTCTCGAGTACTTTTGCAGTTTTCGCAACCGGAAGAGCGTACGATCAAATAAGACAGAGTATAGCATACCCGAATTTGAATGTGAAAATAGTAGCAACGCATGCAGGAATTACCGTCGGCGGAGACGGAGCTTCTCATCAGATGCTAGAAGATATAGCCCTGATGAGGGTGTTACCAAATGTGGATGTAGTAGCTCCGGCGGATTACTATGAAACCGGAAAGGCAACAATAGCAGTTTCTGAAGCAGATGGGCCTTTCTATGTACGGTTGGGGCGTTCCAACGTTCCTATAATAACAGAAGAAGACGACCCATTCGAGATCGGTGTCGCTACCACTTTAAAAGAGGGTAACGACGTTACATTGATAGGTACAGGTATAATGGTGTCACGATGTTTGAAGGCCGCTAAGATACTGGAAAAACAGCATGATATAGATGCTAGAGTCATCAACATGAGCACTATAAAGCCATTAGATGAAAAGACCATAGTCAAGGCTGCTAAAGAAACAGGAGGTGTTGTTACCGCCGAAGAGCATGTTGTAAGTCAAGGTATGGGAAGCGGAATTTCACAGGTTCTTTCAGAATCATACCATGTTCCGATGAAACGAGTTGGTATACCAAATGTTTTCGGCGAATCAGGCGGCAGCGAAGAGTTGATGGATAAATACGGATTAACCACAGAGGATATAGTAGAGAGTACGCACGATGTAATTTCAAGAAGGTGATAATGTGAAGATATTTGTAGATACGGCAATAATAGAAGAGATAAAAAAGGCAGAATCTTGGGGCATTTTAGATGGCGTGACCACTAATCCATCGTTGATCAAAAAAGCTGTGGATAGTATGGAAGATATTAGTCTAGAGGACTATATCGTAGAAATACTAAAAACCGTCGATGGTCCAGTAAGTCTAGAGGTAGCTGGCTCGTGTTACAGAGATATGGTAAAAGAGGCGAAAACGCTATACGACAAATTTAACGATGTAAACGATAATGTCGTGATCAAAATACCGGTAAACACGTACATGGAGAAAGGTGACGATAATTTTGAAGGTATACGGACTATTAAAACATTGAGCGAAGAGGGAATACAAGTAAATTGTACTTTGATAATGAGTTCAAATCAAGCTCTGATGGCCGCCAAAGCAGGAGCTGCCTACGTGAGTCCTTTCTTGGGTCGTATCGACGATCACCTACGACACGCCATGGGACTCGTAAAAGGTGAAGATTATCCTAAGGATATCTACTATCCCGAAGATATAGCCCAAAGAGTTCGTGATTACAAGCTTATGGAACTACTAGAAGATAGAACTCCTGATGAAGTACTTTACAATGACCAAGAAGTGATGAGGATATTTGATTGGGGCAATGATAACGGTATTTATTCAGGATTAGATCTTATTTGGTCGATACAACAGATATACGAAAAATACGATTTTAGTACGGAAGTTATCGCTGCCAGCATACGTAACGCTAGACAGGTAAGGTTATGTGCTGAGATGGGTGTAGATATATCTACAATACCATTTAATGTTATCGAAAATATGATGGTCCACTACAAGACAAGCGAAGGTATGAAGGCCTTCTGCAAAGACGTTGTCCCCGAGTACAGAGAGATATTGAAAGATTAGGGAATCCAGAGCGCTTTACCGAGAGGAAGGATCTCTCTCTCTGCCATATTATTCAACAATACAGCTGCAGCACCGTAGAAAGAAAAGGCGGAAACCGCTACCAATGAAATGCCTACTGGTATCGGAGACGTGCCTGTTAGTATATGGAATACGAGTGTTATTATCGCTATATCTATGGATAACAGGATGGCTACTAGAGTTTTGTTCGTCATCAATGATGCGAAGGTTAGTATCAGACTGAAGAATAAGAATCCGATCAGTCCGTAGGCATAATGAGTAAGATCGAATGATACTGGTGTAAAAATAGTGATGAACAATGTTAGGGAAACCGAGTACCAGAGTAATGAATATGTAGTAAAAGCAGTTGCTCCGAATATATTGTTTCTTTTAAAGTCCATGATTCCAGCGATCAACTGGGCTGTAGCTCCCAAAAACAATGTCCAAGGTATCATAAGGGATGTTGCCGATGCCGATGCAAATCCTAGATCTGTCGACGCAAGTACCAATGCTGCTATTGCTAGGCCGATAAGTCCCAAAGAGGCAGGTTCTGCAGCCATAACAGGTAGCTCTTTAACGCTGATATCTTCTGAAGAATGTTGTTCCATGAAAAAAGCCGTAAGGACCACTAATATTTATGTGTGATGGTTAATCCTCTATCACTTTTAAACCACCGGGTGGCATCAGCTTTTGTATCTCCGTAACAGGTACATGTAGTTTATCTGACATCCGTTTCGCAAAACTATTTACACTCTCTTGACCCGAGATGAAATAGACCTTATCTTTAACCATACCTTCAGCTAGACTTGGAGCTACAGTGACTTTTCTTTTATCGTCGTATGTTATCTCACCGATACACGCCTTCAAGGGCAAATCTTTGATGAAATTCCGTTTGCCCCGTATCACAAATGCTCCCGTCGGCAGTGATTCTCCAGATTCGGCTGTTTTACTTACTTGGTCCGGATATACCCAGTAAGCTATACCCGTGGCTATTCCACGTTTCCATTCTTTAGAATGAATGACGGCGAATTGACACGCTTCTTCAAGAGTTTTTTCACTT
>SKVC01000036.1 GCA_007129655.1 Thermoplasmata archaeon
ATGCTAGAGGCTACCGATAGATGGGGATTGGCCAAAACGGCGATATGGACGATCAAAGACAAAACAATATGTACTCCTGTCATACTTGACATCATCGAAGAAGAAGATGTATTGTACTTGTCCGACGAAGAAGATTTTCGAATCAAAGTACCACGATCATTCTTCCAACCCAAAATAAACGGATCATCCATCCCTGCAACCTTCGGATACACCAGTACCGCCGGTGGAGAGTTAGTAGAAAGCAGAGGAGGCTCTCCGGAGATACAAGTTATTTACAATCAGGAACCAGATCCGGATGCAGAATTATACATACTAGCAAATTCTCCGGAGTTGATAAGCCGGGGAAATAACATGGTCGATAGGATCATAGAATTGAGAAAGAAGATACCTTTTCATAAGTTGATATACACACCCGGTATCGCTTTACCAAATAACATAAGTTTTCTCTCATATCTCGGTGTCGACGTATTCGATATGGTTTACCCCGAATATTTAAGTACGAATTCTATAGAAGTTTCGGATTGGATGGGCTTCCCGGGAAACCCAAACAACAACCGACGGCATATGCAAGATGAAATCCGTCTGATACGAGAAGGTATTGTCAGAGGCAGAATAAGAGAATTAGTGGAGTCACGTGTTCGAACAGAGCCATGGCTGGTCGAAGCTCTAAGATACATGGACGATAAACACGATCTGATAAACCCGTACATACCTGTTACCGGTGACAAAGTACTGGTAACCACCAGGGAATCATTTTACCGACCGGATATAGTAAGATTCAGAGAGCGTTTATGGAACACATATCAACCTCCCGAGCGCGATGTATTGCTACTTCTACCTTGTTCTGCAAGGAAACCTTACTTCACATCGAATTCACACCGTAGATTCAGAAGTGCAACAAACAATTCCGATTGGACCAATGTTCATGAAGTTATTCTTACCTCCCCATTAGGAATGGTACCCAGAGAATTGGAATTGTTCTATCCCGCTCAAAACTACGACATGCCCGTTACACACACATGGTACGAAGAGGAAAGAAAAACGATACTAGATCTGGTAGACATGTTGATAGAAAAAGGCAACTACCAAACCGTAATCTCCCACCTACCGCATGATATGGATTTTGTTAAGGAACATATCGAATGCGAAGACACCACACAAGGAGAGCACCCTACCGACGAGATAGCGTTGAAACGTTTAACCGGCTTGATAAATGAAAGCGCCGGACAGAATAGGGGCGATGTAAAAGCCTATCTTAAAGAAAACCTTAGTTCATTTGCCAGATTCCAATTTGGACCCGATGGTCATCATCTGCTTGACCATGCCGAAGTAAAAGGCAGATACCCGGAGTACAAGATAATGTCTGATAAGCAGATCGGGATGATGGTGGCTCAAAGAGGTCTTTTGTCTTTAACTTTAGATGGTGGCAAAATATTGAATCGTTATGGAATAAACCTTGTTGAAATCGAGGATTTTGTACCCAAAGGAACGGTATTCGCAGTCGGAGTGACCGATGCCGATGAACGGATATCTCCCGGGGACGAATGTATCGTAATCCACGACGGGAAATTACGTGGTGTCGGCGTAGCGGAGATGGCAGGTAAAGAGATGATCGACGCGAAGCGCGGTGTAGCAGTAAATATACGTCATCATACCAAGCGGTAAGACGGATGTTTTTCTAGTATCATTCCCTCTATGGAAATCGGTTTTAAGTGATTTGCCATCTTTATAGCCTCCCCGAGACTATTTTTGTTGTCTGAATATATTGTATAAAGAACTTCGTCTTTATCAACTTGGTCGCCTTGTTTTTTATTCAAGATTATTCCAGCTCCTTTACAGTAAGGTGCTCCTGCGGAACGTACTATTTCTATTATACAGTGGTTGTCTATTCCTCCTATGTATCCGTCCCTGTTGCAGTGAATTTCATGGTGATGTTTGCCTATCGCTACATCATCGGAAGTTACATCGGGATCTCCTCCTTGGTGCTGGATTATCTCTTTGAATTTATCAAGAGCCGCACCACTGGTAAGTATATCTTTGGCTTGTGTCCTCCCTCTTCCTTCGGCTAATCCTCCTTGCTCCAGTACCATGCCGGCTAATTCAATGGACTTTTCTATCAAACTGTTGGGGACGTCCTTTCCTTCCAAAGCCGCCAGCGCTTCACGGGCCTCTATGGCCGGTCCTATCCCTTCTCCTACCGGCTGACCGCCGTAGCTTATGGCACAGCGGACGTTTATACCGATATCTTCGCCGAGTGTGACAAAATCTCGCGCATACTTTCTTGCATCTTCCATGTTGACAACCTTGGTTTGCGGTCCTACCGGTATGTCCATCACCAGATATTCCGCTCCCGATGCCTTTTTCTTTGATAAGACGGAAGCGAGTACTTGAGCATAAGGATCTATACGTAAGGGATATTCCGCTCGTATGATCAGATCGTCACTCGGAGCAACGTTCACCGCACCGCCCCAGGCGATCACTCCCCCTATCTCTTCGGTGATGGATTTTATCTGAGATATAGACAGGGTTACATTAGTCAAAACTTCGAATATGTCCGCAGTACCGCCGGCGCTGGATATAGCTCTTGAGCTGGTTTTAGGTATCAGCAGTCCTGCAGCGGCTACGATAGGCACAACCAGCAGTGTGATCTTATTTCCAGGAACCCCTCCGATGCTATGATGGTCGAAGATGGGATGTTTATCGAATTCTATCTTATCTCCTGTTTTGATCATCGCTATTGTAAGATTTTTTGTTTCTTTGAGTGTCATACCATTTGCATATATGCCGGAAACATAGGCCGATAACTCGATATCCGATAGCTTACGATCGGTTATATCTTGAATTATCTCATCGATAGCGTGTTCGGAGAGTTCCTTTCCCTCTAACTTCTCCTTGATATGTTCAATCGATTTTGGTCTTTCCGATGGTACAACTGTCAGATCATCCCCGGCGTCGACATCGATCTTCTTGGCGACCCGTTGAAGTAATCCGACTTCTCCTTCTTCTACAAGGGTTTCTGATAGTTCCACTATGGCAACTGTTGATTGTCCGGAAAATTCCACTTTCACTCTACTTTGACTTCGGAGTCCCATCCTTTCCGCATCCTTTTTGTTTAGGATGACTTTGTTTTCACCTGCCTCGATATCGATCTTTTTAGCTTTTAATTTTTCGAACATTTTAGCTCCACCTTTCTAGAGCTTTTTTAAGCTCTTCATGCGTCTTAGCGTATTCATCAAGGGAAATGCCTTCGTATGCAGCATCAACGGCCTGGATCATGGCTGCAGCGCCGGCTCGTACTCCGTCCGGGTGCCCGGAGACTCCCCCACCGGCTTGAATCTGTACGTCGTTGCCACTTTTTTCCATAAGATCCGTCATGTGCCCGGGATGTAAGCCACCGCTTGAAACGGGGATCGTTCTTACTATTCCATGCATATCCCCTATCAGTGCTTCTTTAGAACGAAGTTCTTCGGAGATATTTGCGTGCATCTTTCCGGTTCCGTAGGTGCCGATATGGAATGAATCTCCTCCTATCATCCTGACCAGCTTGCATATAACCGGCATCGATATTCCATGCTC
The DNA here is from genome assembly GCA_007129655.1 of Thermoplasmata archaeon. Classification (GTDB taxonomy): domain Archaea; phylum Thermoplasmatota; class Thermoplasmata; order Halarchaeoplasmatales; family Halarchaeoplasmataceae; genus Haladaptatiplasma. Next base: position 3,577 of record SKVC01000036.1, read on the forward strand.
CGGATCCTTTGTTAGGGCGCCGTGCATGGCCCGATGTACGTGAACCGGTACGTCTATGGATGGATCCTCCGCAAGCGCCTGCACCCCGGAGAACCCTACTGTAAGAACGTCCACCATCAACTGTCTAGCTCCGTTTTCCAGGGCGATATCCGCTGCGTCAAGTATCTCATGACCGGAAGTGCTAACATTATGCGCGTGTATCATCATATGTCCTTCTTCTTCCAGCAAGTCCAACTTTTCACTGACGGCACTGACACGTTCTTCCAAAGGACAAAAGTCCTGGTCAACGAGTGTTTCATCGTCCTTGGAATTGGTCAGTCCACCCTTTCCCGCCTGGTAAACGTATTCGGCGAACTCTTTAGGTGGTAATCCGATCTTAGGTTTTACGATAGTACCTACCAGTGGTTTTTCCGGACGATCGAGCAGCTTTCTTAGGCCGGATATACCGAATTTAGGACCGGGATATCTCTCAGTTATAACACTGGGTATCTGTATATCATGAAGCCTCACTTTTTTCAGAGAGTCCAATCCAAATAAATTCCCGGCGATTATACTCAATATCTGAGGAACACCGCCGATATCTCCGGAAAAATCGACTACCGGAAATCCGATTCGGACCATGTTTCCTTCCGCCATCACTACTTTTCCCCCGTATTTTTTATAAATATCTTCGGTAAGCGTCGTCGGTCTCGTCCATGTTCCGGTGGACTCCTCTTCGGCTATGCGTGAACCAGCTGTTTCGATAGATAGATCGCTCTTAACTTTGTAGTCACATATGAAGTATTCATCCTGGTCTAATTCTTCTCCTATCGCTAAATATTTTTCTTTCATTCTTCCATCTCCTCTATGATCATATAAGCGCTTGAAGGTGATATAACTCCTTTTTCTGTGATTATCGCATCTATGTATTTTTCAGAAGTAGCATCGAAAACAGGATTTCTTATAGTTACACCGGGAAAGTCATCGGGCTCGACTATCTCGGAAGGGTCGCGTTCCTCTATCTGGATTAGATCTCCAAAGGTGGTTGCTCTGGAAAATTTATAGGTTTCAGCACAAACAGTGACCGGAACCCTGGATTCATGAGCACAGAGTGCCACCTGTGACGTCCCGATCTTATTTATTACAGCTCCGTTAGATGCGATGCTGTCGGCACCGATATAGACATGGTCTATTTCGGTCATGAAATATCGTACTGCAGAGTCAACTATCAGACTTACCGGTATACCGAGTTCCGACAGTTCTCTTACTGTGATGTATCCCTGCCGTTTAGGACGTGATTCGGTGGCAATCACACTGATCTTTTTACCGCTGTCCCATGCATATCTTATAGCTCCTATGGCTAGTGAACTATTGCAGTGAGTAAGTATCACATCGCCATCTTCAAGGCGCTTGCCGCCGTATTCAGCTATTTTTTTTCCGGCATCGTGTGAATTCATGATAAAATCTTCACTTCTTTTTGTTATTTTCTCCCTCGCATTTTCTACGTCTTCAAAATCTATACCTGAAAGAACGTATCGTATCGCATTCGGTAACGAAACGGCGGAAGGTCTTGTGGAGATAAGTAAATCTTTGATTTCATCCATGTATTTTTTGAATTCATCGACATCTTCGTCATCGAAAGAGACAGCGGCGTTTTTTAGGGCCGAAGCCGCCGCTCTTGCTATAAAAGCTGCTCCTCTTATCTCCATAGATTCGATTCTCTCAGCGATTTCATGCGGTGAAAGTGAATTCAACTCTTCTTCCATGAACCTTTATAGAACTGTAGGATGATAAACCCTTCGGAAGTTTTCACTTTAACTTCTTCATTTCCTCACGGTATCGCTTCAACTTATTCATGCACATCTCCATCTCTCCGTCATCTTTGTGCAAATTTGCCTGTTTGAGAAGATTTATCGCCTCTGAAACATCCTTTCCGGATATTTTTGCTTTCTTGAGTTCGATCTGGGCTTCTTTTACAATATTTCTCAGTAAAGTCGGGACGTTTTCGAGGATTTTTTCTTTTGCATCTTCTGCGTAATCCTCCGCTAATTCCCAATCGCCTATTTCGATTTCTTCTTTAGCCTTGTTGATCAATTCGTTTGCTTCAGTAGCTTCAAGACCAAGTAACTCCGCATCGAAGATGAATTTTTCAACATCAGAAACTACAGTTTCGGCTTTACTCATGGGTTCTTTTACTTCGTCTTTGTACGATTCAGCTTCTTTTAGCTTATCAAGAGCACTCTCAAAATCGTTGGATTGCATTGCATCTTTGATGCCATCTATAAGCTCACTCACATTGTCGCTGGCTTCGTCAGTCATCTCCTCTTTGGATAGCTCTAGTGAGATCATCTGTTCATCTATTTCATCTCTAAGCTGTTCCATGATCATGCCTTTACCTTCATCCAATAGAGATAAGGTGGTTTCTAGATCGCTAGCAGCCGAGCTTTTCATAGCTTCGGATATTATCTTCTGGCCGCCTTCAGTTTTCACATCGTTTTTCTTTGCTATGGTAAGCAGAGTTTTTAATTCTTTTACCCTTTTTTCGATGTCTTCAGTTGATACTTTATCCTCATCGGGTTCTTCTTCTATCTCTTCGATGACAGGTTCTTCTTCTATCTCTTCGATGACAGGTTCTTCTTCTACCTCTTCGATGACAGGTTCTTCCTCGACCTCTTCGATGACAGGTTCTTCCTCGACCTCTTCGATGACAGGTTCTTCTTCGACCTCTTCGATGACAGGTTCCTCTTCGATAACGGGTTCCTCTGCAACCTCTCCTTGACTTAGTATCTCTTCCATCTCCATTATCGCGTTGCCTATGAGCTCCAGGGCCTCATCGTATTTTCCTTTATCTGCCAATATCTTACTGTCTTTGAGTGAATCCATTTGTTTTTGATAGTTCAATCCCTCTTCACGCATTTCCTTTATCCGGGATTTACCTTCTTCGATCCTGATGCGTACTCTAAGTAATTTTTCTCCTCTAGAAATGGCTTCTTTTTGCTTTTGGATTGCACCTTCGAGGTCATCCGATTCGGCCATTTCCGCCGCTTCATTTACTGATTCCTCTATAAAATTTGAATCTATCTTTGTTTTTCTTACCTGTTCCAAGATGTCCATCGCTCTATCCATGGTCTCATCGTAATCTTTCTGTAATGCCGGTTCTTCTGGTTCAGGTGGAACATCACTTATCATCTTCTCTATAATTTCTTCTAACATCTCTTTTGAGTTTGAGTATTCACCTTCGTTTGCTTTTTTCTTAGCTGACTTCAGGGTTTCTATATATTCTTTAAAGTTCAGACCATTTTCCTTCCTTTCGACGATGAGATCTTTCCCTTCCTTTATCATCTCTGAAATATCTATCACATCATCGTACTTATCTTGGACTTCATCCATATATTCTATAGCTTCGGCAATTTCTCCCTCTTTTCTAGCCTTCATACCCTGTCGAATTACATTTTTAATTTTACTTATATCTATACCTGTTTCGGTAACACCTTTCAATCTGCTTTTAACCACTTTTATTTTTTCTTCAAGTTCTTGTTTCAGAGATTCGGTCACCTCTTCGACTTCTGGTTCAGAGAGCGACTTTTCCATCTCTATCAGTGCCGAGTCCATCAATTCGCCGGCTTCGATGAAGTCTCCCTCTTCAGTCATCTTCTTTACCTTTTTTAACTGTAACAGGTGTATCTTGTAATCTATTCCCTTTTTGTCCATCTCTTTGATCTTTTCTTTACCAAATTCGATGTATCTGTATATCTCCAGCATGGTCTCGGCGGACTCAATGAATCTACGTGCCTGTTGTATGCCTTCCCGGTAGTTTTCCTCTTTACCGGCAGATACAATTTTACGTAATTCCTTTTTAAGATAAGTAAGATTTAATCTTGTCTCCCTTGTCTCCGCTAGTTTTATTTTTGCTTTCTCGAGGCGATCCTCATATTCCATTTTTAGTTCGTTGACTACGGATATATCTTCCTCTTCAACTTCAGGTACCTCTTCTTC
>SKVC01000097.1 GCA_007129655.1 Thermoplasmata archaeon
AGGACAGATGTTTGCAATAGCAGACAAGATGCTGGGTGGAGGTAGGATCAATGTTATATGCGAAGATGGTAAATCACGTATGGGCCGTATCCCTGGTAAACTGAAAAAACGTATGTGGATCCGGGAAGGCGATCTTTTGATAATAAATCCCTGGGATTTCCAGGATGAAAAGTGTGAAGTTCAATACCGTTATACGCGTACCCAAGTTAACTACCTAAAAAGGAAGAACGATATTCCCAACAATATTGATATATTTTAATTTGATTATCGAAACGATTATATAGTTGCTTACAACGCTATAAATGATGTACGGCGTATTGGGTATCATTACGGCCTTTGCAGTTCTGGGAATTCTTATATCTAAAAAGGTAGAATTCGGTCTGGCTTTGATATCTGCTACGATCATACTATTATTATTTACCAATTTTTCCTTTGAAGCCCTAGAATGGGTCTACGAAATACTCATGGAATACGATACTATCAATCTTGTTGCAATCATACTGTTGATAGGGCTTATCGGCTTTATCTATCGCGATTCCGGACAGATAAATCGTATTATAAAAGAGCTCCAAAGTGCCTTTCCTGACAGAAGGATGGTCATAGCATCCATCCCGGCGATATTCGGCCTGATGCCCATGCCCGGTGGAGCACTGGTTTCTGCACCGATGATAGATAAAGAAGGAGACCGATTAGGTATGGATGGCGTACACAAAGCCTATGTTAACTGGTGGTTCAGACACATCTGGTTTACTATATATCCCTTGGGCCTGGGTTTGATAATAGCAGCTACTATTACGGGTGTAAATCTTTACATGATAGCACTTTTCAATGTCCCTATTTTTGTCACTCATCTTATCATAGGTATAAACTTTGGTTTAAGAGATATTGAGGTAGATAAGGTAAAATCCGATGGTCCGGCCAATTTGATATTACTCATTTACGATTTCTTACCCATAATCATTGCCCTTTCTTTGAACATTATTTTACCTGTTCCACTTGCTTTAACACTTCTATTAGCTGTACTGATGTTGATCTACCAAAACAGAAAAAAATATGGCTTAAGCGAAACGGCAAATATGTTAAAAAACGGTTTATCTAAAAACCTGTTATTGGCCGGTATAGGTATCATGTTGTTCAAGGGAACTATTGAACGTTCCGGTGCTCTTATTCCCGTAATAGACCTTCTTGAAGGACGTATACCTCTGATAGCCGTTGTTATACTCGGTTCCTTTGCCATGGGATTTTCAATTGGACACCTGCCGGCTGGTGTAGGGATTACTTTTCCTGTTTTAATCCCTCTTTTGCCTATTGTAAACACTCAGACCGTAGCTATGGTATTCATTTTCATATTGATCGGATACATAATCTCACCTATACATCTGTGTATAATCCTGACCTTAGAATATTACAAAGCCAACATGAACGGTTTCTATAAGAAAGCGGCACCATCGATGATGGTTCTTGTCGGGAGTATTTTCTTGTGGTTATTCCTCACCGGTACGCTATCACTTTTCTGAACTTTTTTTCTGCTCTATTTTAGACTTTAATATTGGTAATATCTTGTGTAGATCGCCGATGATACCGAAATCCGCCATATCAAAAATCGGTGCCTTAGGATCCTTGTTTATGGCGATGATATACTTAGAACCTCTGATACCAACACGATGTTGAACTGCGCCGGAGACTCCGCATACCATGTATAATTCTGGAGATATAGTCTTGCCGCTCTGACCCACCTGTTTTGATTTGGACAATATATCCGCTTCAACGATAGGGCGACTACAGCCTACAGTTCCTTTTAAAAGGACGGCAAGCTCTTCAAGTATTTCAAATGAATCCAAGTCGTTACCGACTCCTCTACCTCCCGTTATTACCACATCCGCTTCGTCAACAGATACCTCTTCCGAATCTTCTGGTTCAAGGACTTCTATTATCTCAGTTTTTATGGCATCGGGTGATACGGGTATAGTTTCTTTGATCACATCGGCACTTTTACTATCATCAGGTTCTAAGGGTATCATCACATGTGGTCTTACCGTGGCCATCTGCGGCCGGGTATTCGGACAGATTATATCCGCCATAACGTTACCGCCGAAGGCCGGTCTTGTTTGTAGCAGTACCTTTCTATCTTCAACTTCCGTTATGGAAAGTCCCGTACAATCTGCGGTCAGTCCTAAACCAAGATGCCCGGCTACCGAAGGTGCCAGGTCGCGACCCAGATGGGTGGCACCGTAGAGTACCATACTCGGCTTGTATTTCGATATGAGAGTTACCATGGCCGTGGTGTAGGCTTCAGTTGAATAATCCTTGTATTCGTCACCTTCTACGACATATATTTTATCGGCTCCGTAGGACTTCAATTCATCTGTTAGTCCGTTCACATCTTTACCGATAAGAACGGCACATAATTCTTCACCGACTTCGTCGGCCAGCTCTCTTCCTTTCCCCAGTAACTCCGGGCCCGATGGTTTTAGTTTACCGGCATGCTGTTCTGCGTATATCCATACACCGGAATACTTGGAGAAATCGGCTTTTTTTGCCATCAAGACCGGCTCGATAGCGTTTACAGGACAGACGGAAACACAGACACCACATGAAATACAAAGTTCTTCGTCTACCACTGCAAGCTTCCCCTCTATCTTTAATGCGTCTACCGGACATACCGGTATACATTTTTCACAACCGATACAGCTATCCTTGATGGTTATCATAATATCCCCTCCTTTTCGAGATATTCCATCAATTTATTTACCGCTGTTTCCGGTTCATCATCGATGATTATCCCCTCTCCTTTCGGAGGAGGCGAATATGTTCTTACCACTACACTTTCGGAACCCTCTAGGCCATAATCTTCTTCTTCTCCGCCTAGATCATCGAAGCCCCATTCTTCGTATGGCTTCCTTTTACCCTTGATGATATCCCGCATATTGGGTATCTTGGGTAGGAATCCGGGAGTAGGCATACATGCGATAACTACCGGTAAAGGACAGCGTGTTCTTAGAAATCCTTCGTCGGTTTCCTTTTTACAGATTATATTTTTATCTTCGATCTTCTCGATTTCTGAAACGAAGGTTAATTGTGTTATACCCAGATGTGCGGCAACTTCCGGTCCAACCTGAGCCGTGTTACCGTCTGAAGCTTCCTGACCACAGAAAATGACGTCTGCACCACCGAGTTTCTTTATTGATCTGGCTAGAGTAACAGCGGTAGCCCATGTATCGGCTCCGGCGAATACTCTGTCTGTAAGTAATAGCGCTTTGTCCGCCCCTATAGCGAGGCATTTGGTGAGTGCATCCTTTGCTTGTGGAGGTCCCATGCTCAATGCGGTGATCTCGACATCTTCATCGATACTTTCTTTTAATTGAACTGCAACATTAAGTGCGAACTCATCGAAGGCGTTTAGAACCGAAGGTACGCCTTCACGTATGATCGTACCCGTTTCCGGGTCGACCTCTACTTCTGTGGTATCCGGGACCTGCTTAACACAAACAACGAATTTCATGCACTCACCATTCATCTCTTTTACTTGTAAGGCACGTAGTCCGGTCCTAGTGTTTCTCTGCCGATGACGATCTTTTGTATATTGGCACCGCCTTCAGCTCCTACACAGTAAGACATGACACCACGCCATGCGGTCTCGAATATATACTCAGAACTGTAACCCGCGGCACCGAGCCAGTGCATGGCATCGTCTGCGGTATCCTTTGCAAGATGAGGTACCTTGTATTTTATCATGGATATCCACTTCGCAATTTCTTTAGGAGAATAGGTCTTCGCCTTACCCGTTCTTGCAAGCCATCCTTCCTCATCGTAACGTACATCCTGCATGGATGCAACTTTATTAACCATCAAACTGCTAGCCTCCATCTCAATGTACCTTTCAACGAATTCGAATTGTATGCCTTCGTATTTAGCCAGAGGATTACCGAAGGTCTCTCTTTCTTTTATGTAATCTGCTGCTTCCTCCAGTATCCTACGAGTTACACCGACAGCACTGCCACCTATCAATATCCTGGCGTTATCGAAGCCTTCCATGGTGTAGTAGAATCCCTTGCCTTTTTCACCAAGCATATATTCTTCCGGTATCCGAACATCTTCCATGATGAAACCGCCTGTCGATATTGCATTTCTTCCGGCGTCATCGTATGGTTCGGTAGGGGTCAATCCTTCACTGTCTATCGGTACGAAGAAAGCGGTCATGTTCTTGTGTGGTGCTTCAGGTAGTTTTGGTCCGGTCCGGACGTTTACCCAGTAACCTCCACCGATCTGCTTCGCCTCTTGAACACCACTGATAAATGTTTTCTCACCGTTAAGAACCCATTCGTCTCCTTCCTTCTCACCTGTACACTTGAAATTCGATACATCCGAGCCTCCTCCGGGTTCAGTTGTTGCGATACCGATGAATTTATCTCCTCTGATCGCTGGTTGTACGTATTTCTGTCGTATCTCTTCGTTGGCATATCGGTCTATGGTAAATCCCCAACCCGTGCTGACCGCCATGAATCCTGCTGCGGTGGCGATACTTGGGTCTATGTAACCTATAACCTCTGAAATCAATGTCTGATCCTTCCAGTTAAGTCCGAGACCTCCTCGTTCTTCGGGAACGGTACCCATTATAACTCCGAGGTCAGCTAATCCTTTGATTATATCCTTAGGGAACGGATGTCCCTCTCTGTTCATCTTGATGACTCTGTCCAACGGTAGATTACGTTCCGCCCAATCAAGTATGCTTTCTTTGAATAGCTTCTGCTCTTCCGTCAGGCCCCTTTCATCCCATAAGTTAGTTTTTGCCATTGTGAACACCTTTTTTTGCCCTTTATAGGGTCATCTGTTGCGAAATTAGAGGCACTATTATAAGTTTTGCATTGGATCAATCTTCCAATCTTCTGATTATTTGTGTGTAAAGATCGGTTGAACAGTACCACCCCGCTTCGATCATATCGTTTACGATCTGTAAACATTTTTCCTTGGAGACGATACTCTTTTTTAAAAATTCAATTATGAGGTAAAGTGTACCTCTTGTTTCTATCCCAAGTATATCCGCTATATCTCGTGCGTAGGAATCGTCTATTATCGCTGTTGAGTTTTCTTTATGTGCCAACTCCAAAACATCCATATCTGCTTTGGTTATGTTTAAGCCGAAACCCATCGTTTTATGTACGAAATCGTCTTCCACTTCTTGAATATGGAATATACCGTCTTCTACCGCTTTTTGCACCTTTAAAGAATCTGTAAAACCCTTTTCCTTACCGATCACAACTACCTCGTGATATACGGAAGAAGGTATTACCTTTTTTTCATCGAGATCAACAATATATTCAATACATCCTGTTTTGGAGAGATATATCAAAGGAGTAGCATCGAATATCAACATATTTATTCTCCGATATCTTTGATTATACGTTCGTCCTTTATCCAGGTGATCTTCTTATCTTTAACTAGATTACTGAATTCCCAAACATCCATCCCGGCTATTTCAGCAGCCTTGGAGAATGACACTTCTCCCGAAGCAAGCATTTTTAATGCTATCTCCTTCTTCCAATCCTCCAGTCCCTGAGAAATCAACTTTCTAAGAGCAACACTTTTGTCCAGTTTTTCCTTTTGCATGTATTCGTAGAGATCCTTCTCCAATTCCTTGGGAATCCTAGTGGAAACGGTGCTCATATGTATACGATGTATACTTATTATACAAAAAGTTTTCGGCTTTATTCTTCCAACCGGCAAAGTTCACAGTCCTCTTCGCATGGTTCTATATGTATCTGTACGGATACAGGGAAACCCATTTTAGATATCAACTCGTTTTCCACCTCTCTTTCTATCCTGCTCACTGTTTCATGCGCCTTCCCGATGTCCTTTTTACGTGGTAGTACAAGATGAAATGAAACGAAAACCATTTCCTGAGCTTCGGAAATCTCTATCCGATGTGGCTCTTTAGTGTCCTTTTTTGTGTCTAAAATAGATTTTACTGCAGACTCTATTTCTTCAACTGGTATCATCCAGGGATCCAAGTGTATATCCACAGAAGCAGGATATTCTTCTTCCAAATTTTCTGTCAATTGGTGAGCGATACGATGACCCTCTTTTAGAGAACCCGGTTCCGGTTCCATGTGCATAGAGATAGCCATCCGCTCTCCGTAGTCGTGTACTCTTATACCATGCACATTTTTTACACCTTTTACCGCTATCGATCTTCTTCTGATATCTTTTATAAGAACTTCCGAAGGTGCTGTACCGAGAAGTTTGTTGACTGCTTTTTTTGAGTATGAAATTCCGATATATCCCAGTATGATCGCTATTATGATCCCCATCATAGGATCTAGATAAGGAAATCCGATCTGCGAGCCGTATATGGCCACAAGTACAAGCACAGTGGTCAGAGCATCCGAACGATGATGCCATGCATCCGCCTTCAAGGAATCTTTGGCGTTCTTTTTACCCACATAATAGCTGATTTCACCCATTATTTCCTTTACAACTGCGGTTAATATGATGATAATGTAAAATAACCTGTCCATGCTTATCGGTGAAACTTCCGTTATAAGTGCCATGGCACCCTCGGTCATGAATGTTACCGCTACGATGACCAACAAAATACCTACGACCAAGAGAGCGACCTGATCTGCTCTACCATGCCCGTAGGGATGCCCTTCATCCGGTGGTTTCTCGGAGATCTTCAGACCGGCGTAAACCGCACCGGAACTCAGACTGTCCGATAGCGTATGGAATGCATCCGAGAGTAACGCCAAACTACCTACCAACAAACCTATCCAAAGCTTGATTGCGAACAGTATGATATCTACTGTAATACTTGTTAGAGCGACCTTCTTTGGCATCTCATGGCTGTGGTCGTGCATCGTTGTACTATCAATTCTATGGAATTAAAGTTTACGTATATAAGACAAACTTTTATTTGACAGTTTGTTTTTCATGTTATAGATATGTGGGACTACAAAAAGGTCATGCTATTCAGGTTCTCCGCCTACGGATTCCTAAAGAATCTTAGATTCTTCGAACCGTTTCTCTACCTTTTCTTTCTAGCCAACGGACTTTCATTCTTCCAGATAGGATTGTTGATATCCATAAGAGAGACTTCCACCTTTCTTATGGAAACACCTACAGGTATAATTGCAGACCTAACCGGAAGACGCCGAGCCATGGTCATCGCCTTTTCAGGTTACATATGTTCATTCCTCATATTTTATCAGTTCAGTACGTTCACATTTTTTATACCGGCGATGTTATTGTTCTCTGTAGGTGAAACCTTTCGTTCCGGAACACATAAATCCATGATAATGCAGCACCTCGACGAAGAAAATATGTCAGAAAAGAAGGTGGAATACTACGGTAAAACAAGGTCGGCTTCCAAACTCGGTTCTGCAATATCCGCCGTTCTTGCCGGAATTATCGTTTATGCCTTTCAGAGTTACAATATCGTATTCCTATTTACCGTTATACCATACTCCTTCGGATTGGCCTTGATGTTCACGTATCCTAAGGAACTGGACGGCGAACCGACCGGAGCCTCTTTAACTGGCACGATCGCGCA
>SKVC01000118.1 GCA_007129655.1 Thermoplasmata archaeon
ACAGAGGAAATGATGAATATTACTACTTTCTTTGACGCGGGATGGAATATTACAGCAATATTAAACGAATCCCGTCAAAACTCGCATTATAAATGGAATATTGTGAACCTAGAAACATATCCCCTTTTAACCCAAGAACCACCAGAGATCAATATAACCTATCCTGAATATGGAGAAGAGATAGGTGTTCGCTATGTTTTTGTAACTTGGGAATCCTATGAAGGCAGATATCCCATATCTCACTACGAAATACGTTTAAACGATGGAAGTTGGGAAAACATAGGTCTTGAAACTCAACATAGATTTACAGATCTTGAAGATGGTAACCATACGGTTCGTGTAAAAGTAGTTGATCAAGCGGGTCATAACGCAACTGATTTAGTAAACTTTTACGTCGAAGAGATAGTTTATCAACAAGATGATATTAATGATATCTTCATGGATCTAGAATGGAAAATTTTCGCGTTAATACTGGTGTCGATCATCGTAGTTCTTAATATTCTTATAATAAAAAATTCCTCAAAAAAATCTTGATATAAACGATGTTCGGGGGCTTGAGAAAAATTAATAAATACCTAGCAAAGATGGGGGCTATGCAACTATAGGAAGTGTAAAAATGAATGAAGAAATCAAGAGTATCGAATACGATAAAAATAAGGTAAATAAGGGATACGCCGGAAAGACGTTGTGTGTAGACCTTAATGATAAGAAAATCAAGATCAAGGAAGTCACCGACCAGATGAAAGAATTATTCGTCGGAGGTAAAGGTATAGACCTTTGGTTGCTTTGGAATGGTATAAAAGATGATACCAAATGGGATGATCCGGAGAACGAGATATGTATATCTAGTGGTCCTCTTGGAGGAAGCACGGTCTATCCGGGAAGCGGAAACAGTATAGTAACTTCCATATCGCCTCTTACAGGGTCCGTGATCGATTCGAACGTAGGCGGTTATTTCGGCCCCTTGATGTTGTTCGCCGGTTTCGATGCACTTGAAATACAGGGAAAATCAGAAGAAGGGATCATAGTTTACATAGATGGAATAGAGAACAAAGTTAGCTTCCATAAGCCACCGGCGGATCTTCCAAAGGATTCCTACGGAATAAGCCACAGACTCACAGAAATCTACGGAAAAGACAATCCTCGAAAAGTTTCCGTTGTTTCATCCGGACCCGGAGCGGAGAACACTTTCTTTGGCTGTTTGAACTTTAGCTGGTTCGATATAAAGCGTAAGGAAGTGAGATACAAACAAGCAGGTAGGGGCGGGATCGGAACTGTCTTCAGGGACAAGAATATAGTTGCACTGGTTGTCAGGTCCGAAGGAGAAAAGAAAGGCGTCAACCCCGCGGATAAAGAAAGGCTCAAGGAAGTAGGTAGGGCGCATTCAAAGGAAATAGTCACCTTAGACAAGAAGCAGAACGATATGGCTACTGTCGGCACAGCGCATCTTACGCCGATAATGAACGATTTCGATCTTTTACCGACCCATAACTTCCAGTATGGCTCTCACGAGGATGCAGATGGATTGAACGAAGAAACTTTCCGTAATAAATTCGATAAGGGCTACGATGGTTGCGTAACCGGATGTACTGTACAATGTGCACATTGCGTAACTAATTTTGAGATATCAACCGGTCCCTACAAAGGTAAAAAAGTGCTTGTGGATGGACCGGAATATGAAACCGTTGCCGGTTGTGGAAGTAACGTAGGGATATTCGATGCAGATCATGTTATCGAAGTTAATTTCTACTGTGATACTTATGGTTTGGACACAATTTCGGTAGGTACTGCTACAGCCTTCACTATGGAATGTGCAGAACGTGGATTGATACCGAAAGATGTCATTCCGGGACACACTCTTGAATTCGGAAACAAAGAAGCTGCAATGGAGATAATTCACCAGATGGGGAGAGGCGAAGGATTCGGTGCTGTAGTCGGTAAAGGTGTAAGACGTATGAAAGAATATTTCGAAAAAGAATACGGCGCAGATAGAGAACTCATGGAAGACATAGGCATGGAATGCAAGGGTCTTGAATACTCAGAATACATGACCAAGGAATCACTAGCACAACAGGGTGGCTATGGTCTTGCACTAAAAGGACCGCAGCACGACGAAGCCTGGCTGATATTCCTGGATATGGTTGAAAATTTCATGCCTACCTTCGAACAGAAAGCAGAAGCACTTCATTGGTTTCCAATGTGGAGAACTTGGTTCGGACTAAACGGTCTTTGCAAATTGCCATGGAACGACATCGTGCCGGAAGATAACAAAGAGAACCAGGAACCGGCTAAAGTGATGAAACATGTGAAATGGTATGCGGATTTCTTCTCTGCCGTAACCGGTCGAGAGTCCGAACCGGATGATCTGATCAAAATGTCCGAAAGGGTTTACAATTTCCAGAGGATATTTGGGAAGAGATTAGGCTACGGAACCAGGGATACCGATAAGATACCCTATAGGTCTGTGGGCCCGGTGACCGTTGAAGAGTACGAATCAAGGGCGGAGCGTTATGATACCCAGCTAAAAGAACAGTTAGACGTAGATCCGGAAGGGATGGAAATCGAAGAGAAGATCAAAGTGCTCAGAGAGTACAGAGAAGCTCAGTATCAGAAACTCATGGATGCAGTCTACAAACGCAGAGGCTGGAGTAAAAACGGGGTACCTACAAAAGAAAAAATGAAGGAACTCGGATTTGGTAACATACCAGAGGTAATGGAAATAGCGGAATAATCGTTTCCATTAATATTATATATGCCCATGTCGTTAATGGGTATAATAAAAAATCCATATACAGGTGAAATTAAATGGGAGAAGAATCCAAAGTAGGTATGACGGAGAGATTAAGAGGCTTCCTCCGTAAAAAGGCAATAATGCCCTCTGACAAAGTGGATAAGTACATCATAGGTCACCTTCCGGAGCTTATCACAGAATACAAACTAGCTCTGCGTAGAGATCTGGGCGGTGTAGATAAGAAGATAGAAGCTTTTGTTGCAGAGATGGACGAAATAAAGGATTGGAAAGCGACAACAGGAGATAGATTGAAAGAGGCCAGACATAAAGTTGACCGCTTGGAGAAAAGATACGGTATAGAGGAGGAATAAAGATGTGGGGCATAATAATTCTGATAATTTTAATATTCTTTTTTGGCATCCTTTACCTGAGATATCGTGCAAGGAATAAAGCACTTGAAAATATGTACGGCCATATACCGACCCATGTAGAATTGTATTTTACCGAATACTTTGACGATATCGTTGATAACTGGGACCTGATCGATAAAAAAAGAGCTAACGAATGGACTGAAGGGATGAAATCAAGATTGAGTAGTGTATCCAATGAGATCCAAGGGCTGAAAAAGAAGAGCGCTAGTATCGACAAAGAGTTCGACACCTTAGAAAACAGGATCAAAACAATGGAAAAAGACGCATCTAATGAGGAGATAATATGAGCCTAGGAACCATAATTTCAGAGAACTTCATGACCATATTTTACTCGTTTGTAATAATAATCATACTCGCGCTTATAGCGAAGATGGTCAACACAAGGGAACGCGAAAAAGCGAGAAGAGAGCTTGGCGAGATGAGATTAAAAGCTAAAAAACTTGAGATGCTGGAAAAGGAAAAATATATCCATAGTCTCAAAGAGGCATCCATGGTTTTAAAAGATGACGAGAAGACGAAGATAGATGAAGTCATAAGAGATAAAGCGATACTATCGCGACGCTCCCTGGCATTGATGAATGAACTCGAAGAACGTATGCAGCGCTTAGAACGTGGAGCGGACAATGCAAAACTGCTCAAAACTCTTAAAGACCTAAAAAAGGCGGAAAAGGAGCTATTTGGAGGAGATGTTTAAATGTCTGAATATATAGGCGAACAGCCATCTGGAGAAAGCATATTGGACCGATTACAAGATATGTTATTTCCCAAGGATATAGATATTGAGGGCACCGGTTATAAGAGAACGGTAATCGACAGGAGCATAGAAAAATACCTGGATCAACACTTTGATGAATATATAGATGAATATGGCCTGATCAGAGAACTTGATCTGAGGATATACGAGGAAAAATACAACGGTGTTGTTGAAGATATAAAAGTTGTCAAGGAATTCCAGAAGGATGTAAATGCCGAGATAGCCGTTTTAAAAAGACGTTTAGATAAGATAGAAACACACATTCTATAGAGGTGTGTAAACTATGGCAAAAAACGATATGCTGAACAAAGCGGTCAACAGCTATATACTAGCTCAAGGGGATAAACCCTATAAGAGATTGAAACTTCTGCAGAAGTACTTAAAGACTAAAAAGATCGCTGATATAGATCTTAAGGAACTTCGAGATATAGTAAATCGTCAAATAACCATAAATGAAAATAGAGGGCGCATAGAGAAAGTGGAGTCTCTTCTTTTTACCAAAGAGGGGATACCGAAAAATAACAAGTACGGCAGTGCCTTCTGTAAAAAATGTAGGATGTACAAAGATCATGAAAAGGAATGTCCTTACTGTGGAGGTCTAGAACTGACATTATGATGGTGAAATCTTATGGAAACAATACTTTATTCTGAAATAATTCGTCGGGCTGTTCAGGTTCCTAATGAAAAAGCGCGGGCCAAGGTAGTCGAAATAATCGCTCGTAGAGGAAAAAAACACTGGCATGCCGGAGAGGTGATGATTGAATCCGGCTTGATAGATAGGGAAGGAGCCTTTTATCCTGTAGATATCTTTTCCGGCGTGATGGAAGAGGGAGATATCGTCATCAAAAAATACGTAAAAGGACGTGAGACTCCAAAAAGCAAGAATCCACAATTCCTTTCAAGGTTGATAAAGAGAAGTGTTGAAGACGCAGAAGGTCAAGAACTGGGAAAGATATACGATTTTGAGTTATATGCAGGCAGTAAGCCGTGGATAATATGGAAGGTTCTTGTGAATCCTCCGGGACTAAATCCGGCAAAAAGAAGATTAAGAATTCCAACCGGTTCTATAGATAAAATAGAAAGCGATAGAATATATCTTTCTACCAAAATCACAGGGGCAGATATATGATATGGATGTTCGCTGTTATACTGATCATAATTTTGGCAATTTTGTTTATCTATTTGGCGTTAAGACATAGAAAAATTGAGCAGGCGGCTATCGGTGGCGAATACTACGACCGCGTGAATTACAAAACAAAAGAAATAGCCCGCAGATTGTCTCGAGTGAAAAGAGATACCAGGGGAACTAAGTTAGATCTAAAAGAAAAGAAAAGAGGTTATTAGTAATGGTTGAAGATTCTGTAGAAATGAAAGTCAAGAAGAGTATAATCGGACAAGGCGGGAGAGCAAGAATATCTAAAGATACTTTTGAAGAACTCGGTATGAAAGAGATGGGAGATCTTATAGTTGTTTCAAAAGAATCTAAATCAATATTGGTTGAAGCATATTCAGATGTGCTGGTAGATAAAGATTACATACGTTTGCGTTGGAGTGACCTTAATAGACTCGACGTGCTTGAGGAAGATATCGTAACTATCAACAGGTACAAACCGGTCGGCAAGAAGATAACCAGAAAAGTAAAGCGAATCATAAAATAAGTCAGACATTAACCGGGGAAAAGCTTAAGTTTAAAGAACAATATATACAGCTGTCAGACAAAGAGCATCGATGGGGTGCCAAAATGTGTAAATTCTTATATGGAAAAGGAAAATGTGCTCATCCAAAAAATTTCACCATAGACTGCGTGGGCGAAGACTACTGTAATTTTCCGGAAAATCCGGATGATGAGAGGTTGGTAGATTCCGGTGGTCAGGGTGTTACATCAAATATTGAGCAGGATGACAAATGTCCAAGTACAAAATGCGGTATATACTGCCAAAAATACAACCGCTTTTACTGTGCAGGAGAGGACAATTGTCAGACAGAGAACGAATATATAAAGCATATGAACGAAGATGGATGTCTGGAGTAAATAAAAAAATTCTTAGTAAGACTCCAGATCATCGCAACCATAGAATGCACTCTGTATTTCAGTATAGATATCTTCTAGACCACTAGGTTCGGTAGAAGAAACTGGAATTATCGGTTGTTGATCTATTATATGGCCCAAGCTTTTCACTAGCTCTATTCCTACAAAATTGTCCTTATTTTCACTGTCTCTTAGATCTGATTCTAGCAGAGAAAAGTCCTTGGCTCGAGTCTCTATCAATTCGATCTCCGTGTCAGACAAAATGTCGGATTTTGAGAGTATTGGTATATAAGGCACATTAAATCTAAATTGAGTGGTGAGTGCTAAAAGCATCAGAGAGACGAATCCGTTGGCCTGTTTTGATAATATCGGATCGAAAAGAAAGGCTATTGTAGAATACTCATCTCCAAGAATTTTCATCAACTCCCTACTAGAGCGCCGGAAGGTAAAAAGTTCTATCTGTCCTGGAGAATCTATTAAAAAGTAATGACAGTCATAAGTATCCATAACATCGCGTATCTCGGTAGCATTTAACGCTATCATGTCTGCACATACGATCTGAGCACCATTGGGACCTAAGCCATGTTCATTCATGACCCCTTCTAGCGAGATCCAATCCCGAACGTCTATGTCCGGATCATAGGGAAGTCTTTCAGCACCTGGATCTAGATTTATTGTAACCGCTTGGAAACCGTTCATGTCCATCCATGTTTTGAATTCACCGGTGAGTGTAGATTTTCCACATCCGGCAGTTCCGACAAAGTAAATATTAGTATGCATATTGAGTACAAAGCCGCAAAGGACTAAATATTTATGGTTGTTTAAGTGTGTCGTTCTCAGCACTCATAGGGTATATCATCGCCTTTAGGCTCAACTATCAAGTATCATCATCGAACGACACAGCCCCTATAAAACAAATACTTTTTAAAATATGTGTTCTTGATATCGGCAAGAACCCAAAAATATAATTCCTATATCGCTATTAAGGAATTCGATTACGATGCAAATACCGGCTGGAAAAATCATAAGAAGTGAATTTGGCGGAAAGGGTGTACTTCAAAAGCTACTAAAAGAAGCAGAGAATAAAAAAATCGAGGGTTATGTGGGGACAAGTCTCACTAAAGATGACATCCGAACTCATGGCATTTTAATGTTTAAACAAGGAAATGTAGCCGGAGCGGCGTATTCAGGAGAAAAATCTGTATACGGAAAAAAGGCGGTCCGTCTTATCGCAGCGGATTCTACGGATTCTGATTGTTTGTTAAAATTACATTCTTATTCGTTTAAATCCTCATCGATGACGGTAGATCATTTACTAGCAGGTAGAGAAGATTGGAAGGTAGGATCGGGAGTTAACTTACCCCTTGAGATGGAAAGAGGTAAACGGGAACATAGGTCTTTTTCTAAAACAGGCTATAGAGATGGCAGATCATCCGAATCACATATCTCCTCGGAAGACATCGAAGTTGATATCGGTGATACAGGAAGATTCGATTTAGCACGCGAGACATTAAGGCCGGTAACAGATGACGAAGATATTGTGGATCGTGCAGAAAAGCGCGTACGCAAGATAAGAGCCGGTAAAGAGCAGGAAG
>SKVC01000140.1 GCA_007129655.1 Thermoplasmata archaeon
TATCAATATTCCATATCTTTAGACGGTTGATCACATCTTTAGGTATATGCTCATCTGCTAGTAATTTAATGTCGGACATATTCACATGTTTCCTAATTGTAACTCAAGCACTTGCTTTCCGTTCGTTCCGCATCTCTTCCCTGATCTGTTTCGTATTTCTGTAATAATATCTCAAAGCATCCATCACTTGTTCCATGTCCAAACTATACTGGTCGGCGATCTTTTCAAGGGTCCAGCCCAATTCCTGATAGCTCTCTACAACGTCGATAACTCTAACTCTAGTACCGGCTATCCTCGGGCTTCCGCTGACTGTACCCTCCGTGCTAACGATTCCAAGATGTTCGTTATCCATGATTATCAATCCTCTTTACGTTTTAAATAATTTTCCTACTCAATAACTTAATTTTCAATTCTTTTATAAATGAAATAAGTACGTTCACCAGTTTCCAGTTTTTCAACCACAATCGTTCCAGGCCCTACAGATGATTTTTCACGGATGTGTGAGATCGACCGGCTTTCTCCGATATATCCCTCAAATAGTGATCCTGGGCGGGTTCATCGAAGAAGACTTGAGCCACTTTCCAAGTACAACAATTTTGTAATATCTGTGATAATAATGTAACGGTCAAGAAGAACGTAGAAGGGAATTATAACCTCACAGACCCCACTAGCCCTATCCTCACAGCATAGCTCGGTCCAAACCAGTGGTCACCTGGAGCATCATGCCCGTCGAACGTAGCATCTACTCATAACAACACAAATATTTAGATATTCCTTTACTCACAGAAAATCAACTAATTTTCAACTATGTATATCCTGGAACCACTGGAGTCGTAGATCCTTATGGAATTTGTATTTCGAAGCTCTTCATAACGATGTATCTCATTCACTGCAGTAGTATTTCCATAACGTACACTTATGTAGTTGTTGAAATAATCGGTGAATAATATCGGAGAAAGATCTGGATTGGTAGTTCGGGGTATAGCATATCCATAGGGTTGATCCTGTGCAGATCTGCGACTAACAGTGAATCTAACAGAGTAATTACCAGTCGCTTCGATGTACCTGAACATGCCTTGGTGTGTATCCGTCATGTAGACTCGCCCTTCAAAGCTTTCCTGCGCAAATCTTCCGGCAGCGTAAGAAGGTAGCGAAGGTGTTTCGATGGAATCGATGCTGTTTTTAGTTATAGGTACGATAATTAGGAATGCGATTAGAATCACTACCGTCGATATTCTAACAAGTTCTTTAAACTCGATATTTTTAGGAGCATAATACTTCAATAAAGCAACCACTAGAATAGACGCAGGGACCAAGGCTACCAGGAATCCTCTTTCGATCAGATAACCATCTCGACCGAAAGAATATATCAACCAGAGGTAACAGGAAAAGAACCAGGAACCGAGTAACAGCGCCTTTTTAGATACCTTCAGATACAACACAACGCATCCCAACAAACCGATGAGAGATTGAAGCACTCCGGACAACAGTCTAAGTCGGTTGACGAAGGCGTATTGTAAGCTGGTAGCCGCAGGACCTCCCATGGAAAAATTACGCCCTTCAGAGGTAGTAAAGTCCTCGTAAACCGAGGTCATGTATTCGTTGATACTGGGCACTTTAAAATAAAAGATCGCAGCAGTAACAGCAAAGAACAATATCACAGGTATCGTTGGATACAGATACCTCCACTTTACCTTATCTTTCAAAGATACGATGGTCACGAAGGCCAAGCCTATCATGTTGAAGGTTACGATGATCAACATACCCGGGTGCGACGGAACGATAGCGAAGAGAACCAGTCCCGATAATGCCATCAAACGATACTTTTTTTTATCAATGTATAAGAACATCACCAGCCAGAAGGCCGTCCATATCATCATGCCGAAGGGCTGACGTGCCAGATGGTATTCCATGTACCAGTTGAAGGCGAAGAACATCAAAGGTGCCATGGGAGCCCATTTTATAGAGATGCTCTTTGAGATTGTAAATATAAACAAAATTATCATGGACACCAACAGTGTCGGGAACCACCTTGCATACACCATTATATCGGCGTTGAGAACCAGTAACTGGGATGCCTGGTATATGTGTGAACCTGGGAAGGGTATCCGGGACATGTCCCAATGGCCGGTTTCCATTATCGAAAGAACACTGGGGATCACGTGGTACACATCGAACACCGGGATCATATCGTGAACCAGGTTGGGCAGCGTGTAAAGATACAGCACCGGCAACAACACACTCACCAAGCTCAGATATTTTCTGTCGTTGCGTATGGAAAGTAAGATACCGAAGACCGAAAGCATCAGCCCAGGCCAGAAGGTCCAGTAAAGTGATGAAGCATACCAGTAAACCGAGGACTCAGGAGCTCCGGGACTCGTTTTCAGTAGTGTGACAAAGAATAAGAGGACGCTAACTGCGAGTATGAATACATGAAAATTCCGTCTCTTCGATACCTCATATATTTGATCCACGTTCACACACCATGTTAAACTTGAATTCTATTCTTTTTTTTTCGTTCCGGCTTCCCACCACCGCAGACCCCAAACTATCCCATCGGTCCTATCCTCACAGCATAGCTCGGTCCAAACCCATGGTCATCTGGAGCTTTAAAGCTCACCGAACGTAATGCATTAAATATCACTACCTTAAAAATATTTACTATTAAGGCTACTCGAGTAACTCCATAAGACGAGTTTAACCCTTCAACCCAGCACTTTGCGTACCCGTTCCAGGGCCCAATCCACCTCTTCCTTGGTGATCACCAAAGGCGGAGCGAACCTTAATACGACTTGTTTCGTATCCTTTACCAGAACACCTTCGTCCTGCAATCGCTCGGCATAGGGCCTGGCATTCTCAGTCAGCTCGACACCGATGAACAAGCCCTTTCCACGTACCTCTTTGATCAACGGATTGTCGATCTTCTTCAATTCCCCTCTAAAGTACTCGCCCATCTCAAGTGAATTTTCAACCATTTTCTCTTCCACTAAAACTTCTATTGCCCGGGTCGCAGCCGCAGCTCCCAGTGGATTACCTCCGAAGGTAGAGCCGTGGGAACCCGGATCGAATACATTCATCACTTCATCATCGGCCGCGATGGCGGAAACCGGATACACACCGGCACTGAGCGCCTTACCGAGTATGTAGATATCCGGAACTACGTCCTCCCAGTCACAGGCGAACATCTTACCGGTACGACCCAATCCGGACTGTATCTCGTCGGCGATCATCAATACCTTCTCCTCAGTACATATCTCACGGACAGCTTTCAAATAACCCTCGGGAGGTGCTACTATACCGCCTTCGCCCTGCATGGGTTCCATCAAGAACCCGATGGTCTTCGGGCCTATGGCTTCCTTCAAGGCCTCGGCATCTCCGAAGGGGATCACCTTGAACCCCGGCGTGAAGGGACCGAATCCCTCTTTGTAATCCTCGTTGGTACTGAAGGATATCACGGTTATGGTCCTACCATGGAAATTGTTCTCACAAGCGATTATCTCTCCGTTCTCGACTCCCTTCACTTGCTTACCCCATCTCCGAACAGCCTTGATGGCCGTCTCCACGGCTTCGGCTCCGGTATTCATGGGGAGAACCTTTTCCTTACCGGTGATCTCGGATACTTTCTCATAGAACATGCCCAATTTATCGTTCATGAATGCCCGGGAAGTCAAAGTAACTTTATCGGCCTGCTCTTTCAGTACCTTCACAACTTCGGGATGGCAGTGACCGTGACTAACTGCAGAATAAGCACTCAACATATCCATGTACTTGTTTCCATCCACATCCTCTACCCAAACGCCCTTGGCCTTGGATATAACCACAGGCAGCGGATGGTAGTTTTTCGCTCCGTATTTTTGCGTCAATTTCATTATTTCTTCGCTTTTTGACATTTTAAAGACCCCACTTTATCGTTGTTTGACCTGAAGTAACAGTCATATTAATATCTTTGTCACGACTTCCTACCCATCATCTCGACATAAAGCTCCAGTGCCCGGGAACTCGTCCTCCATTCACGGCCTTCTTTGAGAGCAGGTAGCTCTCCTTCTTTGCACCTTTGTGCAAGGTACTTTTCATCGTAGGGAGACATCCTCGAACCTTCCTTCAAAGATAACAGTTCATCCGAGGAAGTCCCTACCTGGTCCAGCAGGTCGAGTAAACTGGCACCCGTACGTGCCTTCAAAAACTCTTCCAAACAGGAGGCATCACCGCTGGCATACTCGTTTAGAGAACGTATGTATCCGTCTCTCTGTTTGGGCGATATATGTACAGGGGGCCAATTCCTATTCAGAAAGTGCAGGTTCAACAACAATCTACCGATGCGGCCGTTTCCATCACAGAAGGGATGTATCCATTCGAATTCGTAATGCATCCAGGCACCAAGGGTAAAAGCGTCCTCACCTACCATATCTCTTCTATTGTACTCTTCTTCCCAACGTATCATCTCGTCCCGGACCTTTTCCATCCGGGGTGGAGAAATTTTAGCTCCCGTTATCCTGACGTTGATCCGTCTCCATTTTCCGGCATCCTTCAACACACCGAAGAACACCTGCTCGTGTAATTTCAAAACCAACTCAAGATCTATCCCTTTAGAACCCTTCAAAGAACCAAAAGCTTCTTCGTGCTGGATCGTCACACGAACATCATCTACCGGTTTACCCGAAGGAGTTACACCCTGAAGAAGAATTTTCTCTGTATCCTTCCAACCGATGGTACTTCCCTCTATGGCGTTGGTTCCCCAGGTATTCAAGGCCGAGGTACGCTTCCAGACGGATTTCGGTAGATCGTTCAGGGAAGTTCTTTCGAGCAATTTAGACCTCAACCCCTCCAATATGGATAGCAACATCATTTAACTACTAATCACATATAGTATTTAAAGATATCTGATTTAGTACCAATTAACACTCCAAATCACCTTTCATCGATAGCCAATATCACCACTACGATATGAGTCATCTATTTTCACTACAATGTAACAAGAAAAGCAGCGAACAGATAAAAATTTATTCCCGCAACAATCTACAGCCCGGCGAGCAGCTCTTCCTTGGTCATGGTGTTTCGATGTTTCTGATCGTCCCAGAGTTTTCTGTAGTTGAAAAAATACTCGTACAAACCGCACTTATCGGAGGTATGGATTATCTCGTGCGAATCGATCATACCGGCCTGTATGTAGAGAGGTAACTCTTCGAAGATGTAAACGTCATAACCCTTCAAAGCCACGTTAACTTTCCTAAAAACTTTCCCGAGTATCTCCCCGGCATCTGCCTTTTCGTCACTGACACCTTCACAATCGTAGTAAAAAAGAGATGCCCCTGGAACAACGACTGAGATATCAACATCGCTTTTAGCATGATCATCACCGGTGATAACAGAACCGTGCATCAGAACGGCTAGGATATTATCATCTCGCTCAACCCAAGAAAAATCATTTCTCACTTCTTTGAGCAATTTTTCATCCATATCTCGATATCCTCCAATATCTCGTCTACATGCAAAATAACATTTTTTACGGATTCCAAAGCGATCCCCCTCACTAACCCATTATATTCATGAACCAATCTGTTGCGAAGACCGTTTGCTTCTTTCATAATCCCCCCTTGCAGTTCGCCCAAGATACTTTTTTCACATAATCTTTCTATGTTAGAATAATCATCTTGGACAAGTTCCCCCATATCTTTAAGAGCCATTGCAAAGATGTCCGTAAAGGCTTCTATCATCTCCTGAAAAGCTTTGTAAATTGCCAACACGCTTTTTTCGTCACGGTGAGGTATCCACGAATTGATATTATCCCTTCTCTTATTGATTAGAGACATCTTTTCACGGTATCTCGATAATCTTTTTTCATCCATACTGTTAATCCGATATGCTTTACATTTATTTAGTTTTTCCCGAGAGAGGTATCTATCATATTGCAATCTACATTTAAAGACCACAGTCCCACCACCGGTATAATGACACCCACCGAAAGCGATATATAGTATATTTATATCCATATACTCGTGAAACTCATGTATGGAAAAAAATACCTGATAGGAATAATGGTGCTAGCCTTACTGCTTGCCGTACCTGCAACCGCAGTGGCTGAGTACAGCGACGTAGTAACGGACCCGGCAGGCGACGTTATGCGATATGTGGACGATGGCGTGTATAAACATGTCGAAAATCCGAACATCGATATAAGGAAAGTCGAGATATCGGAAGATAACGGAGATGTAACAGTTTCTCTGACTGTAGAAGGAAGCATCACCGACGACCCGGACATATACTATGAGATCATGATGACAGACGGCGGAGAAGGAGAATTCGAGGTCAAATACAACAACGGAGAATGTACGATAACCGCCTATCTTCCGTATGACGGAGGAGTCTTTGGAAATCAGGATGTGCCTCACAATATTACGGGAGTTGGCACCAGTACAATGAACATCGAATTCCGCCGTGATCACATAGGAAGCCCGGATGCACTGCAGATATTCGTAGTCTCTGCTTTAAACGAAGGTGTCTTTGAAGTCGACCTGGCTGGCCCTGGTGGCATTCCCGAAGGCGAACTGGTAGAAGACGACGACCCAGTCGACGACGGCGACGATGCACCGGACAACGGCGACGATGCACCGGACAACGGAGAAGATGCTCCAGAGGACGAAGAAACCACAGAGTACGAAGACGACGACAGCCCGGGATTCGCGTTCCTAGCACTAGCGGTAAGCATCACATTAGCAGTACTGTTCTACAAAAAGAAACAGTAAAAACCCCTTTTTTTCTCTTTTTTTAAAAACGATATTCAATCCTCATCTTCGAGTAACCTTTCTAAAGAATCTAATACGTCTTCATCTACATCATCTACCATAGGCTCGCCGCAGCTAGGACATTCCTTCATACCTTCCTCGACCTCAGTCGAGCAAACAGGACATTCTTTAGTTGTTTCAGGTTCTTGATGTAGTATATCGACGAGCAGGAATGAAAGGGTGTCCTTGGCATCTTGATATAATCCACGGTCGGCCTGTTCTTTTGAAAGCTCCAATTTTTCGATGTATGGTTCAGGATCCATACCATCCCTTTTGGTCTCTACGATCTTATCTTCGCAGAGAGACATGGTTTCTTTTAACTCTTTGTTATCTTCTGTTTGTTTTTCTATCTCCTCAACCGTGGACATCAATGCTTCATAGTCTCCTTCTTTTCTGGCGGCTAGTGCATCTGTCATCAGATCTCTTACCGGATCGACTCCGATCTTTATCTTCCTCACATCCTTCACCATATTCCTAGCTCGGGATAGAGCTTCTTCCATCTCTTTTTCGTGATCTATCTCAGGTCGTTCTTCAACTTCCTCTTCGATGATTTCGGGTTCCTCTTCGATAACTTTGGGCTCCTCTTCGATGATTTCGGGTTCCTCATCGATAACTACTGTTCTTCCTAGATCTTCTTCTGGTTCTAGAACGGGTTTTATCTTATCAAA
>SKVC01000071.1 GCA_007129655.1 Thermoplasmata archaeon
GTCTCTGATAGCCCGCACAATGTTAGAACTTTAAGGGAGACATCACCTATCTCCGAACAAATGTTTAGACAACGTTCGTAAAAATTCAATGCTTCATCGAGTTCATTATTATGATAGAAAGCCTCACCGATACTATTAAGGGATTGCGCTACACCCAAACGGTTCTCACTCTTTTCACGTATTTCGAGACCGGATCTGTATAATTTCAGTGCACTTTCTACATCGTTTTTAGCAAGGAACACTTTACCCATATTATTGAGCGACGTTGAAACTCCTTGTTTATCTCCGATCTCTTCGTATATCCTCTTGCTTACTCTATAAAATTTTAATGCTTCTTCCATCTCACCCTTTGATCTGTAAATTTGACCGATATTGTTGCGAGTATCTGCGATCCCCCGTTTGTCTCCGATCTTCTCCTTTATCACCAGACTACGTCTGTAAAAATTCAATGCTTTGTCCAGTTGGTTCTTGTTACGGTAGATAATGCCTATATTATTGAGTGATTGAGCGATGCCCCACTTGTTCCCTATCTTCTCCTCAATATCCAGGCTTCGTCGGTAGTATTCCAGAGCCCTTTCCGTCTCTCCGATATCTTGGTAAACAATCCCCATATTGTTGAGTGCACCGGCTATCCCCATCATATCTCCGATACTTTCCATAGCATCTAAGCTTCTTTCGTAGTGTTCCAATGCTTTATCGAATTCACCTTTATTCAGATATATATTTCCAATGGATCTGATAGCATTACCAAGGTCCCTCTCTCCGCCTGATTGTTCGAAGATCCCAACCGCCTCCGATAATATAGACATGGAACGTTCAAATTCACCCCTTCGATGTTGTGTATTCCCCTCGATAACTAGTATTCTACCCCTTTCGGTGCTTATCCTGTTTTCAAGAAGATCCTTCGCGGTTATGATCACCTTTAGAGAGATATCCAAATCCCCCTTTCTTTGATATATCTCCGCTAGCCTCCTCAAATTTCTTACTTTCACTTCGATATCGTCGGTAATATTTACTGCTTTGTTGAAAAGTTCGATCGCGTTCTCGTATTCTCCCATCAGTGAGTAAACATCACCCAACGACTCTAAAACATCTATCATATCTTCCTTTTTGTCGAGCGCTTCCAGAGCTAGTCGGTAGAAGCGTACCGCTTCGGAATTGGCAAATTTTTCTTTAGCATTGTTTCCCGCCTTGTTCAAATAATATACCGCTCTTTCGTCTTCCGCTTTATAATAATGCTGGGCGAGTTCATTCATCACTTCTTCCAGTTTGTTTTCATACAGATCCGATAATGTATCGCCCACTAGACGGTGGTATTCTCTCCGCAAATCTTCTATCATCCCGTTGTAGAGAACTTCCGTTATCTTGGTGTGGTCGAAACGGTATTTACTCCGTAGAGAATGGACTAGCTTGTGTTTCTTCTCGATATCGCTCAAATTTTTCAGTAATTTCAAACGATTTATTTCGAGTACGTTACCGATAACTTCGGACCGAAACTCATTACCTTCAATACTGGCGCACTCCAGTATCTCTTTCTGATCAGCCATCAATCTATCTAAGCGACGTTGTATCACTTCGTACACTCTGGCAGGTACATCCAGATCTTTAATATCTTTAGATAGTTTCCATACATCGTCTGCTTGCTTTGCCATGAATCCCTCTACGACCAGCATCTTTATGACTTCCAGTACGAAGAAAGGATTACCTTCGGTTTCCTTGTGTATCCTATACGTGAAATCTTCATCTAAAACCGCATCCGCCAACGTAGAGCCTATAACCCGTTCAGTTTCATGTGCTCCTAGTCGTTTTAGTTCTATCTTCTCAAAGAGATTTTCTCTACCCATATTTTGCATGGTGCTGACGAGCTGATGCCTTCGTCCTTCTTGTGCATCCAAAATATCTTCCGGACGATACGTTCCCAGGATGAGTACCCGGTTCTTACGTGTGTTCCTTGCTAGATAATGCAATAGATTCAATGTTGCGGAATCAGCCCACTGGAGGTCATCGATGAATATGATCAAAGGGTGTTCACTAGAAGCACGTTGTATACCCATCAATACATTATCGAATAGATTTTCCTGCTTGAGCTTTGGGTCGTCTACGAGAAACTCTCCGTCGTACTTTCCGGAAGAGATAAACCATGAGATCTTTCCTTCGAGGTCGGCAACCCCTTTTTTTATACCACTCCAATCATCCAGACGGTTTCCTACTTCTTTAAGCATACGCTTCATATCATCGATCAGGAATTCACTCTCCACCCCCTCGATGACACAGGCGAGGGATGCGCTGCCGCGGCTTTGTATTAGAATAGTGTGTTTGCCGTATCCGATGGCGTTCAAACCTCTACCTTCCTTACCCATCATGGATAGCGAATCCATCACGAAGTTGCCAACAGCGGTGAGCATGGATGCGAATATATCTCCATCCAGCTCCGTCGCTTTACGCTCGGCCTTTGCTACCAACATCCCACTTTCATCTGTAAGGTAGGTGGAGATAACCCTAGGTGGCGGTTGGCCGGCTATCAGATGATATAAACCGGTGTCGCGTAGTGCCTCCCTGATGGGCATCAGCGGTTCGAGATTTTCTGCAAGACACCATCCCTTGAAGAATTTTACACCTTGTTTATCCGCTTCCTCTATTAATTCTGAAACCAGTCTTGTCTTGCCTAGGCCGGCTTCCCCGGCTATGAAGATTGTGCTACCAGTTCCCTTCACTGCTGCTTCTAGTTTTTTCCTAAGCAGCGATAGCTCCTCTGTCCGCCCGATCATCTCTGGCTGTTTCAACGCCATCTCCATGTTTATTAGTAACAGCAGAATGATAAATATATCTATCGGAAAAGCCGGAGCTTTTCCTTACTCACCAGCCAATGGCTCGTTAACCCGCCCCATGAAAAGTATGTTTCCGGTGGCGTTGTCCTGTATGATTATGAGGAATGGGCGGTTTGCGACGAACGCGGGTGGGGCAGATGTATATCCACCAACCACAGCAGTCGCCGCAGCGGCTTCTGTGCCCTTTTCATGAACATCCACATAGGCGTGATGTACGGCATCAGAGACAAACAGGGATTCTGTTCCATCGATACCAGAAAGATTTGCATCTCCACCGAAGGCACTCGGCATACCGAGTTCCATAAGATATTCTTTAAGATCATAATCGGTTTCCATGGTAAATTTAGGTATTTCTACCGCACCTAAAAGAGTTCTTTTCAAACCGTCCCTCCATCTCTGTAGATTTTGGTATGTTATCTGTTCCTCCATATCTCTCAGATCTCCGCTATCCGGCATCATGAACAGCATGGAAGTATCGTTACCAACATAGTTCTTTTGCAGTATCTGGAATCCGTCGGCCCTGGTATAGTTAAAGAATCCCTGGCCGTGTTTCATGAATGGTACGGTTATCTCTTCGCCTCCGTATTTATAAAAAATTCTATCTGTGGTTTTGTTCTCGCAGAACGGTTCCTCCCACAGACCATTGAAATATATCGCATTTGTCAGGATGAGTTCGGTCACAGGCCTTATGATCTCTGGCTCTATAAGGTCCGTTATCTTTCCGTTCGTATGTTCCTCAACCCAACTGTTTATCTCTTCGGAAGTCTTTTCCGGGTCGCTAAAGTCGACGTTCTCCGCGTTGGCGAAGTAATAATTCAAAAGCACCCATCGGTACTCTTCGAGTACACTGGAATTTTCCTCTATCCAGAGTGAATTGGCCGTACTCAGGTTGTAACCGTCGCGGTTGGTGTTGTACATATTATGAATATATCCGTATGCCTTTCTCAATTCCTGATAATCCCTGGGGAATCCGAATACATCTCTAATCTCATCCTCGGTTTCACCTCTTGCCCCCTCGTAGACCATGGAAAAGGCGGAGGATATAGACCATGGAGAGTAAAAAAGATTCTCGTTGCTGTCCAACATGTGATATAGGGCAAAAGAAAATTCGTTGTTTGCTTCCACCACATCTTTCACGCTCTCTTCCCGTGGATCATAAGCGACATCGCTGGTATCTATTTCGCGATCATACACCTCTTCCGTATCATCCCCGCCCCTGAATCTGTACATAGCTACGGATACCCCTATGATCATCATGACCACCGTCAGATATGCGAGCATCTTCTGCTTGATACTGATCACCTGTTTTTAATAGTGAAAGACTACTATATAAATTTAATCTTCCCCGGGGTCTAAGTAGAGAATATATCTAATTTTCTCGGACCTTTTCCAGATTCTCTTTTACCTGTTCAAAGGCATCTATGAAGATGTATCTTTTACCCTTCGTCCTTCCCTTTTCTCTTATAACACCCATGTCCACCAAAGAGTTCAATCTGTTACGAAGCCGGTAATCGCTTTCGTTTTCGCACCACATCCTCAGGTCTCTCTGATCGAACCAGTCTCCCTTACGCTTTGCCTTTATTAAGATCCGTCTGGATAGCTCGTCCAGATCCGATGTTAAAAGGTCCCTTTCTCTAAAACGTCTTTCCGTTTCTTCGTAACTTTTCAATACTGCCCGTGTAAAATGCCCTATCAGCTCCTGATAATCTCCCGTGTAATCGGTCTTAGCGAGTAATCGGTAATACAGTTCCTTATCACCTAATACCTCCTTTTCGATCAAGCATAATCTGGAATTTGGCAATCCTTTTGTTTGGAGGTATATATGTAAGAGAGTTCTTCCGACTCTACCGTTTCCATCGAAGAAGGGATGTATGCTCTCAAATTCGTGAAAAAATACCGTTCCGGTGACTAAGGGGGAATACCCGGCCCCGTACTCATTAACCCAATGGATAAGAGAAGATAATTCCTCCTCTATATGGATGTGTGGTTTTGGAGGTCTGGACAACGTTATGGACTACTGATGATCTTTTTATCGATTCTTTCGTTATTCCTCGTAATACTCTTCCAAAGAGGTTCCGAAAGTGCAAAGGTTCAAAAAGAATTTGGAAGGGGTGGCATCATATTCATAGGTCCTATACCGATAGTCATAGGAAAGGACAAAAGCATAACAAAAACCATGCTTTATATCGGTCTGGTAATTGTGGTCATATTGACGGTTAATTATGCGTTATAATATTTACTTAAAGGATGTGAAACAGATATGGATGATACTGAGTATATCTATGCATTCTACCATTTGTCTTGTTACTTTTGCCTATTTTTCAAACCTCCACCCGTCTCGGTGATAGTTATCATGGTGTTATGTTTACTTAAATCATCGTGTAAAACTCTATAAGGGGAGATCTATCAAACCAAATAGGTAGAGGAGTAATATCAAAATCGGTTGATGTATGAGGTAAAACACCAATGTATTCTGTCCGATGAAGCTGATAAATTTTACCGGTTTATTTCTACTCATATCAGGAAATTTCATGATCCTACTGTATTCAGGATAAAGTAATTTTCCGATAAATATTCCTACTAAAACCAAACCGAACCAGGGTAGTACTGGAAAATAATCCACTGTATTAAAACTCTCGGGTCTAAATCCAAGCCACAGAAGCCAGTTAAAATCGAAATAAAAATTAGCTAAGTAAAAACCAATTACCAACGAAACTGCTCCTATGATCAAGTTGACATATTTGTATCTTAAAAATGGTATAGCCAATATCACAGATAGTCCTATAAGATGTAATATGCCAAATCTCACGTATCCTTCACCTTTCAGAAATAAGTACGTAGCTATCGTAATCAATAATCCCAGCGAGAATATGAAACCCCCTCTTTTAACATATTTGATAACTATCTCAACGATTGAAAGTTGATCCTTAACACGTGAATAGCTCAAAGAAAGAGACACCCCGACGATGGCTATGAATAATATCGCTGTAGACCTACCGAGTATCAACCATACTCCATGATTAGCATCGATCCCATAGTCCCCGAAGTAGTAAAGGTCAAAGATTAGGTGGTATGTGATCATCATCATCAATGTGGTACCCCTGATAAAATCAACCTCCCAGAACCTCTCTTTATTCTCGAACATCCTTAAATTCATTCGAATCATCTTAAAAAGGTTTTCCGCTAAGTGGTATCTGCATCAGTAACTTTTTAATTACACTAAACATCGAATGATTTATGAAACGGATACTACCCCCTTAATACTATTCCTTCTTGGCGTCTCGCTGTTCATAGTTTAGGCACTCAGAGAGTGGTTTTAAGACGTTTCACCCGTGTAACCAATTCAAAGAGATAGTGTTATTTGTGTATTTAATCAATTCTTTCACTCATATTTCATAACTTCCTCCACATATCTTTCACCGGTTTCAGTTAATGTCCACAGGATTTTTCTCCCTTCAACACCAATTTTCATCAACCAACCTTTACCCGATGCTTTTAAAAAAAAGTCACTCATGTTCGCCGGAAGAGGATACTTACATTTTTTAAAACCATCCTCCACATCATCCATGGTAAAATGCTCGAATGATTTTTCTTTTTCTAAAAAGTATCCGATCATCAAAATTTTTTCAAAATTGTTGGAAAGATTATAATATAATTTGAATCCTGAAAGACTATTCGGTTTGCCTTTAATTGATATTTTGTCGTTTACAATCATGTACTCTATTTTTTCAATTCTACCTTCTAATTCATTGATTTTTGATATTAACTCTTTTATCCCGTCTGTCATCTTATCAACCTATTCCATTCGTCTCTGTATGACTTTTCGCCCCTATTAAATCTTAAAACTTTTAAAGACATAACACAATCTTTTACATCAAGTGTTTCTTTATTTAATAATGTTTTCCTAGCATGCTTAATTATATTGTTAGTTATAGTTTTATTTCAATAGAAGAATTTGAGATCGTAAGGGAGATGATGACATCTTTTATTATGTTTAGTTTGATTACGAACGGCGGTTTACACATAGATGACGACGGTTGGAAAATTTGTTTTGTCGATAATGTAAAATATTCACGAATTGACGGATATCGGTTTAGGGCCAGCATTCAAAGCGATCTTTATCCAGTCTACGAGTCTTGACTTAGCATTCAATATCTCTATCTCGATAGGAACGTTGTCTTTATTGTAGTGTACGATCACACCGTCGCCCATATCTTCACCGCGGTCTAAATCTCCCTTCTGTAACACTATCGTGATAACATCCACTTCAGGGTCGTACTTAGTTTCCATTTGAATTCCCCCAATATCTTTCTTTTTTTGCTTTGTATTTATCTATCCTTTCCCGGGCATGATTTGTGATATGCACCTTTGATGAAAGCTGGATTACATATAAAATTTCGTGTTGTCTGTGTGCAAATAAGCCACATATCTTACTGTAAATATGCAGGTAATATGATCGGATGATATTTGACAGCCTTTGTTAGATCCATATGAATTA
>SKVC01000107.1 GCA_007129655.1 Thermoplasmata archaeon
ATAAAATGCAATGGAAAAAATACCTCGTGGTCTTCGTCGCGCTCGCGTTACTGCTTGTTCTGTCTGGCGTAACCAGTGCACAGTATGAACATGTTATAACCGATGCTGAAGACGATGTGGACTATGTAATTAATCAGAGCTGGACTTACGATGTCGAAAGACCGAATGTGGACATAATAAGAGTTGAGATATCGGAAGGGGGAGAAGGCGTCATCGTTTCTCTTACCGTAAAGGGAGAAATAACCGACGCGCCGAATATAGATTATGTAGTAAATATGGTAGATGGTGAAGGCGGTGATTACGGTATACATTACAACGATGGTGAGTGTTTACTTTACGTTGATGCTTCAGAAGGGCAGCTAATACACGAGCCAGCAACCAGTGGTGTTGGGACAAGCACATTGAGTGTGGATATCGCTCTGGAAGATATATTTGAGCCGGATTCTTTGGAGATAAGCGAAGTCTGGACCTATGAATACATCGACGAGGAAAATGAATATTACTGGGATACTGCGTATCCTGATGACGATGACACAGATGAAAACGATGTAACGGATCCGGACGATGATGATCCTATATTTGATGAAGATGATGACCTACCGGAATTCGTTGAAGATTGGTTTGAACGAGGGATGATGTGCCTTGCTTTGGGCGTGATAATTGTGGTTGTTATCGTGATAATCATCATCGTAGTGATAATCAAGTTAGTTAAGAAGGATGATAAAGGTGGAGAACAACCACCTAGACAAGAATATCAACAACCACCTCCACCCGCTCAATCTCCCGAGCCCTCCGAGATGCAATATCAGGAGCCGGTGCCTCCGGAAGAAACCGGCGGAGATATCAGTCCGGGAGAGAGGATAACGGAAGAAGAGGAATTCTAAAGAGGTGATATGATATGGATCTACTATCGGTACCCGACGCAAATCCCAACTTGCCTCCCAAGGTAAAGGAAGCCAGAGAGATGCTGCAATACGCAGCTATATTCTTCCTTGTAGCCGCACTGCTATACGGCTTGTGGGGCTTATGGGACATAATGTGGGGATTACTTTGGAGTGCGACACGGTACGGCACCTTGCGTATCGGTTACGGTGTAATCAGGATCGTCTTCGCCGTTGTAGCCTTTATACTAAAAGGTAAACTAGTGGAAGAGATAATCACACCTGTAGACCAAGGAAGATATGACGACATAGAAGATAAGTTGATGATCTATGCCATCTTAGGATTCATATTCGGTCTGGTCATATCCGGTGTTCTGATCCTACTGGGCTACATGAAACTCAAGGAAGTGGACAGTCAGGCAAATGTTTGCCCCACATGTAGAGGAACACTACGCTACGTGCAGCAATACCAAAAATGGTACTGTGATAATTGCGGAGACTACAAGATGCCTATACATCCGGCAAGTTCATCAACACCACCACCGCCTTCCCAGGGACAACAGCAGTATCAACAGCAACCACCGGAAGAGCGATCACAGCAGGAGTATCAGACTCCACCGCCACCGGAAGATCAGTGATCAATTATCTTTGGAAGGCACCAGGAGTATGGGTTTCTGGGAACGCCGGGCAACCGCCTCGGCAGTGCTTCCAAGTAACAACTCCTTAAAACCCCCTTTCCCTTTTTTTCCTATTATGATAAGAGTAATATCTTCGTCGGCAGCTATACGATTGATGTTTTCAGAAGCTATCCCTTCTTCAAACCGGATAACTACTTCATCGCAGTGGTTGCCGAATTGATGTTTCAGTTTCTCCAAACGTTCCTTATCCTTAGCGACAGCGGGAGATCTTTTCTCTTCGGAACCCACGGTTTCCGCTACCGATACAACAACAACTTTATCCGCTTTTTTCGACAATTCTAGTGCCGCCCTCTCGGCTTCCCGGGCATTTTCGGAAAAATCAGTAGCTATTAAAATAGATTTGAACTTTCTTTTGCATACCAGCATGTATGACTCGTTATCTAGATGTTCATCAAGGTCGATCCGTTCCACCAGAGTGGGAACGCTGCTCAAACGTATGACGTTAGATGTAGTACTTCCCAGGAACATGTTTCTCATCTTACGCTCCCCTCTGGAACCGATGACTATGAGGTCTACGTCTTTTTCCTGCGCCATCCGACCGATCTCCTGTGACGGAATACCGATAGGGGCTTCGTAAGTAACGGATACACCCATTCTTTCCAGCCCCTTACCTTCAGCCTCCAGTTTCTTTATGTGGTGTTCACGCACATCGGCTGCCGAAAGACCGGCTGTTTCTACATTTACCACCCATACCAAAATTATCTCTTCTGTGCCCAATTCCTTAAGCTCTACGATGCATTTAGTCAGCTTGTCGTAGGCAGGCGATAGATCCGTTGCGAGCAATACTTTTCCGAACATATGTTTCACGATACGGGATATTTTCCATAAGATAAAAGATTTTGCACCAAATGAAAAAATATCGCACAATCCGTGCCACATAATCTGAACCGATTCCGCTTACTATACATCTCTCACTACGTTCGAGATGAAAAACATACAATAAGCTATTTATATGAGACCTCCATCGACACCGCCACGGAGTTATCTCCATGCCCGAACAAAAAGCAAGTTCAGACCCGGATAGTGATCCGCGTCCTCCTGACCAAAACAGGAGAGATAATGAACAAAAACTTAAATATCTTTTAAAAGCTGACGAACTATACAAAAACATAGGTTTGATACTCGGACCTATAGCGTTTATTCTCATAATGCTTATGCCTACACCGGAAGGTATGACTGAACCCGCAAAGATTGTGGCTGCGATTACGGTCTTTACCGCCACTTGGTGGATCACAGAAGCGGTACCTATACCAATAGCCTCCCTTGTGCCTTTGATCTTGATACCTCTATTCGGTGCCATGGAGATGAAAACCACTGCATCCGAATATGCACACCCACTGATATTCCTTTTCCTAGGCGGTTTTATCCTGGCACAGGGTATGACAAAGTGGAACCTTCACAAGAGGATCGCTCTTCAGATTATCTTAGTCGTTGGTACTAAACCGAAGTATATCATACTCGGTTTCATGGTGGCATCGGCGTTCCTATCCATGTGGATATCCAACACTGCCACGGCAGTTATGATGATGCCCATGGGGATAGCAGTCGCAGATCTCGCTTCCCGGAACAGTAAAGACGATGAAGAGGGTTTACTCAAATTCATAATTGCATTGATGTTAGGTATAGCCTTCGGATGTACAATCGGGGGCATAGGGACCTTGATAGGTACTCCTCCCAATGCACTATTCGCCGCTAACTTGTCAGGCTACGAAGGTGCACCGGAGATATCATTTTTACAGTGGATGAAGATAGGGATACCCCTTGTAGTCATCTTCCTTCCCATAGCGTGGTTCCTTCTGGTACACGTAGTATATCCCATGAAGTTAAAAGATATCCCAGGAGGGATGGTTTACATAAAGGATGAGATAAAGAATCTAGGTAAGATGAGACGAGGGGAGATATCGGTAGCCATCGTATTCAGCACAGTTGCACTTCTATGGTTGACCCGTCCCCTAATAGAAACATATCTGATCTCAGGGATAAACGATTCGATCATCGCTCTAGCAGGTGCGGCGGTATTATTTGTCATCCCCATCAATTTATCAAAAAGAGAATTTGCACTGGATTGGGAACATGCCGTAAAGATACCTTGGGGTGTTCTTCTCCTTTTCGGAGGCGGACTGGCAATCGCAAAAGCATTTTTAGAAACCGGATTGGCTGAATACATCGGTGACGGATTGACGTGGCTACAATTCCTACCGCTACCACTCCTTATATTGTCCATCGGTTTGTTCACCGCATTCCTATCTGAAGTTACTTCCAATACTGCAACTGTTGCATTGTTACTGCCTGTTATGACGGCTATGTCCCTGGCCATGTCAATTCACCCTATGCTACTGATGTTAACCGTCACGATCTCAGGAAGTCTGGTCTTCATGTTACCCGTAGGCACCCCGCCAAATGCCATCGTATTCGCCAGCGGTAAACTGACCATACCTGCAATGTCCAAGGCCGGATTACCCATAAAGATTGTATTGATGCTGATATTGACTTTACTGATGTATTTGATCGTGATGCCGATAATGGGGATAGACCCTAATTCCGTACCAACTTGGGCAGATGGAATCTAAAACAGAGGGGAAAATAATGGAAGAAAAAGAAGGAGAAAAATGCTGGATGGTCGCATCCGAAAAGAAAGAAGGAGCGGTATGCCTGATAAAAGAAAGATGTAAAGGATGCGGATTCTGCATAGAATTCTGTCCTGTAAAAGCTCTGGAATTCTCAGAAAAAACCACCGATAAAGGCTATCACCCACCGAAGATGACCGGCGATTGTATACTCTGTGGAAAATGTGAAAAGATGTGTCCGGAATTCGCAATATATGTAAAAGAGGAGGATGAATGATAACATGAAGCCTGATACCTACTTTATAGATGGAAATACAGCCTGTGCCGAAGGTGCTATCGCAGCCGGGTGCACTTTTTTTGCCAGTTATCCTATCACACCGGCTACAGAGATCCTGGAAACCATGGCAAAAAGATTCCCGGAGATCCACGGAAGCTATCTCCAGATGGAGGACGAACTTGCTAGTATCGCAGCGGTGATCGGTGCTTCATGGGCCGGAAGAAAAGCGATGACGGCCACATCCGGACCTGGCTTCAGTTTGATGATGGAGAATTACGGTTTCGCTCTGATGACCGAAACACCTTGCGTAATAGTAAACGTTATGCGTGGGGGACCGTCCACCGGCCTGCCGACCATGGTCGCTCAGGGTGATGTGATGCAGACACGTTGGGGGACCCATGGTGACGTGGGCGTTGTAGTTTACTGTCCCGGATCACCACAAGAGATGTTCGACATGACCGTGGAGGCATTCAACACCGCCGAACGATACCGGCTTCCGGTAGTACTTCTTTCGGATGCCGTCGTAGCACATATGACGGAAAAGGTAGTGATCCCGCCTAAGGAAGAACTCGATATAGTGAACCGTAAAAAACCGAAAAATTCACCTGAAGAATATTTACCATATTGTCCCGATGAAGACCTAGTTCCTCCGATGGCATGTGCCGGTGAGGGCTATGGTGTTCATGTGACCGGTTTAACCCATGATGAAAGGGGTTATCCCTCCGTCGATGAAAAAACCCAGACTTTCTTGGTAACCAGATTGATAAATAAAATACGGAAAAATTCGGATGACATCTTAAAGTACGAAGAGTACAAAGTTGACGATGCGGAGATAATCATAGTTGCCTATGGAAGCGTCTCCCGCTCAGCTAGAGAAGCAGTTGATATGGCTCGTGCAGAAGGAATAAAAGTAGGATTGTTGAGACCGATAACCTTATGGCCCTTCCCGGAAGATCGTATATATGAACTGGCCGCAAAAGGCGTAAAAGCCTTCCTTGTAGCTGAGATCAATTTTGGTCAGATCGTTTACGAAGTCCAAAGATGCACTGACGGACACTGTCCAACTTACCTGGCGCCTCGGATGGGAGGGAGCATTCATACTCCGGAGGAGCTGGTTGAACGTTTATATGGTATCAACGAAGGAAAGGAGGGATCAAATTGAGCATAAGAAAGAGCAGAAACTATTTTTCACCGGATTACATGAATCAACAGAAGGAAAAGGACAAGAGTTACGGATTACATCCGCTGGACGGTTATTTGAAGAAGGACAGGATACCACATATTTGGTGTCCAGGTTGTGGTCTTGGAGTCGTGCTTTCCTCCTTCTTGAGAGCATTGGATCATTCCGGCATACCGAAAGAGAAGACCGCTGTCGTATCCGGGATAGGTTGTACCGGAAGAGTCGCAGGCTATCTTAATATGGATTCATTCCACCTTACACACGGCAGAGCCATACCATTTGCCACCGGTTTAAAGGTAGGTAATCCGGATATGGTTACAACCGTATTCAGTGGAGATGGAGATCTATTTGCCATAGGCGGTAACCATTTCATACACGCCGCAAGACGGAATGTGGACTTTAATGTGATCTGTGTGAACAACTTCAACTTCGGTATGACCGGAGGTCAAGCGGGTCCGACCACACCTACAGAAGCTACAACGACTACGACTCCTTTTGGAGGATTTGAACATCCATTCAATCTCCCGGCGGTAGCAGCCGGTTCAGGAGCTGTTTATGTTGCTCGCTGGACTGCTTATCACGTTGAAGCACTCATCAGATCTCTGGAAGAAGCATTGAACAAAAAGGGATTTTGTTTCGTAGAAGTATTAACTCCGTGTCCCACTGGATACGGACGAAGAACCGGGCAAAAAACCGGTAAAGAAGCTATGAAATATTACAAAGAAAACAGCAGGATCGAGCATGGAGCGGACCCGACGGAAGTATCTCTCGATCAAGATGAGATCATAGTTGGAAAGTTCGTAGACCGGGAAGCGCCTACATATCAGGAACGCCGGGGAGAGATCTTCCAGGCTATCAGAAAAAAGAAAGGGGTGGAATGATGCGTAAAGAACTGCGCTTCTCAGGATTTGGTGGTCAAGGCGTTATCTTGATGGGGCATATTTTCGGTAAAGCCGCCGTATTCGATGGGAAAAACGTTACCTTGACTCAGAGTTACGGGCCTGAAGCTAGAGGTGGTGCCTGTAGCGTAGATATAATTGTGAGCGATAAAGATATACATTATCCAGAAGTAAGAAAGCCGGATATACTGATATCCATGTCTCAACCGGCTTTGAAAACCTACCTACCGTCACTAGCCGAAGATGGTATTCTTTTTATAGATACGTCTTTAGTTGAATATACAGTAATGGAAAATAAGGGAATACCAGCTACGGAACTGGCTGAAGAAGTCGCCGGCACCCGGATAGTGTCCAATATAATCATGCTTGGCTATTTCACCGCTGCAACGGGATTGGTTACCGAAGAGTCTATGAAAAAGGCGATCTCTAAACTCGTTCCCAAAGGTACCGTAGAGAAGAATCTTGAGGCGTTCCAGGTAGGCTTCGATAAGGGTAAGAAGTAAAATCTTAGCTCCAGCAATTTATATATACCATCTAGCCTTCATTGAACCCAGGTGTTAACACATCAGCGAAATAACGAAAACCATCTCTGATACTGCTTACAAGGCGTACGAGAAAAAGCTTCTCAAAGAGATAAAGGGCAGAAAAAACATACCCCGACACATAGCTATAATAATGGATGGTAATCGTCGTTTCGCCAGGCAGCTCGGACTTGAAGAAACAGAAGGGCATCTTAAAGGGAAGGATAAGCTTGAAGAGATACTTGATTGGTGTATCGATCTGGGGATAGAGATACTGACGGTGTACGCATTTTCTA
>SKVC01000020.1 GCA_007129655.1 Thermoplasmata archaeon
ATCGGAGAAGAAACCATAGCCAACGTATCACGATTTTACCATATCTTCGAGGAACCCGGTGAATACGAGTTATCGGCTTATCTAAACGGCGAAGAGGTAGACTCTTTAACTGTAATTATAGAAAATGACAATCGCGGTATGTTCCTGGCTACCATCGGTGCCGGACTGGCCGTCGGTATAGCCGGTATGGGTGCCGGTATCGGTATCGGTATCGCCGGAGCAGCCGGGGCGGGAGCCATCGCCGAGCAGCCTGATAAATTCGGTAAATCACTTGTTTTCACAGCACTTCCACAGACCCAGGCTATATACGGTCTATTGATCGCTATTTTATTGTTCTTATTCACAGGTATAATCGGAGGAGAACCGGTGTCGTTATCGGTGGGACTCGTTGCAGTTGGTATCGGACTTGCAGTCGGTGTAGCGGGCCTTTCTGCCATCGGTCAGGGTATAGCAGCCGCAGGAGGTATCGCCACCTACAGTGAGAAGGAGGAACTATTCGGTAAAGGTGTAGTTTTCTCTGTACTACCGGAGACCCAGGCTATCTACGGTCTGCTTATCGGTATTTTGTTGCTTCTATTCACCGGCATGCTGGGAGGAGCACCAAAGGATATGATGGCCGGATTGTCGGGACAAGCCATGGGATTGGTAGCCATCGGTGCCGGTTTGTCAGTAGGTATCGCCGGTTTATCCGCAATAGGCCAGGGTATCGCCGCAGGTAGTGGTATAGCCACCGTAGCTGAAGACGAAAAAATATTCGGTCGTGCCATGGTCTTCTCTGTATTACCGGAGACCCAGGCCATCTATGGATTACTGGTAGCTATACTTTTGATAGTATTCAGCGGCATGCTGGGAGAAGTTACCACTGTAACCATGGGCATGGGCATCGCCGCCATCGGAGCCGGCCTCGCCATCGGTATAGCCGGTGTGTCCGGTATAGGTCAAGGTATAACCGCCGGTTCGGCCATAGCCGCAGTTTCACGAAGAGAGGAAACCTTCGGTAAAGGGATGGTCTTCAGTGTCATGTCCGAGATATCTGCCATATTTGGATTGCTGATCGCCATCTTCATAATCCTGTTCCTTGGGTTTATGTGAGGTTAGAAAATGTCGGTAGAGAACATAATAAAGAAGATAGACGCCGATGTTGAACGTAAGATCAAGTCGATCAGGCAGCGTCAGAAGGAGATGGCGAAAGAGATACGGGACGAGATCGAAGCGGAGAAAGGCAGTCGTATGGAGGAGATCAGAAAGCGTGAGGCCCGTGAGATCAAGGTGATGACCAACAGGATCATCTCGCAGGCGAAGCTGGACAAGAGGAAGAAGGTGTTGAAGGTAAGAGAAGAGGAGATCGATAGGGTCTTCGAACAGGCACTCAAAAAGGTTCGCGAGCTAGGACCCGAAGAGCATAAGGATTACCTGAGGCAGGCTATCGGAAAAGCTTCTTCACTCTTAGAAGGGAATGTGACCATACACTGTACGAAAGAAAATGAAAGAATAGTAAAAGAATTCACCGGCAAGATCGATCCAAAACTCAACGTGAAAGCGGACCTTTCCGACGTCACCGGTATAAAAGGAGAATCCGATGACGGTACCTCTTTGGATATGACCATAGAGGCAAACATTCAAAGGATGAAGAAAGACTTGAGAAAAGAAATATCAGAGATATTATTTGCGGAGGAAACCTGATTGATTGATGATATGGTAACTCAGTTGGGCATGGTCAATATCGCCCTCATGGCCGTTGCGGTCTCGCTTCTTATCGTAGTTATACTGTTCATGGCTTACTTCAGGACCTTGGTCTCCATCGCGCACTTTGCCTATCCTAACGCTAAATTCAGAGCACGGGGAGTACACTTTATCCGTGAAGATACTACCACACCACTCATAGAAAGCCGTAATATGACTGAAGTATTCTCCGAGATCGAAAAGACAGGAACTGAGATGCCTAAGGATATTCGGGATGATCCGGACCGCTTCGAAGATGTTCTGGAAAGAACACTCGTACAAGATATAATCGACGTAAGACAGACCGTTCCGAACCCCATGCGACCTTTTGTGGATGCTTGGATGCTGAGGTACGATGTAAAGATGATAAAGAGGGTGTTGAAGGGTATACGTAGCGAACTTTCCAAGGATGAACTCAAACGATCTGTTTTTCCCGTACATATTGTTGACGAAGAGATGCTTGAAGAACTGGTCAACTCCAGAGATATGCACGAAGTGTTCAATATTTTAAAGGAAACCCCCTTCGGCGAGCTCTTCACCGGCGCGGCTCCCGAAGAAAACTTCTTCATCATAGATCAAAAGCTGGACGCCTTTGCTTTCGGTAGATTAAAAGCCACCGTATTGCGGGCGGAAACCGAAGACCAGTCAGCGGTCAAGATATTCGTCGGCAAGTACACGGATATATTGAATATAAAAACCATCTTGAGAGGTCTCAACGCAGGTTTGACCGGCAAAGAGTTACAGGGAGCATTACTGCCGGCCGGAAGGGAGTTACCCTTGTGGAAGTTGGAGAAGATGTGCGAATCAGGCACTATGGACGAATCCATGGTCGAGCTGGAAGGGACTTCATATTCGGGCTTGAGAAAAGTCGGAAAGGATCTATATGAGATGGAAAAATTCCTGGACACTATGCTCCTGAATATAACATCTCACATGATGACACAGTACATACTCAGTGTCGGCCCCACCATGAGATTTTTGATGGGTAAGGAATACGAAGTACGCAACATCAAGGCCATAGTCAGAGGTATCGCCGAGGGATTGGAATCCGGGGCAATAAAAGAGATGATGATATTGGAGGGAACTGCATGAAGGTAGTCGTGGTTGGAGACAAGCAAATGGCTCTTGGATTCACACTTGCCGGGGTTGACGAGAGTTACACACCGGAAACAGAGATGGAAGCCATCAAGATCATAGATCAGCTTATAGAATCGACAGACACAGCGGTGATAATTATCTCCGAGAGAATAGCAGAGAGTATAAGAGAAAAATTCACCGAGTTGAAGCTCAGAAAGGGATTGTACCCCGTAATAGTAGAGTTACCGGACAAGGACGGTCCCCTTGAGGACAAAAAGGACCCGTTAAAGGATAAGATCAGAAGAGCAGTTGGTATAGACATAACTCCACAGGAGAATAGGTAATATGGTTGAAGAAGTAGAAGATAGCATAAAGCGAATAAAACCGGCGGACGAAAAGCAAGAAGGACGTATCATACGTATCGCCGGCCCGGTTATAAAGGCGGATAAGCTCCGTGGCGCAGAGATGTACGAAGTGGTAGAGGTCGGCAACGAGCGTTTGATAGGAGAGATAATCGGCCTGGAAAAGGACGTTGCAACTATTCAGGTTTACGAAGAAACCGGAGGTATCGTACCCGGCGAGCCGGTATGCAGAACAGGAGAACCTCTTTCTGTGGAACTCGGACCAGGTCTTATCCAAAATATATATGACGGTATCCAGAGACCGCTTGAATTGATAATGGAGGAAACCGGAGATTTCATCAAAAGAGGCGTGGACGTACCACCGTTATCTGAGAAAAAAAAGTGGGAATTTGAGCCTGTTGTTGAGAAGGGAGCTGAAGTTAAAGAAGGTGACATACTCGGTACTGTGCAGGAAACAAAAGTGGTGGAGCACCGGATCATGGTACCACCGGGGATCAGCGGCACTATCGATGAGATAGCTTCCAAGGGCGAGTACACTATCGAAGACACAATAGCCAAGATAAACACTGAAGACGGTAAGAAGGAAGTCTCCATGAGA
Source organism: Thermoplasmata archaeon (assembly GCA_007129655.1). GTDB lineage: Archaea > Thermoplasmatota > Thermoplasmata > Halarchaeoplasmatales > Halarchaeoplasmataceae > Haladaptatiplasma. The sequence continues at coordinate 3,760 of SKVC01000020.1, forward strand.
CAGCGCTGGCCCGTCCGTGTCATGCGGCCGATAATCAAGAAGGATGCACCAAGGGACCTGATGGTCACCGGTCAGCGTGTACTCGATACCTTTTTCCCATTGGCTAAAGGCGGCACCGCTGCGATACCCGGGGGTTTCGGGACAGGAAAATGCGTAGCGGGTGAAACTCCGGTATTGTTAGGCGACGGGACGAAGAAAACTATTGAGGATATTTATGAGGAGTACCAAGGAGACGGTACATTACACAGAAATGGACACGAAGAATGGGTTGAACTTAACAATCCATTAGACGTATTATCCATGGCTGACGGTAGAATAATTAAAAAGAAAGCTACCTGCCTTTACAAAGGTAAAACGGATGGTACGGTTGTGATCCACACCAAATCCGGTAGGGAAGTAGAGTTAACATGTGTCCACAAGCTCTTCGTTTTGACTCCGGATATGGAAATAATAGAGAAGCCTGCCGGGGAGATACAGGAAGGAGATACACTTCTAGCTCCGAGAAAAGAATCTTTACAGGATGCTATTAATAAGAAAACTGGCGAAATGTTACAAATTGAAAAGAAAGATGCAGAGGATCATCTAGGCCATTTCTTACCGGACCCAGTTAGTTCGATAGAGGTGAAAGATGAGGTTAAAACGGTTTATGATCTAACTGTTCCTGAAACTCATAATTTCGTGGGCGGTAACGCACCGATGATATTACACAATACCGTGATCCAGCACCAATTAGCTAAGTGGAGCGATGCGGACATCGTGGTGTACGTAGGTTGCGGAGAGAGGGGTAACGAGATGACCGATGTTCTGACGGCCTTCCCCGAATTGGAGGACCCGAGAACCGGCGAGCCGTTGATGAAGCGAACCATATTGATCGCCAATACCAGTAATATGCCTGTGGCTGCCAGAGAGGCCTCGGTTTATTCCGGTATCACCATCGCCGAGTACTACCGGGACATGGGCTACAACGTAGCTCTGATGGCCGATTCCACATCGAGATGGGCCGAGGCACTCCGTGAGATATCCGGAAGGCTGGAAGAGATGCCCGGTGAAGAGGGTTATCCGGCATATCTTGCATCTTCACTGGCAGCCTTCTACGAGCGTGCGGGAACGTGTCAGCTACTGGGTGAGCGAGAAGGTTCCGTATCCGTTATCGGTGCAGTCAGCCCGTCGGGCGGTGATTTCTCCGAACCGGTTACGCAGAATACACTGCGTATAGTACGTGTTTTCTGGGCGTTGGATACAGAGCTGAAGAACAAGAGACATTTTCCGTCGATCAACTGGCTGCGTTCTTACTCACTGTATCTAGACGACGTTGCGGGTTGGTGGGGAGAGAATGTAAACGAAAGATGGCATGAGCTCAGACGAGAGACCATGCGTTTATTGGAGAAGGAAAGCGGTCTCGAGGAGATAGTCCAGCTAGTAGGTCCCGATGCACTGCCACCGGGAGATAAATTCGCTCTGCAAGCGGCCAGAATAATCCGTGAAGACTTTTTGCAACAGAATGCATTCCACGATGTAGATACCTACTGTGAGCCTGAAAAACAGTATCGTATGCTGGAAGTGATGATGGCATACTACGAAAAAGGGATGGAACTGCTTGAGAAAGATAAAGTTTCATTCGATTCCTTGGAACAGATGGAAGTGGTCGAAAAACTCAGCCGGATGTCCAATGTGCCACAGGAAGATTGGGAAGAGAGATTCGCAGACATCGAGATGAACATGAATAAAGAATTCGACTCACTAACGGGGGAATGAAGATGACAAAAGAAGATATCAAGCGAGCGGAATACAGGAATGTAGTAGAAGTATCCGGTCCGTTGATGGTAGTCGAAGGCGTTAGCGATGTGGCCTTCAACGAGATCGCAAGGATCAAACTGCCCAGCGGTGAAGAGCGTCTCGGACAGGTTCTTGAAGCGGAGTCAAATCGTGCAGTTCTTCAAGTCTTTGCGGGAACCCGGGGCCTGGATACCGATCTAACCTCGGTTCAATTCACCGGAGAAGTGATGAAGTTCGGTGTGTCCAGAGAACTTTTAGGTAGGACTTTTAACGGTATCGGAGAGCCCATCGATGGCAGCCCGGATATAATACCGGAAGAAGAGCGGAACATAAACGGAGATCCTATCAATCCTACGGCGAGAGAATTTCCTAGAGAGTTTATTCAAACCGGAATATCAACAATAGACGGCATGTTAACTTTGGTACGCGGTCAGAAACTACCTATATTCAGTGCCAGCGGTCTTCCGCATAACAGCGTCGCCGCACAGATCGCCAGGCAGGCAAAAGTTCTGGGAGAGGAAGAGGAATTCGCCGTGGTTTTCTGCGCTATGGGTATCACATCCGAGGAAGCAAATTACTTTATGCGCGACTTCGAAAGGACCGGTGCACTGGAGCGTGCGGTGCTCTTCATGAATCTCGCCAACGACCCGGCTATCGAGCGTATCATCATCCCCAGGATGGCCCTTACGGCTTCCGAGTACCTGGCCTTCGACCAGGGCATGCAGGTACTTACCATACTGACCAACATGACAAATTACTGCGAAGCCCTCCGTGAGATAGCAGCGGCCCGCGAAGAGGTACCGGGCAGACGTGGATACCCGGGCTACCTGTACACCGATCTGGCAAGCATCTACGAGCGAGCCGGACGTATAACCGGTCGTGAAGGTTCCATCACCATGATACCGTTACTAACGATGCCCGACGACGATATCACACATCCTATCCCCGATCTTACAGGATACATCACCGAAGGCCAGCTAGTGTTCTCAAGAGAGTTACATCGTAAAGGCATCCGACCGCCGCTAACGCCGGGTGCCAGCCTATCGAGGTTGATGCAGCACGGTATCGGCCCGGATAGGACAAGAGAGGACCACATGGACGTAAGTAACCAGTTATACGCCGCATACGCCGAAGGGAACCGTCTCAGAGACCTTGTGGCCGTTGTCGGTGAAGAAGCGCTCACAGATAGGGACCAAAGCTATCTAAAATTCTCAGAAGCCTTCGAAGATCGATTCATCAACCAGGGCGAAGACGAAGATCGGAGCATCGAAGACACTCTGGATTTAGCTTGGGAACTGCTAACCATAATACCACAGCGAGAGCTCAAGAGGATCGAAGAGAAGTGGATCGAGAAGTACTATCCGGCCTAAATTATTGAGTAGACCGAACATTTTTTAAACTCCTTCCAACTCTTTATGAGGATATAAAAGGGGTAATTAAGATGGATTTTCGGCTGACCGATGAACAGAAGATGTTCAAGAATACCGTGAAGGAGTTCGCAGATAAAGAACTGGCACCCATAGCTATAAAGGTAGATAAGGAACACGAATTTCCCTGGAAAACCATCAAGAAAGCCGGTAAACTCGGCCTGATGGGTATGACCGTACCGGAGGAATACGGCGGTGCCGGGATAGATCGCATCAGTTACATGCTGGCTCTGGAAGAGGTATCCCGTGTATGCGGTTCTCACGGTTTGACCATAGAGGCTCACAATTCTTTAGGTATAGGTCATATTTACGA
>SKVC01000158.1 GCA_007129655.1 Thermoplasmata archaeon
AGTTCAGAAGCTCTCTTTACCGAATATGGTTTATGGGGTACGGCAACCAGAGGTTCCTTTGGCTCCAGATCTATAACTCGACTGCATATCGATCCGTCTGTGGAAAAATTCATTATTTCTGAGATTTCATAGCGGTGGAGATATTCAGCGGTGATCTCGTCTGTGGGAAACACTGCGGCCTTGGCACCGGTTTCCGCAGCCATGTTACATACGGTCGCTCTGGTGTCCATGGAGTTTTTAGAGTGGTCTTGGAATTCTATTGAACGATAATTGCAGGAATATTTTACCTGACGAAGCAGGTCCAGGGCAAGGTCGGTGCCCGATGTGTTGTTTCGTATATTTACCTTGATGGTCTCCGGTACCTTGAACCAGGTACTTCCGGTCTCCAGTACTTCTGCGGTGTCCGTAGAGCCCAGGCCTACGCCGTATGCACCTAAGGCACCGTAGGTGGTTGAATGACTGTCCATACCGACTACGAGTTCTCCTGGTTTGACTCTTCCCTCCAGCATTATCTGGTGGCAGATACCTTTGAATTCCACATAATCTTTGATGTTTTTTGATTTGACGAATTCTCGGAGTTGCTTTACGAAACCGGCCCGCTCGATGGTACTCGGAGGGCAGAAATGGTCGGTTACCGCAGTGATACGTGTCGGGTCGTAGAGTTCCTCGTTCTCCAATCGTTCGAAGACCAGAGGCATGTTGCCGTCGTGGACCATCACTCTATCTACCATTCGGCGGACGAATTCTCCGGTATCTGCCCCGAAGATGCGTTCAGCCAGAGTCTCCATCACGGACCTCCTTGACGATCTCCCAAAAACGCTCTTCCGGCAGACCTAGAACATTGGATTCGTAATCGTCTCTCTGATGAAGGAATTGGGATATTTTTTTATCTCTGTTCAGTTCGATCTTCTCTTCGATATTGTCGAGAACTTCGGATATCTGTTCTTCGGTGAGTTCCATATCACTGGTTTCCAGCAGGTTTTTTACGTTCGTGGGTCCCGAGTGTTTGCCCAGTACGAATTCTCGCTCTCGACCGACTTCTTCGGGTAGTATGGGTTCGTAAGCACCGGTATGTGCCAATACACCGGAAACGTGTACTTCGCTTTCATGTCGGTATGCGTTGTATCCACATATGGGTTTCTGGGGTGAGATGTAAACTCCGGAACGCTCTTCCACCAGTTTACAGAGTCCGTAAAGTTTTGTGGTGTCGATGCCGGTGGAGATATGCAGTAATTTTTCCACCGCCATGATCACTTCTTCCATGGCCGGGTTACCGGAGCTGTCTCCTAGTGAGTTAACAGTGAGAGTGGGATACTCCACACCGGCTTGTACGGCGGCTATGGTGTTGGCCACAGCCAGGCCGAAATCGTTATGGCAGTGAACTCCCCAGGGGCCTTCGCCGACCCGCTCTATGATATCTCTGGTGAATCGGTACATGGCTTCCGGCGTTATGGAGCTTACCGTGTCGCATAGTATGATACGTCTGGCTCCCAGTTCTTTGATGTCTTTAAGAAGATCTACCACGAAGTCGACATCGGAGCGGGTGGTATCTTCGGTGATAAAATCGAAGTTTACTCCTCGCTCTGCGGCGTATTCCGCTGCAGCCAATACATTTTTACGGCAGTCGTCTTCCGTTAGACCGTGCTTGTAGTGAAGATGAAACTTACTGGTAGTGGAGAACATATAGATATCTTCGGCTCCCAGCTCCAGTGCGGTGTCGATGTCCTCCTTCGAGCTTCTGACGGTAACACCGACTTCCGCCTTTAGACCGAGGTCGAGAAGTACCTTGATGGCTTCCCGCTCACCTTTGGACATCATGGGAAATCCAGCGTCGATCACCGCAACACCTATTTCGTCCATGTAGGTGGCGATATCGACTTTGTCCTGTATATCGAATATCACTCCGGGACTCTGCTCTCCCCCTCTGAGTGTCTCGTCCCAGATGTGCACTCTCTCCGGCATCCCTATCTTGGATATGTATTTCGTGTTGTTATCCGCTATGTAATCGCTCATCAAAGCACCGATGCTAGAGATGATACCTATCAATATATGTTTCGCTATAGAGATTGGTCTTTTTAGTCAAAAATGATATATATGTATCCCGCTATCTTGATGGGAAGTGATCGAAGATGTTGGACCTGGAGATTATCAGAAAGACCTTGGAAGAATATGACCGTGAACAGCTTAAGATAGGCGTAGTCGCCTCTCACTCGGCCCTGGATGTTTGTGACGGTGCGGTAGACGAAGGATTCCCCACTCTGGCTGTGTGCCAGAAGGGACGAGAAAAAACATACGATAAATACTTCAAAAGTTTCTTTGACAAGAAGGGAAATAGAATACGGGGAGTGGTGGACGAAACCTGGATACTGGATAAGTTCCGGGATGTACTGGAAGAAAAATACCAGGAAAGATTGAGAAAGGAAAATGTTCTCTTCGTACCCAACCGTTCCTTTACGTCCTATGCATCACTGGACAGGATCGAAGACGAGTTCAAGATACCCATGGTGGGTAGCAGAAATTTACTTCGTTCCGAGGAAAGGGAGGAAGAAAAGGATTACTACTGGCTACTGGAAAAAGCCGGATTGCCATTCCCGAAAAAGGTTGAAGATCCCCGGGACATAGACCGTCTGGTAATGGTCAAGCTGAAGCACAAGGAAAAACGGTTGGAGAGAGGATTCTTTACAGCGGCATCCTACGAGGAATACAACGAGAAGGTGGACAATCTTCTGAAGCACGATGTGATCACCAAGGAAGATTTGAAGAACGCCAGGATCGAAGAATACATCATCGGTCCCGTGTTCAACTTCGACTTCTTCTACAGTCCTTTGAACGAAAAGGGCTATAGAACGGAACTCATCGGAATAGACTGGAGGTTCGAGACCAGCCTCGACGGTCACGTGAGATTACCTGCACCGCAGCAGATGACTTTGAACGAAGAACAGATCGTTCCGGAATACACCGTGACCGGTCACAACAGTGCCACTTTGAGAGAATCACAATTAGAAAAGATATTCAAGCTGGCGGAAGTCTTCGTGGATGCCACGAAGGAACACTACGCACCGGGTATCATAGGGCCTTTCTGCCTGCAGACCTGTGTGGATAAGGACCTTAACTTTTACATATACGACGTAGCTCCGAGAACAGGAGGAGGCACAAACGTGCACATGAACGTGGGGCATCCCTACGGTAATACACTGTGGGGAAAGCGTATGTCCACCGGCAGAAGGCTGGCAATGGAAGTAAGGCGTGCAGTCGAGATGGAAAGATTAGAGGAGATAGTAACATGATAATAAGAGGTGAAAAAAATGGGATTCCTTGATTCGTTGGACACATTGGTAGATAAAGAACAAAGGATATTGAAAAAAACGCAGGGATACATAGAGAAAGGAGAGGGATACCACCGCTCCGGCGATATAGGAAAAGCAAAAGAGATGTGTGATAAGGCGTGGGAATATCTGAAGAAAAAAGAGAGTTCCGTAGAACAAGCCTTCGATAAACTCTCTGAAGTTTACGACAATCTAGGATAGTTGTATTACCATACAGGCTTCATAGAGAATGCGATCAAATGTGAGAACGAAGCTCTCAGAATATATCCGAAAAACATAACCGCTATGAACCATAAAGCGATGATCCTAACGGAGATGAGAAGTGAAGATGCCGCCCTAAATATACTTGAAAACGCCATAGCCATAAATCCAAGAAACAAGTATACACTGATCAACAAGGGAGATATACTGGCAAGGATCGAGAGAAAGGATGAAGCTGTAAATACCTATCAAAAAGCTCTGGATTTAGACCCGGGAGACATAGCCATCTACGATAATATATTGAAGCTAGATCCATGGGACGCTAAGATTTGGGCAAAGAAGGGCTGGGCACTCAGAAAGACAGGAAACTACGAAAAGGCCATCGAGAGTTTCAATCACTCGCTGGAGATAGACACTTCCCAGGGCCGGATATGGTTGTACAAAGGGATAACACTCAGAGACATGGAGAAGTACAACGATGCCGTGGTCTGTTTTGATAACGGTATAGAGACAGATCCGCAAAATAAAGCCCTTAGGGTAGAGAAAGGAAAAACTCTTTACAAATTAGGTAGAAAGGAAGAAGCTCTTGAAGCCTTCGCACATGCCCTTGAACTGGATTCGGAAAACAAAGAATTATGGAACAGAAAAGGGAATATATTATACGAACTCGGACGGTATAAGGAATCTGTCACCGCCTTCGACAAAGGGATCGCTATAGATCCCAGTGATGTCCGATTGCTCACCAATAAAAAAGACGCCTTAAAGCCCTTGGGCAAATACGAAGAGATCATACGCGTAGCCGACAAAATACTCGAGATAAATCCTGCGGATGCCTCGACACATTACGATAAGGGACGAGCCCTACAGAAATTAGGAGAGTACGAAAGAGCGATAAATCAATACGAAGAATCTTTAACAAATAATCCACGTGATAAACGGGCACTCCAGCATGAACTTGAAATTTACAAAGAATTGGGTAAATGGAAAGAGGTAGCCCGTGCTGCAGACAGGATATTGTATATAGATTCAAACGATTTTAAAGCATGGTTCGACAAAGGTAAAGCGTTGATGAAATTGAACAGTCCGGAAGAGGCACTACAAAGCTTCGATCGAGCTCAAGCATTGAATGATACACATATACCCGTTTTAGAAGGGAAAAAAGAAGCCTTGATCAAGCTTAACAGATACAATGAAGTCATCATCGTTGCCGACAGAATAATCGGTCTCGATAAAAACAACTCTAAAGCATACTTCGACCGTGCCAAGGGATACGAGAGAAGGAAACAGTTCGACAGGGCACTCGAAGACCTTGAAAGGGGATTGGCGCTAGATCCGAGTAATGCAGATAAATGGAACGAAAGGGGCATGTGCGAGTACAGGATGAAGTCATACAAGGATGCATTGGCCAGCTTCGAAAAAGCTATAGGTATTAAATCCGATGATAAAAGATTCTGGAACAACCTTGCACACTGCTACGGGAAACTCGAAAGAAATGAAGAAGCAATAAGAGCTTATTCTAAAGCACTGGAAATAGACCCGAAAGATTCCAAAATATGGTACGGAATGGGTCTTGCCCAGGAAAGTATACACCGTTACGAAGAAGCCATAGTTTCATACGATAAATCCCTTGAACTAGATCCGCATAACGCAAGTATTTGGTACAGCAAAGGAATCGCTCTCGAATGGTTGGATAGATTTGAAGATGCAGTCGATGCATTCAGTAGATCATTGAAATACGACCCATCCCACAGATTCGCATATATACGAAAAGGTGTGGCCTTAAGCGAATTGGACCGGCACGATGAGGCGGTAAAGGCATACGATCGTGCATTGTCCATGGAGCCCACAGATGTAAGATTACTCGAGAAAAAGAAGGATTCCTTAAAGAAACTCTCGAGATGGAGCGACATACTCAATACCTGTAATGCAATACTTGACTTAGAATCTTATAATATCAATGCATGGCGTGATAAAGGCGCAGCACTGCGAAGACTTGGAGAATACGAATCGGCCCTTAGATGCTACGAAAGTGCATTGGAAGAGGAAGAAAATATCCAAGACCTTACGAAGGCTAAAGAAATATTGAAAGATCTTCACCGACCTAAGAAAGTTATTGGTTACTGTGATAGAATAATAAGCCTGGATCCGGACAATATAGAAGCATGGCAAGACAAGGCCATGGGCTTAAAATTCATACACAAAAGAGAAGAGGCTTTGGCAGCCTTTGATAAAGCTCTGGAATTAGATTCTAGCATCAAAAAGATGTGGGTACAGAAAGGTATGATTTTAGAGCATATGGAACAGTTGGAGAACGCAATAAGATCATATAACGAGGCGCTCGATCTAGAACCGGAAGATATATCGGTTATCAACAGAAAAGCAGAGTGCCTCCGAAAGATGGAGCGGAATCGTGAATCCGCCGAATGGTACCAAAAGGCCATCGACCTGGAGCCTGAAAATACCTACTACCTCAATATGAAGGGTAGATGTCTCATAGATACAGAAGAACTAGAAGAGGCAAAAGAACTGTTTGAGAAATCGTTGTCCATAAACGACCAGAACGGGCAGACATGGAAATATAAAGGACTTCTTGCTGAAAAATTCGAACAATACGAAGAAGCTATCGGTGCACTAGAATCCGCTATCAAGCTAGGTGTCGACGATAAGAAAGTTTGGACTACCAAAGCGGAATGCATGGATTACTTAGGGCGTAAGATGGATGCCGTCAAGGCTTACGAAGAGGCGATCAAAAAAGATCCAAAGGATGCAACTCTTTGGTTCAAACGGGGAGAACTCCTGGTTGAGATGGATAAGAAACAGGAAGCTGTCAGCAGCTTTGCCAAGGCTACCTCCGTAGATCCTAATTATCAAGAAGCTTGGTACGAAAAAGGACGTGTTTTAGAGGATATGAAGAGATATCGGGACGCTATAGAAGCCTACGATAAAGCCATCGGCCTGAAAGCAGATGATAAATACGTATGGAACAGTAAAGGCAGAGTCCTCCTTGAGATGGGTAATACGGAAAAGGCGATCAGAGCTTTCGAAAGAGCCTTAGAGATCGACACTGAATTCGAGGCGGCCAGCGAAGGTTTAGGTATTTCCCAGGAAAAGGAACACAAAAGAAAATTAGAGGAACACGCAAGACGGGTCCTTCAATTCGAATGTACCAGGAATCGTGCGATAACTAAAGAGGAAGCCTTCAAAAAGTGTAATATACCTTACAATCATATAGACGAAGTTTTTAATTTCCTTTCTATGAAGGAAGGACTGGATATGAGCTCACTATCTAACGAAGAGATGGACAGATTAGAAGGGGCTTCCAGGGCCATAATATCCCGATTAGCTTCTACTTCTCGGGAAAAACTCATCCAAAACGGTGTTAGATTGTGCGACATAGCCACACAGTATCCGGACAAGAGCATTGAAGACTGCAAGCGTGTACTTGAATACATCCGTGAAGTAAGCGCCATGGACGTACCGAAAGACCAGATAGACGAGAAAACCGAAAGATTGCTTAGAAAAAGAGTGCTGGAACTTCCACAAGAAAGACGAACTTTCTTGAATCTGGTTATCGAACTCAACATCGGAATATATCAGGCTAAAAAAGTGATGACGGCTCTTAAGAAATTCGAAGGGGCAGGATACAAACCA
>SKVC01000153.1 GCA_007129655.1 Thermoplasmata archaeon
GATATAGTATTTTTGCATCGAAAAGAAACATATTTAATACTTGCATCACATTGCAATCATTATTGACATCGAAAATATTTCCTGATGGGCTTAAGATACAAGAAAAACGCGGGGCCGGCGAGCTGCAGGCACTTTTGAGTAAATTGAAACGCTACACATTCAACGGATACGTTAAGGTGATTCTCAAAGACCAGCTGGTAGGCTACGTTACCCTAAAAGACGGTATGCCGAGAAATGCATTGATAATCACCACTTCAGAAAGGGAAATCAAGGGTCTCGACGCACTCCAGAAGATACAGGGGCTTGACAGCCTAGAAGACATCTCCATAGAAGTCCGTACTAATGTCGACATCGATAGATTGATAGAAAAAGTACCTGGTAAACTACCAACAGTAAAAGCGGAAATAGATGATGTATACACAGAGATACAAGAAGAAGAGCTGAAAGAGCTTATCGAGGACGAATTGAAAGATGAATTGGAAAAGGAGAGAGGCCCATCGGAGGACGTCAAGAAGGAAATCGAAGATAAAATCAAGGACTCGGAGAGGGAAGAAAAGGAGGCTCACTTATACGAACAGGTTGTTCAAGTAACAAGAGGGGAACCTATCACGGAAGACACCGCATTTTCCGAAAAATACACATTCAACACTTTTGTCGTAGGACACAATAATGAATTCGCCTATGCAGCGACCCTAGAAGCCGCTAGATTTCCAGGTGATAAATTCAATCCGCTTTTCATTACTAGTCCGTCCGGCTTAGGTAAAACCCATTTACTTAAGTCGATAGGACGCTATATAAACAAAAAACATCCCTCTTTAGAAGTGGGCTATACCACAACATCAAGCTTTGCCCTTGATATATCTCAAAGTGAATCAGTACAGGAAGCTAGAGATAGATACGGAAAGATGGATGTTCTTCTTATAGACGATGTACAATTTCTTGCAGAAAGAGATGACGTACAGGAAGAATTGTTTCGTGTCTTTAACGAAATCAAAGAAAGGAATGGACAAATCGTACTTACCAGTGACAGATCACCGGACAGCATTCCTTCCTTGGAAGATAGGCTTGTATCTCGCTTCAAATCTGGACTTGTTGTGGATATTGGCACTCCGGAGATAGAAACGAGAAGAGCCGTTATTGATCAGATACTCAAAGAGCATGACATAGCCATAGATGATGCCATCAAAGAATATATCGCCCTTACCGTTACCCGGAATATCAGGGAGATAGAGGGGGCTCTGAACAGGATACTTGCCTTTTCATCTCTGCTTAAACAAGACATCACTATAGACTCCGTCAAGGACATGCTCAAAGGCCATGGTTCACCTGAAGAAAAAACCGGTGAGAAAGGAAAGGAAAAGGGTGTCGACATCATCCTAAATCCTCGTCGAAGTTACCTATTAGAAACCAACGATTCTAAGAAGGTTTACAGATTACTTAATGACGCGGCAATTGAAGATGAAAGGGGTGTACACATATTTTCTAGGATGAACCCGGAGAGGATCAAAAAAGAATTTGGTGTGAAAAGTGATGAAGTATATTGGTTAACTGCGAGAGACAGCACTAAACAGAATACAGTTGCTCCAAACCTGGAAAGTCTTACTTGGCGACTGGAAGAGATAATAGATGAAGACAATATAGTTATGCTAGATGGCCTGGAATATCTGATAAGCACTTCGGGTTTTGATGCCGCTATACAATTTATAAGGCATATGGTAGACAGTGTATCCGAAACTACATGTACTTTGATCTTACCTGTAAACCCTGGAGCCTTCGAAAAGAAGCAGTTGAGTTTACTAGAAAGAGAGATGGAAGTCATATCACTGTAGATTTTACCCAAAAATTATTATGTTCCATTTGCCCTAACCTTATCGATGAAATCAGACCGCGGTGAAAAAAAGGGAAAACTGGTTAAGAAAAAAGTAAATCTTCTGGGAGGACAGGGGGTGGGGAAAACATCATTGATACTCCGATTCGTAAAATCCGTATTCGGTGACGAGTACCTGAAGACCATAGGTACTAACGTGTATAAAAAAACAATCAAAACTGAAGACGGAGATGTAGATCTCATCATCCATGACATAATGGGAGAGGATGCATATGAGTCTGTACAAGAAGGTGCCTTTATAGGTTCTACGGGCGCTATCGCGGTAGCTGACCTTACCAGACCGGAAACCCTGGACAAACTCACCGAGCTCTGGCTGCCTCGCTATAAAAAAATTGCTAGCGAAGAGAACCCGATAATCCTTGGATTAAACAAATTTGATCTTATCGAAGATGTAGACCTTGTAGAATTGGAATCTTATAAAGATGAATTTGATATGACTCTATTTACATCCGCCAAAACCGGAAAGAATGTTGATACGCTTTTTGAGATATTGGCTAATAAAGTAGCATATAATTTACAACTCGCAATCGAAGACATAGAAGATTTTGTATCTGAAAAAAATCTATCCACCCCTCTTAAATTGGTTGATGCACTGCTGGCTTTTGCTTCTGAACTTGGAGGGATGCCATATGAAACAAGAGAAGAATTACTGGAAAATGCCGGTATAGAAAAATTCGATCTTGACGAAATGTTGGAAGAAATACCGGAAGAACAAGCGGTTACTTTGGGTGAGGAACTAGCCGAATGGTATCGCGAAAAAAATGAAACCTATGCAGAAAAATGCATACTCGAACTTTTAGATAAATATAGAGGGGATACCGATGGATGAAGAGAGAGACAGAATTATAGAGATGCAATCTAAGGCTTTCAAAAAATTCGAGGATGGTAATTTACCGGTCGATCTAGTTAAAGAGGGATTTTGTACCAGTGAAGAAGCCAGTGCCCTTTTTAAAGAGTACGGAGACACCATAGGTACCGGATGTATGGAAGTTCAACACGAGAAGATGATAGAAGCCCTTGCGACACAGGTAGGCATTCTCGGAAGCCGTACATCCCGGATCGAATTGACCTTGATGAATTCGTTGCTTCTACCGAAAAAAAGGAAATGCCCTTCCTGTAAAGAAAAGGGTGATATGGGGGTAGGTGTTCTTTGTGATGAGTGTGGTGATGTTACCGCATATTGGGAAAAGGGTATGGACTCCGTACTACCTTCTAACATAACGTTGGAAGCCTATAGGCCATGGGATGAAGAAGAGGAAGAAGAATCCGATTGAAATTACCTCAATATTTAATTACAACATTATCCTATAAACTTAACATGGTATTCACCGATGCGATAATAGATACAAAAAAGAAGGTGAACCTTCTAGGAGATACTTCTGTGGGAAAAACGTCCTTGATACTTCGATTCGTGAAGTCTCTTTTCGGGGACCAATATCTAAAAACCATAGGGACAAACGTATATACAAAGGAAGTCGAAATTCCCGGGGCGAAAGTAAAACTGATCATCAACGACATAATGGGGGAAAAGGCGTACAGATCCGTCCAGCAGGGTGCTTTTATGGGTTCTACAGGCATCATCGCAGTTGCCGATGTAACCCGAAAGGAAACATTGGATAACCTGGTGGATTACTGGTTACCTCTATATCACGAGATAGCCGATAGTGACAACCCGATAATTCTGGCGGTTAACAAAGACGACCTGGAGAATAAAGAGATAACAGAAGAGGTTTTGAAAGAATATTCTTCTTACTTCCCGACTTATTTTTTCACATCTGCAAAGGAGTGTAAGAACGTAGAAGTGTGTTTTGAAAAGTTGGCCGAAGAAGTCATACCTAACTTGCAGATACGTATACATGATATAGAGGATATCATAAATTCCAAAGATATCGCTAACATCAAAGATATGATAGATGCCCTTCTGGCTTATACATCTGAATTGGGTGATATGCCCTACGAGGAAAGGGAAAGATTGTTGAAAGAAAGTGGTATAGATAAGTTCACCCTGGACCAAAAGGATGAGCTCGACCTGGAGATCTACGGCCAGATCACAGAAGATCAAACCCTTCAATTTGCGGATAATATCGTGGAGTGGTACGAAGAAAACGATGATGATTACTCTGCAAAGGCTGTTCGGGAACTGATAAAAAAATATGAAAAGGATTCCGGAAAAACTCCGTAATTTCTCCGGTTTCCCAAAAGGTTTTTAGATTCCGGAAAGTGTCTTTACCAAAGAATCCACCGGGAGCGCGGCCATGGTCTTTGTATCTATGGTCCCTCGTGAACCGATCTCCATAACCATCTTTGTGATGGCTTCATGGTCCTCGGCCTCTAGTATGGTGATGAAGTCATAGTCGCCCAGTAAACTGTACTGATTGACTATTTTTCCACCCATGGCTTCCAGCTCACCATTAACTTCTTTTATCCGGTCCGGTTTCTTTATCATCGTCTTTCTTCCTTCGTCTGTCAGTTTTGACAGAACGATATATGTTCCCATTTTATATCACCACATTTAACTCGTCATTATCTTATTTAAAATTTAGGTGCGGAACGTATAAATATGCCTTAAAACATATGCGTGATGGTGCAAGTATGGAGGAACTATTTGATTTCGGGCTCCAAGAATTGGAGAAGCGAGGTATTACCTACGGAGATATACGTTTAGAAAATTTACAGAGCGAGGCCATTGATGTAAAAAATGGTTCTGTTGAGAGTATCAGACATGGAGAAAGTATCGGGTATGGGATACGGGTTATCCAAGGCGGATGGGGATTCGCCGCATCATCAGATCTAACTAAAGATGGGATCATAACCACAATAGACTCAGCGGTGAAGATAGCCAAAGCGTCATCTCTGGTAAGCGATCCTGTAGTGATGAAAGATGTGGATATCTATGAAGATAAATACCTTGGTTCTAACGATGTAGACCCCTTCGATGTTATACTTGAAGAAAAATTAGACATACTAACAGAAGCCGAATCCCGGATGCGCATCGATGAACGTATAAAGGTATCCAACGCAGTATTCAGGGCATGGAAGATCCATAAGTTCTTCGGAAGTACCGAGGGGGCGAGGATCGAACAGGATATAACACAATGCGGAGGAGGGATAAGTGCTACTGCTTCAGATGGTAACGACGTACAAACCCGTAGTTATCCGAATTCTTTCGGAGGGGACTTTCACTCCCAGGGCTACGATTTTTTCCTATCTTTAGATTTGATTGAACGGGCGGAAGATACTGCAAAAGAAGCCGTCAAGCTATTGGATGCGAAACAGTGTCCTTCAGGAAAGATGGACCTCATTCTAGAAACATCGCAACTCGCACTCCAGGTACACGAAAGTTGCGGCCATCCGACGGAACTGGATCGGGTTAGAGGAACGGAGGCTAGTTATGCCGGTACCAGTTTCCTGACAACGGATAAACTAAACGACTTCAGATACGGTTCAGATCTAGTTAGTATTACTTCCGATGCTACTACGCCTTATGGTCTAGGTACTTTCGGATACGATGATGAAGGTGTAAAAGCAAAAAAGGTATATCTTGTCCGGGACGGAAAGTTCATCGGCTACCAGGCTTCGAGAGAGGACGCAGAAGATTGCGGATTGGAAGTTAGCGGTAATATGAGAGCCGACGGATGGAAAAATTTACCTTTGGTTAGGATGACAAATATTAACCTAGAACCAGGAACATGGAGCAGGGATGAAATCATCCAAGAGACGCAGAATGGAATTATTATGGATACCATCAAAAGCTGGAGTATCGACGATAAGAGATTGAATTTTCTTTTCGGCACGGAAGCCGGATACCTTGTAGAGAATGGAGAGATCACCTCTCGGATAAGAAATCCTACCTATACCGGGATCACATACGACTTCTGGGGCCGATGCGATGCAATTGCAGGTAAAGACGATTGGAAGTTGCATGGTGTTCCTAACTGTGGCAAAGGAGAACCGGCCCAGACGATGAAGGTGGGACATGGATGTGCCCCAAGTCGTTTCAAAGATATCAGAGTGGGGGTGGGAAAATGGTAACGTCCCATGAGATCGACGCGATCGTAGATACTGTTTTCAAGAAAACTAAGGCCGATGAACTAGAGCTTACAGTTCTATCGAATCATAACGAACTGACCAGATATGCAAATTCAAAGATACATCAAAACGTGGCTCAACGAGATAATTCGATTTCTCTGAGAGTGGTTTTTGGCAAAAAGGTGGGTTCAGCTTCAACCAACCGATTGAACGAAGCCGGAGTTTTAAAGGCACTAAATAAAGCCGAATCTATTGCCAAACATCAGCGTGAAGACCCACACTTCAAAGGTCTTCCGGAAGATGTAGATCGGAAAACAAAAAATTTAGATAGTTACTGTAAAGAAACCGCAGAATGCTCACCCGAAGAAAGAGCAAAACGTGTCAAAGATATCGTAGACTACGCCGGTGATGAAGGCGTCGACCGTGTCTATGGGTCGTTATCAACAAGTGTTATGAGTCTTTTTGTTGCCAACACAAATGGCATACGTAGATCTGAAGAAATAACGAAGGCCAATCTAACGGTCACTACTATCGCCGATTGGGATAACGACCAGGGCTTCGGATGGGGAGAATCCTGTAATGCGGATATAGATAAGATCGAACATCGGAAGGTAGTGGAATTAGCGGTACAAAAAGGGTTGAATAATCTAAATCCGAAAAAGATCGATCCCGGTGAATATACCGTTGTACTTGAACCACTAGCTGTCAATACGTTATTTACTTACCTCAGTTTTATGGGCTTCAGCGGTAAATCTGTGCAGGAACAACGAAGTTTCATGAATGGAAAGTTTGGGGAACAGTTGATGGACGAAAGAGTCACGATGGTCGATGATGCGGGTTATAAGGATATGATGGGGTTCTCCTTTGACTTTGAAGGTGTTCCCAAAAAGCGTGTAGAGATGATCAAAAACGGTGTCGCTAAAGATGTGGTTTATGATTCTTACACCGCAGGTAAAGAAAATAACAAAGAGAGCACGGGACACGCGCTGCCTATGCCTAACTCCATGGGACCAATGACAATGAATCTGGTCTTAGAAGGCGGTGATTCCAACATAGAAGAGATGATAAAGGAAACAGATAAGGGAATTCTAGTCACCAGATTCAATTACTGCCGTCCGGTGCATCCGGTTAAAAGTATACTTACAGGTCTGACGAGAGACGGTACTTGGATGATCGAGGACGGAGAAGTTCAATATCCGCTTAAGAATTTACGGTTTACCCAGAATCTGTTAGATGCCTTTACGGATGTTGAAGAGATCGGTACTGAGCAGGTATTATTCGGAATGGATTACTACCCACTTTATACACTCTCTCCTTCAATGAAGATACCGAAATTTAACTTCACTGGTACTACGGAATTTTAAAGCGGTAAACGTCTTACTCCGGCGGAAACTAGGTTCGAGAGGTTACAGATGTCCTTCCAGCTGGCGACTTCAACAGTAGAATGTGAATATCTTACCGGCACACCTATGGAAACTGTAAGAGAACCGGATTCTTGAAGAGCCATACCGTCTGTTGTTCCTCCAGTAACTCCATATTGATAAGGTACTTCTTCCTCTTCGGCGGATTCTTTGAAATGTTTTATCAAACTGGGGGATGATATGACTCTAACATCGACCATCCTTAGAACCGGGCCATCGCCGAGCTTTATAGGCTTGTAGAATGATTTTAAACCCGGAGAGTCTGAAGTGGTGTAAGTATCAAGAGCTATAACATAATCTGGTTTTAGGGTATTCGCTACCACCCTAGCACCTCTCAGACCTATCTCTTCTTGTACGCTCCAAATAAATGAAAGTTTTGCATCATGATCTTCATCAACCAATGTTCTTAAAGTTTCGATGAGTCCGAAACATCCGATACGATTATCAAGTGGACGACCGGTTATCTTGTCACCCCTTAATCTTCTAAGAGTTTTATCAAAGGTTATCGGATTAGGTACATCGATACCCATCTCGGTAACCTCTTCCTTGGAACTGGCACCTACGTCTATATATGTATTAGTCCATGAAACGATCTCATCCTTTTTATCGTCGTCGGTGGTCAGATGAGGTGCTTTGTGTCCTATGACACCGTTTACTGGTCCCCTTTCCGTATGAATGGTTACCTGACGTCCGAGAAGAAGGGAGTCTTTGACGCCGCCTATCTTCATTATTCTTAGATAACCATCATCTTCTATGTTGGAAACAACCATACCTATCTCATCCATATGAGCTACCATTGCTATGTGGGGACCATTTCCAGGTAGTTCTAGATGTAGATTTCCTATGTTATCTGTTCGCGTTTTACCGTATTCGGAAACGATGCTTTCTATCTTGTTTCTGATTCCATCCTCGTATCCGGATACGCCCTGTGCCATGAGCAATTCTTCGAATTCTTCTATTTTTTCTAATTCATCCATTAACATCACCTATTTCAGGGGGGAGACCCCTATATTTCGTTTGGAACTTAGATAAAGGGAGGGTTCTTAACCTTCGCTTTTCTTTTATCGCCTCGTATCTCAATCTGTATCTCAGTACCTTCTTCTTGATATCTGGGATCAAGATAGCCTAAGGCAATTCCTTGTTTGAGAGAGATAGATCTTGTTCCACTGGTTACAACCCCGATTTCCTTCTCATCATCGAATATTTTGTAACCTTTTCGTGCTATGCCCCGATCTACCATTAATATACCTTTGAGTGTTTGATGCTCCTTTTCTTTCATCTCTTCCAATCTTTTCTTACCTACAAAATCGTGTTTCCACTCTACACATTTATCGGCCCAACCGGTTTCGATGGTAGTCCTCGTTTCGTCGAAATCTTGTCCGGATAAGAGGAAACCGAATTCCAAACGCAATGTATCTCTAGCACCGAGACCGCATCTTAGGGGAGCTTTTTTCAATTCAAGTAATTGTTTCCAGAATAGTTTACCGGCTTCTTCGGGAAGTACTATTTCGAAACCGTCTTCACCAGTATAACCACTGCGCTGTACTAGAGGAGCATCTGCTAAAGGCCATTTTTCATCGAATACATCCATTATTTCTTCATTTAATTCAATAGAACGTGCGTTAAAAAATGTTATATCTGAAACATCTTCTTTACACACATTATTCATTACATCGACCACATCGGGACCCTGTACTGCGATCATTACGGTTCTATCAGAGATATCTTCCATGTATTCTCCCCCGCCATGTTCTGAGAACCATCGATAAACCTGGTCCGTCTTTCCGGCATTGGGTACTATATAACAGGAATCATCAGACAAACGAGTCACTATAGTATCGTCGATTATACCCCCTTCTTCGTTTAGAATATGTGCATATTTTAATTGATTTTTCTTAGATTTGGTAATGTCCATAGTACAATGTTCCGTTATAAATTCGATAGCACCTTCACCTTTGAGTAAAATTTCACCCATATGGGAGACATCGAATATTCCACATTTATTTCTAACCGCATGATGTTCATCGGTTATGGAAGAAAAAACCAAAGGCATCTCCCATCCGCCGAAGTTAACCATCTTTGCACCTGATTCTATATGACTATCGTTCAAAGGAGTTTTTTTCATGTTAAAGGTATAGGCATATGGTATAAAAGTTTTTTATCATTTTTTTGGAAAAGTCTTATTAGATACAACCAACATAATCATGAAATGAAGAAATATGATATAATAGCGATAGGAACAGGTTCGGCGACGAGTATAGTTTCGGCTGCATTAACACAAAATGATGCTTTTCCAAAAGTAGCTGTGATAGAAAAAGATATTCCCGGAGGGATCTGTTTGACTAGAGGGTGTATACCTTCCAAGATGTTACTTTATCCCGCGGAATTGATAGCGCATACGGATAACGCAAAGGAACTTGGTATTGATATTCATATAAAAAAGGTGGATTTTTCCTACATAATGAAAAGGATGAGATATCATATAGGAAAAGAGATAGATCAAATAAAACAGGGATTCTCCAACAGTCCACATATAGACTTCTATAATGAAGCCGGAACCTTCATCGATGAATATACTATGAGGGTCGGTGATGAAAAGATACAAGCCGATAAATTTATCTTATGTTCAGGTTCTAGACCCACAATTCCACCCATCAAAGGTTTAGATGATGTTGAATACTTAACTAGCGAATCATTCTTACAGTTGAAAAGTCTACCGAAAAGTATTACTATAATCGGTGGAGGTTATATAGCAGCGGAATACGGTTTTTTCCTATCTAGGATGGGATCCGAAGTAACGATCATCGGTAGAAATAAACAATTTGTACCTGGAGAAGAAGAACAGATCTCAGATCTTTTATTGAAGAAGTTATCGAAACATATGAAAATATTTACAGGTCATGAAGTTGTATCTGTGGGAAGTAAAGGTAAAAATAAAATTGTTAAAGCAGTTGGAAAAGACGGTGATGAGATAAATATCAAATCACATGAGATACTTGTAGCCGCCGGCCGGACCTCAAATTCAGATATACTTAAACCTGGTAAAACAGGAGTGAAAACCGATAAAAAAGGGTGGATAATGGTCAATGATCATCTGGAAACAAGTAAACCTGGAATATGGGCTTTAGGGGATGCTATAGGAAAACATATGTTCAAACATGTAGCTAATTATGAAGCTGAGATCGTATATAGAAATGCCTTTGGTGACGGGGAGAAGAAAAAAGTAGATTATCATGCAGTACCTCATGCCGTATTCACTTACCCTGAAGTAGCCGCTGTGGGAATGACGGAAGAAGAAGCAAGAAAACGATCGGATGTTATGATAGGTTATTCTAAATATGAAGATACGGGTAAAGGTAGTGCCATGGGAGTAAAGGACTATTTTGTTAAAGTTATCGTAGAAGAGAAAACATACCGTATTCTAGGAGCCCATATCATAGGTCCTTATGCATCCATACTCATTCAAGAAATAGTGAATCTCATGTACACAGGTCCTGAGAATGCAATCCCAATATACAGGGGTATGCATATTCATCCCGCACTCAGTGAAGTTGTACAGAGAGCCTTCTCTAATCTTCACTCTCATTGATCCTGTTAGTGTAAACCGTTAACTCTTCGAAAAAAATATATGTATGAGTTATATCTTATAGGCTAATATGTCTCTAGAAAGAAAACTTTACAAAAATCAAGTGATGATATCAACTATAGCACTGATAGTAGGAATAATATTGTTCACCATAGGTTTGGTAGATGTAGTACTACAAAATCGCATGGATACAGACGCATTTTCAATTTTCAATTTTCTTGGTAATTGGACTTACTGGTTTTTAGTGATCGGAGGTTTTTTAGTTCTTGTATTCGGATGGTTTTTTGGTGATAGGGTCAATAAGATCAAAAAATTCAATAAATTGATGGATACTAATAGTAAAAGCAAATTCATCAAAAATATTGCTGAGATCGAAACTCTAGCCTTATCATTGGGGAAGAAGTATGAGGACCGGGTTACAGAAAGGGAAAAAGAATACAAAATCAGAAGGTAGTTCTCTCACAGGTTTCCAAACGAAATATAGGGGTCTCCCCCTGCGGCTGTGGTCTAGCCTGGTAAGACTCAAGCTTCCCAAGCTTGCTACCCGGGTTCGAATCCCGGCAGCCGCATATATTAACTTATAAGTTCAACATATTTTTTGCTTTTTCAAAACCCGGGGCGAGATCCAAAGATTTTTTCAGGTAATCTTTCCAACCATCTTCTCCGAGCTTTCTCATAACTATACCTAGATTATACCAGCTGGTAGGATCATCCTCATCGATCTCGATAGCTTTTAAAAAATTATTTTTTGCAGCTTCGGTCAAATTTCTCTCGAGTTGACAGAATCCTAGATTATTGATGAATATTGCATTTTCCGGTTCCAACTCCACAGCTTTCTCCAGAGCAGATAAGGATTCTCCGTATCGCTCTAGTTGGTAAGCGGCACAGCCTAAATTATTGTAATATACACCACCTTCAAAATCAGCTGCCCTTCTGAATCCTTTGATAGATTCTTCATAGTCCCTCTCTAAATATTGTAAAGCACTTACCAGATTTTGAACATCTGTAGAATATCTTTCTTTTAACTGGGATTTTAGTATATCCATAGCTGATTTATTTCCTTCTTTTTTAGTGATGCATCTTGCTTTAGCCATTATAAAACAATCCATATCTTTACCCGTTATAGAAATTGCCTTATCGTAAGAAAAAATAGCTTTATCTAAGACACCTAATTTACGATACGATTCTCCTCTCCGTTCCCAATAAACCGGGGCATCGGAAAAATGTAAAAGGATCTCTTCTGCAGTTTTTACCGCATTTCTATATTGCCCCATCTCATAGGAAATTTCTTCTTGATTATATCTTCCGACGGAGTCACGTGCATCTCTAAAATTATTAAGAGCTTCTTTAATTTGTTTAGTTTCGTAAAGAGAACATCCAAGAACATTAAGCAGTTTTTCCTCGCCTCTATCTGATGTTAATTCGATAACCTTTTTGTTTTCCCCCATCTTAAATAAAATTTCTGACGCCCTTCTGATGAATGCAATGTTTTTCTTTGCTTCTACTTCTCTAATACGCTTCATCCGTTCATGGGTTTCTCTTCTTCTTAATTCACGGTTTTCCCTTTCACGTCTTAGTTCATTTACCTCTTTTTGCAGTAGTCTTTTTTCTTCGTTTAGGCGATCTATTTCCGACGAACTTTCGTTTAGATTTTCCAATAAATCCTCCCGTTCTTCACTCAGTTTCTCTATAAATTCTTCTTTACTTTTTATATCATCAATTATCTCATCCCTTTTTTTTACTTCTTCACGGTGTCTTTCGATATCCTCTTCTAATGAATCAATTTTTGTCTGCAACCCCTCTATTGTATCCAAACTACTTTCTAGCTCTTCGGCCATTTCTCCTTTGTCTTTCATCAACAGCTCTAGTTTGTTCTCTCTTTCATGTATCGCATCCATCAATTCTTCTTCTTGTTGAATGCTTAATTCCTCCCCACCTTCCCTCAATCTACGAAGTTCTTCCTCTAGCATCACCTTTGTTTCTTCCATATCTCCAAGTTCAGCTTCACGTTTGTTTAGCTCCCGTTCTAAAATTTCCTTCTCTTTGGCAAGTTTTTCGATATCTTCTTCTCTGCCTTCATCTTCCAAACGTTTCTGCCATATTTTGGATAATTCTTGTTCCAACCTTACCTTTTCTCCTCTCAGCAGATCTATTTCATCGTCCTTTTCTTCCAATTCCTCTGATACCTCTGCTGTCTGCGCAGGTGGTGAAATTTTATCGTCTATGGAATGCTTAATCGATTTTAAGTCGTTGATATCTTTCTCCAGGGAATGGATCTTATCAAGAATATAATTTTTGTCGTCTTCTAATTTATCTTCCGATAATTCTAGTGGCGTTTCAACACTCGACTTAGTTTCATCGGTGCGTTTCTCCAATCTCTCTCTCAATCTAATAGCTTGTTCATAATCAGGCATTAATCGAAGAGCCTCATTTACTGAATCAAGTGCTCCTTGAATATCGCCAAGTGCTTCTTGATAAGCAGCCTTTATATATTGAAATTCAGGTTTACTGGGCTTCAGCATGGTAAGTTCATGGGCTACTTGTAGAGCTTTAGGTATCTTATTTTGGTTCTCTAAAACGAGGGCTTTATTTATCAAAGCATCTTCATAGTCCGGCTCTATTGCAAGAGCATTGTTCAAAGAGTTGAGTCCCTGTGAAAGGTCTCCCATTTTAAAAAGACATAAACCCTTATTGTTCCAGGCGCCGACATCCTTTGGCTCCACTTCAAGAACTCTTTCGAAGCATAGGTTAGCCTCATCGTATAGGCCTTGTTCGTATAGAGTAGCTCCCTTTAGATTCCATGCCTCTATATGATCTTCGTTTATATCTAATGCACGATCATAAGCTTCTACTTCTTCATCGTACATACCCGCATCGTGGTACGCCTTTCCGAGAGTTATCCAAACTTCCGGAACATCTACACCGACATCCATAAACTCCTTAAGCAAATCTATTGCCTGGTGATGTTCTCCTTTTTCTATTAGGACCTCTGCCTTTTTTATTCGTGGTTTATAAGAGTCTGGTTTAAGCGATATGGCTTTGTCATAATATTCGATCGCTTTTGTATAATTGTGCTTATCTTTAAATTCACTAGCCCAACCCATCAATCTACTTAGCTCGGTAGCGCTTGGTAGCGAACGGCCTTCTTCAGCTTCGTCAAAATCCGCCAAAAGGTCGTACTTTTTCATCAGGTCGTAAAGTTCATGTCCCCCGGCGACTTCGATATTTTCTTCATGCTTTACATCTTCTTCAATATCTGATGTGGTGATGTAAAGCCCTATCACACCGGGGCCCAGAGCGTTCTTCAGACCATCTATTTCTCTTTTCGCGTCTCCACCCGAACGAGTTATCCTTATAACATAGTCCAATGTGGTCTGTCCACGCTTCAGTTCGGCCTCTGATTCGAAGTCTCCTCCAAAACTTCTTGCTGAGAGTATTTCGAACCCCATCTTTTCCAGGAGGTCCATTGCAAGCCGTTGAAATCGTTCACGACTCATCCGCTCTAAAGCGGCTACCAACTCATCTTTCTCTATCAATAGGCGCACCTACTTGTCTATCAGATAATGGAACGGGATATATTAATCACTTACGCATCCGATTTAATACTCGATCCCAAGTAACATGTCCTTCCTGTGGACCCGAGTATTCTAGGGCAAAACTGGCCCTGGCAGAAGCGGCTTTACAGCATTCTTCTAAAGGTAAATTTCGGTACAACCCTGCATAGAAACCACTTCTATATGCATCTCCGGCTCCGGTGGGATCGACTATCTTATTCGGTTTATATGTTGGGAATGCATTCTCTCCTTCTCTGGTGTACAAAACACTCCCATCTTTACCCATTGTCACTATCAATATTTCTACGTGATCTAGAATGTCTTCAGGGTCATCACCGCCTAAATATTCCAAAGCGACCTCATATTCTGCTCTATTGCAAAAAAAGTGATCGCTCATATTCAACATCCTCTTGAATATATCGGGTGTGTAAACATATCTCAATTCCTGAGCAGGATCGAAACAGATTGTACAGTCGGTGGCTGCCTTCATAACACGTTCATAGTATTCGGGTGAACCGGTACCGATATGTATGATCTCGCAATTATTAACCGTGTCTAAAGGAACAGGCATATCGTCCAGGCAATCCATAGCACCTTGGTCGATAAGCGCCATCTGCCCTTCTTCTTTGTCGGTGATTATCCAGCAGGTGGGCGTCCTCTGTTCTTCTGAAATGTTCATATCCGAAATATCAACACCGGCATCCTTCAAATTATTATGAAAATCTTCCGGGAAGTCACCACCGACGAATGAAACCAGTTTTACAGGAACATCTAGATCTGCTGAAGCCTTAGCTATATTGGCACCGGTACCGCCGTATTTTAACACCTTACCTCTAACCGGTGTCGAGGTATTCGATACCGGCATACAGTCTACTTGAAGTATCACATCGATGGCCGTATGGCCGAACACACCTAAAAAGGATTTTTTCATGGTGTCGGATAATGTATGATGATGATAAAAAGGTTTGGAAGGGTTTTTTAGTACTATCTATGATAAGTTATTCAGTCTAATTCTATAGTTTCAATATCTTCCTCTTCTTCTTCTTCCTCCAAAGTCTCTTCCTCTTCGGCTTCGCCTTCGGACTCTCCGACGACTTCACCAAAGGCCAAAGTCCTTAGAACCTTGGTAACTTTGATAGTCACTTCATCTCCGACTTTTGTGTTCGGTATGAAAACAACAAAGTTGTTCACTTTAGCGACACCATCGCCTTCTTTGCCTATATCTTCTATTTTGACATCGTACTTATCTCCTTCCTTGACAGGAGGAGTGACGCCGAATCCTATTCCCATATACTTTACACCTCTATTCTTTATTTTTTATTCCACTGTGGAACACATACTTGATAAAAACGAGGGGTATATAATAGTTGGGATTATCCGATTTGAGCTAATACATCCTTTACAGAGGTAGCTATTTTTGCCCCGTTTTCGATCATCTCTAGGTAGAGCTTTTCCGCTTTACCACCGGTATAATCTCTTTTACTGATATCTATCAGGTCCATCAATATCACCTCTTTACCGGCTTTTAATGCTTTCAGCCCGGCTTTCATATTGTTCAGATTACCCGACCCCACCGGAAAGTCAGTGAGTATCACTGTTTCCGCCCCCATGATCTTCTCCATGTTCTCACTTTCTTTCTCATCTCCTATCGGTGAAAATGGCGCTTCGGCTACAACATCGATATCTAGGAACTCCGCTCGTCTTAGGTCTGTGTCCATGGCATTGAGAACTCCGGTACTGACACCGTATCCGGCATCTACGAGAGCCTTGAGTAACTTTCTTCCGGTTCCTCCACCGCATATCACATGGATCCTCTCCTTATATGTTCTCTCTATCTCTTTATGGTCTATCGGACTGATATAAAGTGTACCGTCCCGGGGATTTTCGTGCACTTCCGCTTCTATGCCGTAAACCGCTCTGAGATGCCCGGGGGTGAGTACGGCTTCCGGTTCGCCCATCGTTCGGATCCTACCGTTATCTATGAGTACTAATTTATCGCAGTATCTCGCGGCGATATCGAGATTGTGATGGACCGATATCACGGTAATTCCTTCTTCCCTGTTCATCTTCTTGATCATATCCATCATTTCAACCTTATAGCCTATATCAAGATGTGAAGTAGCCTCATCCAGCAGCAGTAGTTTCGGGTCCTGGGCTATGGCCCTGGCGATGACCACCCGCTGAAGCTCTCCACCGGATAGTGTGTTGACCCTTCTTTCCTTCAGTTTTTCTGTTTTCGTGATTTTTACGGCACGGTTTGCCCGCTCATAATCTTCCTCCTTTAAACTTTCAAATCGGTGTGTGTAAGGATTCCGCCCCATGAGTACTACCTCCCAGGTGGTGAAGGGAAATCCGATAAATGTATTCTGCGGAACAACTGCGACCTTTGTGGCGATATCCTTTCTGTTCATCTCCTTTATGGAACTCCCGCCGAGGAGTATGTTTCCCTTATACGTATCCACGACTCCTGTTATTGCCCGGATCAAAGTACTTTTTCCGCATCCATTCGGGCCGATCACTCCAAGAAAATCTCCGTGTTTCACGGTCATATTTATGTTCTTTAATACTTCCTTCTGGCCGTATCCTGCGTACATCTTTTTTACCGCTAAGTTCACCATCCCGTTTCCCCCCTACTTCTCAACAACAAGTATATGAAGAAAGGAGCACCGAAAAGTCCGGTGATTATCCCGATGGGGATCTCTCCGCTGGCCCGGGAAATGGTGTCGCAGAGTACCATAAATATACCACCGATGATGGCGGCGGTCGGAAGCAATTTCTTGTGGTCCGGCCCGGTTATTATCCTGGTAGCATGGGGGATTATCAATCCAACGAAACCGATTATCCCTGTGAATGAAACCACCACGGCCGCCAGCAGACTCGATGCCCCCAGGAGCACTATCTTCGTCTTCTCCACCTCTACACCCAGGTACAACGCGCTTTCATCTCCAAGCTGAAGAACGTTTAGTTCCCTGGAAAAAACGTAAACGATGATCATGCCTATTATCACCACAGGAAGCACGATCCAGAATTCCTGCCAGACCGTGCCGTTAAAGCTTCCCCACATCCAGAATATAATGCTGGTACGCTTTTCCGGCGGACTCAGATATATCAAGTATGCGGTCAAAGATTGCATCAGAAAATTGACCGCTAGACCCGCCAACAATAGCGTGGCAACGTCGGTTTTCCCATGGATCCTACCCAGGCCGAAAACCAAGAGAGCGGTTCCCATGGCCGAGACGAAGGCTACCGCCGGCAGCGTATACATCCCGAGGCCCAGGACTACGGATGCCGCCGCTCCGAAAGCCGCACCTGCGGAAACACCTAATATAAACGGGGATGCCATGGGATTTTTGAATATTCCCTGCATGGAAGTACCGGATATGGATAATGCGATGCCTCCTAATACACCCAGTAAGATACGGGGCAGCCTGATCTGCCGGATGATGATCACATCTGTTCCGGAATATTCCGGCAGCATTTTTCCGATACCGGGCAATCCTGAAAATATTATTCCGATCACCCTGGGGAAGGATATGTCCACACCGGGAGAGCCCACTAGGGCTGACGCCATCACCGTTACGAAGAGCATCAGCAAAAGTAGGACGAATATCGCTACCGGCCGTTTTCTGATTAATCCTTTCATTATCTACGTTTTTTCTCCATGAATATAGCAACAGCCGCCACGGCTGCCATCATAGTTATCCCGCCTAAAGCCGGAGTTTCCTCGGTCTTCTCTTCCTCCGGCATAACTTCCGTGAATATACCTACTAGAGTATCCTGCGCCTCTATCACTCGGGGTCCGGGTCTGGACATTATGTTGTCGTCCACGTAGAATATGTTGTCGTTTTTCACAGCGCTGATCTCACTCCATGATTCCTTTTCCAATGTCTCTTCAAGGCCTGATCTTACAGTCTCCGTGGCGATAATCACTTCCGGATCTGCCGCTAGTATCTCTTCTTCGGACAGAGATACCCAGCCGGTTTTTTCCGAAGCGATATTGTTACCCCCTGCGTTGGTGAGCAGCGTATTCTGGAATGTTTCACCACCGGTGGTCCATATCCCTTGGTATGTACTTACGACGTAGAGAACCTTAGGCCGGTCTTCTTCCGATAATCCCCTGGTCTCCTCTGTTATCTCGTCCATCTGGCCTCTCATTGCATCGGCCATATCTTTCGCCTCGTTTCCAATACCGCACATCTCTCCCAGGAGTTCCATATCGCTGTAAACATCCTCCACGGTCGTGGCACCGGTGGCAACTACCTTCTGGTCTATTCCCTCTAAGTAATCGATCATATCTGTATTGTATGCTGCGGTGACCA
The DNA here is from genome assembly GCA_007129655.1 of Thermoplasmata archaeon. GTDB lineage: Archaea > Thermoplasmatota > Thermoplasmata > Halarchaeoplasmatales > Halarchaeoplasmataceae > Haladaptatiplasma. Next base: position 18,798 of record SKVC01000153.1, read on the forward strand.
CCACGTCCGCCGACATATTTACTATCAATTCGTAGTTAACGCCGAAGGCATCTCCCAACTTCGGAAGCCCTTGGACTTCCTCCGGATGATCGCTAAAATCATCCACGGCCACCACCCGGTCTCCTAGACCCAGATGGAACAGTATCTCGGTATTGGAGGCCATGAAAGAAACTATCCTCTCCGGTGGTGACTCAAAGATGATGGTCTCACCTCTCGCATCTACTACGGTTATCTCCTGGTCTGTATCAGCTTCCACAACAGCCGTTACGGAAGCGAAGATCATCACTATCAACATCGCTATGCATATCGCCTTCTTCATCTCAATCAACTCTAATTTACTTTAATTAAATCAAGTAAACTTGAGTATATGTATCTTTCGCCGTCGATCCTTGTAAAAAAACCGCTCTTAGCATCAACCGAAAGACATATATATATATATATATATGGTCTTATCTATTGCGGACCAACATGACCACTAATAAGATATATGTATTAATAACTATGTTTTTGATCACGAGCTCCGCATCTGCGGCGTATCTTTTTTCTCCGGCATTTAACAACGATGGAGACAATGTCGAATTACTCAACGAACAGCATTGGCACTACAAGGTTCCGGTGGAAGTTCATAATGAACACACCGAACGAGATGATTGGATAGTTTCGCTCTCATTGAACATCACCAAGGAACTCGGTGGTTACGGCGAGTTCGATGAAAACTCCGTTCGTGTGCGGGAGACCAACGACACCTGGTATCCGCGATGGGATGCGGTGTTCCAGGAGCAGTGGCTTGACGACGATAATCTGGAAGTGAGCTGGTTGATGAACGGCACCACACCGGCGAATACCACACGATACTACACGGTATTGTTCGATACGTTGAGGAACGGTGAGAAAGACGAGGCGAACAACGTCGGATTATTTAGTGAGGATGTCGAAGAGATAAACGGTGTAAGTGTGGAAGAGAACGAGGACGGCCATCTTTGGATAAGTGGTGACGATTATACCGTAAAGATAGACGTACAGAGGGGAGGCAGCCGTGTGATAAAATACCGGGATTCCACCCGTAAAGGATACGTTTACGATACAGGTTGGATGTCGTGGTACTCGGATGCGTTCAACTGGAGGACGAAGGGAGCGGAAGTGAATTTAACAGCAGAAGGACCGCTTTATGCTGAAGTTGAGATCACTTCAGGATGCGGTAATTACGGGTATACGTGGTCGTTCTATCCCGATTCTATGCGCATACGATCGGATAACGATACGCACATGCTCTCATTCGATACCATGGCCGACAACGTGATAAACACCCACGGAACGCTGGTATGGGGTCATGGTAGTACCGAAGAATTGCGGATGACAAACGAGCCAACTAAAAGTACACCGGACAATGTTAATCCTGGCCCACCGGACGATGTAAATCCCGGTCCGCCGTCCAACGAAACCGATGATGAGCCATCGGACGACGACGGATGGCTCCCGCCGGGCAGAAGATATACCGTACATCGGAGTATAACCAACTATTTCTACATCGTAGGCCCGGAGGATAAAGAGAGGAACGCAAGTGCCGGCTTCTGGGCGGTGACGGAGAACGGCCTCGAACAAACGATATACTGTGCCGGCGAAAAAGGTCTGAGATGGACCATGAACGGTACCGAGGCGTGGTTCGGCTTTGCGGATTACTCGCGGACGGCGAACGTCACCATGAGCTATCAGTACCCGCCGAGTGTCATTAGGCATCGCACCATCGTGAAGATGGTGAATCCGACCATCACGAACGATGTCCATCTCGAAGGGCAGATATTGTTCGTTGACGGAACAATTTCCGTAGGTAAGATCTTACTGCCGGGTAACGGTAACCTGTCCATGACAGATATGGAGGTTTACATAGACGGCAGCATGATGGTGTGGTGGAATTCCACAGCTACACTCGAAAGTTCCAGAATTCATATAATTGAAGCGGAACAAGGCGGTCGGTATCTTTACGCTAGAGGGGAACTAAACATCCTAAAAACCCGTATTTCAACGGACGATGAACATCATCTGCGGGTTGTTCTGAGAGAAAATTCGCAGGTTCATGGAAGTACATTCAGAAATCTGATGAACGGTATCGAGGTTTACTCCGATGAAGTAGAGATGACCAATATCGACATAAAAAACAGTATGGGCGCTGGTATAATCATCGGTAAAGGATATTCTCCGCACATCAACGGAGGAACTATCAGCAACTGCAGGTACGGTATAGTTATCGGTTCGGAACCGGTGAACAGTACGTATCATCCGCCAGCAGCAGATTTTGATTTTTCACCATCGAATCCTTCCGTTGGTCAGACTATCCAATTTACTGATGAAACCACAATTTTTGTAGATGGAATGGAGATTGCACATTGGATGTGGGACTTTGGCGATGGTACCACGAGTAATGAACAAAATCCATCGAAGAGTTATTCAAGTTCTGGAAAATATACGGTTACATTAACTGTACGGGGCGACCTAAATGGATTTATGACAGAAAGTTCGCAGAAAGAAAAGGATGTACCAGTAGATGTATCAACGAATACCGTAGCCGCGTTTACGATGTCGGATACGAATCCAAAAATCGGTGAACGGGTAACATTTACTGACAATTCGCGGGCGGCGGATAATTCATATATTACCGAGTGGTATTGGGAGTTCGGAGACGGAAACACAGACGATTCAAAGAACACCAATCATTATTACGAAACACCAGGTAGCTACACCGTTCGGCTCACCGTTACCGACGATAAAGATAGAACCGATACAGCGGAGAAATCGTTAACCGTCGATCCAAAGGGCCCGATAGCGCGTTTTACTTTCTCTCCCGATGCGCCGGAGCCCGGAGAAACCGTTCAATTCACCGATACATCATACGGTAGGGATGGGATCGACATAGATCGCTGGAAATGGAACTTCGGAGATGGCAGTCCTGTGGAAACATATACCACTAGTACTGATCCGACACATATCTACGATGAGAAAGGAAACTACAGGATAAGTTTACGAGTGGAGGATTCAGCCGGTAAATCTCACACTCGTAGAAAATGGATACAGGTCGGTACGCCGCCGGTGGCCAGGATATCGGAGTACAAGATAGTTGCAGAGCTGGCGCAGGGTAACGACGGTATGTGGCGTACGGAGATAGAGTTCGACGGCAGCAGTTCCGAAGGAGATATTACGGAGTATAAGTGGGAGTTCAAGAACTTCGACGGTACAACAACGGAGAAGACTGGAGTGGAGGTAACGCATGTATACGAACATTCAGCACCAGTGTTCGGCTTCCGATTCCCCAAACTCACGGTTAA
>SKVC01000089.1 GCA_007129655.1 Thermoplasmata archaeon
AAAGACTCCAGGGTGAGATAAGTCATATGGAGTTCGAAGCCGACAAAATCGAAAAGGATATCTCCCGGGCGCTTTTCAACTACGACGAATCACCGCTAACCGCCGTACATCTTCTGAAGGTAGTAGACCGGATGGACGCCATCGCAGATCATGCGGAGAATGTAGGCGATATGATCGATTCTATACTGGAATCGAGGTAAATAAATACCCCATAAAAAAACTAAATATTTTAGGCAAATACTAAATAGCCACATACATTCCGTTGTTTTATGGTAGAAACAAGAAAGGTGCAGTTAACAGGGGGATCCACATACATCATTTCATTACCAAAAGCTTGGGCGAACGAGAAGGATCTAAAACCAGGAGACACTTTGACGGTAACACCCCGTAGCGACGGTACCATCGTAATAAGCTCTGAACGGGATTTTGAGAAAAAGGTGAATACGAAGCAACTCGATCTCGAGGGATATGATCCCAACACGATCATCCGTTCACTTATAGGGACTTATATGGCCGGATACACCATGGTGGAACTGACTGATAAAAAAGGCATAAAGCCAGACATAAGAAGCGCCATAATGAAATTCACCCGTATGGTTATAGGCCCCGAGATAATAGAGGAATCGGAAATCCGAATAATTCTCAAGGACTTAATAGATCCCTCTGAATTTTCACAGAGAAAGGGACTCAGACGGATGTATCTGATGGTGAAGAAGATGCACGAGGACGCCATACAATCCTTCGAAGAAGGAGACACCATCTTGGCCAAGGACGTAATAGAACGGGATAACGACGTGGATAGATTGTACTGGATGATAACCAAACATTACAATATGCTGTTGTCTAACCCGAGATTGATCGATAATTTAGAGATAACCAGGGAAAGAAGTTTGGGATACATGTTAGTTTCAAGAGCAATGGAAAGGATCGGAGATCACGCAGTCAGGATCGCTAAAAATGCAATGATTCTTTCCGACGGCTTCAAAGAAGGTTTAAAACAGGATATAAAAAAGGAGAGTGAGCTTTCCATGGAGATACTCAACTGTGCGGCGAAATCATTCTTCGACGAAGACCTGAAAAAAGCAAACGAATCCATAGATATGCGAGAAAAGTTAGAGAAGATGAATGACAAACTGATGAAAACGGTAAAGGAAGAAAGAAAAGTAGATGTCACACCTCTTTCCTATACACTGGAAAGTATCTCCAGAACAGGTTCCTATGCAACAGATATCTCTGAGATCAGTATCAACTATATCATGTCCGGTTGAGAGTAAGCACTATCCCATATCATAAATCAATTCAACCCATTGATCTATTTCCGTAGTGCTTTCTTAGTATTTTTGTGTAACATAGAGAGATTCCTCCTTGTCGACAAAACATGTTTTGTCGTGGATTAGAAATTATTTCTGATTGTCCTTCATATGACTCGGTCTTTCTGCGGATGCCCCCCAATTATAGATAATATAGAAGTATATTCTCTAATTTAAGTAATTTGACGAGCTTGTCAAACCATTTGTGATCTACCTCTCCGAAATATTTTTCTTTAGCACAACTTCAAAATTTCTAATCGCTGCCTTTTTGCTAAAACGATTTTCTACAGTGCTTCTGGCGTTTTGAACGATGATATCTATGTCGTTTCGTTCGAATATGTTCAATATGCCCTCCGAAATCGCTTCCGGAGAATTATCATCAAGTAAAAATCCGTTTTTCCCGTCTTCGATTATGTCTGGTATGGCCCCTACCCGGGATGCAAGTACGATCGTACCACATGCCATGGCCTCGAGCATCATATTCGGTAATCCTTCGAAGTAAGAAGGTATTACCAGTAACTTCAAATCGTTTAGATAAGAAGGCAATTCCTCCCGGGATATCCATCCTGCTATGATGATGTATTTCTCTAAATCTTCTTTTTCTATGAAATCCATCGCTCTTTCTTTTTCAGTACCATCTCCTCCCAACAAGATCTTATATTTTGTTCCATCGTCGGCTAAAGAAGACACGGATCTCAAAAATCCCATCACATTTTTTTTTGGGGAAAAACGTCCGACATATCCCACGTCGAACTTTCTTTCTTCCCAATTTTTTTCGATCTTTAAACTATCTATATCTATAATGTGCCTGTGCGCTATAGATATTTTATCTTTGTATTCCTCAAGATTCCATTCGCGTATAAGTCCGGGAGTGTAAAGGATTATTCCATCCGATAATCCAAGATAAAAATTCCAAAAAGGGCTCGATATATCATCATTATCCGGAACATTATCTCCTGTTGCCGGATAACCGGTTAATAACAAGGAAATATTTTTTTTAAATAATTTACCAAGAATCATAGGTATGATAAGGGGATTTGCATCGAAGAAGATATAGGAATCAACATCCTTTGCTCTCAGTAAACTGATCCCAAGTCTGATCTGAGTCCAGATATACCTGATAGCGCGTAGTGCGGATCTACTACTCGAGGGATGGTTTACATGGTGTACTTCCACGTTCTCTGTAAAATCGAATTCTTCGAAGGCATCGTTTCCGGATATCACACAGACCCGTTCAAACAATTCTTCCAGGATCGACACCAGGTCGTGCATCGGCTTCGCACCGGCCGCGGTGCATGGGAAACGTAGTACGCCTATCGATTTTCCATCTTTCATCTATGCTCAAATCCTTTCTTAGATATATTCTTTGTACGTGTCGATGATTTTCTTTACTACCCTTTCATCCGATAATTCTTCATCGTAATATTTTTTCATATTTTTGCTCATAGCAAGCCGTTTTTCCCTATTTCGTACGATATAATTCAATTTGTCCATCATATCTTCAACTTCCGACTCAACAAGTAGTCCGTTGTACCCATCTTTAACAATATCAGGACTACCACCTACATTAGTAGCGATCAAAGGTTTACCGAAGTAGGCCGCTTCCAGAAGTACCCGAGACAACGGCTCGGGCCACAACGACGGAACCACGATCACATCGGATCGTTGGTACACCGAATGGATGGCATCGTGTTCTATCTTGCCCAGGAACTCAACATCCTCTCCGGCGAGTTCTTCCAACTTATCACGTTCGGGTCCATCTCCGACGATGATCAATCTTGCTTTATCATCGAGCTTGTTGAAGGCTCTTATCAGCATCTCAACGCCCTTGATCTTGCCCAAGTCTCCGATATACGTGATGATCGGTAAATCATCCTTGAGAGATATCCGTTTCTCGGATCTGTTGATATCCGGTATGTTGACCACCTTGACTATATTTTCTTCTGAGATATCTTCTTTCTGTAATAAATCGGTGATGAACCGACTAAGGCTGAAGAACGCATCCACATGCTCCAAAGCCTTCTTCCGGCCTTTGTAATCATGATATAGTGCCAGCCAAAAAACAGGATTGTACTTTAAAAAACCGGAAAGTCGCTGTTTTCCGATATACTCGGAATTGGTTATGCAGCCGATGAATTTTCCGAAGCTGCAGCCTTCGCAAACACTTTCTTCCTTGTAGAACAGATTCCCTTTCGGGCAGAAATTGATGTAAGAATTGATGGTGGCGAAGCTAGGCTTATCCACAGGAACGATGCCGGTGATGTTGAAGAAATGGACTATGTCGAAATCGCCGGATATCTTATCTAGCTCTCTCTTCACACTTTTTTTAAAAGATACTTTACGTTTTAGATTATCTGAAAAGGTACTGCGTCCGCCACCGGTTTTCGATCTTCTTAAAATGGTAACACCGTTCCTGGTTTCCTTCCTTTTCAACCCCTGGGATCCGGATGTTAACACGGTAACACTAATCCCCTCCTGTTTAGCCAGTTTCTTAGCCAGCAGCGCGCATGATAATTCACCACCACCGTAACTTACCGGTGGATAGGATTCGGAAACGAATAGAACCTTCAACGGCTCCTTCGGTTTATCTCGCACAGTATTTTTCATCTAATTCAGCATCTCCGGATTGACGATATATTTTGGCTTTTCCCCTTCTAACATGGCAACGATATTCTCGGCGGCCATCACGGCCATCCCTTCACGGGCTCTGAAGGTAGCGCTTCCCAGATGTGGAGCTAATACAACATTATCCAGATCATAATAATCCGGATTAGCGCCGTAGGGTTCATCAGAATATACATCTATACCCGCCCCGGCTATCTTACCGGAACGCAGGGCCTCGATAAGAGCTTCTTCATTCACCACCTCTCCCCTTGCGGCGTTTATCAGATACGCCGACTTCTTTATCATCTTTAATTCTTTCCAGCTGATCATCTCTTTAGTTTCTTCAGTGAGAGGTACGTGGAGCGAAACGAAGTCCGAACTCTGCAGAAGCTCTTCCAGTCCCACCTTTCTAGCACCGTATTTTTCCTCCGCTTCTTCATTCCTCGAGCTGTTGTAGTACAGTATCTCCATATCAAAACCGGTGCTCAATCTGGCAACAGCCATCCCTATATTACCCATCCCGATTATACCCAGGGTTTTACCGGATAGTTCATGGCCTACCATCAGCCCCGGGTCCCATCCGGAGAAATTGTCTTTTCTAACGAATTTATCACCTTCGACGATATGTCTGGATGCAGCCATCATCAGAGCCCATGTAATCTCGGCGGTGGCTTCGGTGAGCACACCCGGAGTGTTAGTAACGACAATCTCCCTTTCCGTAGCCGCTTCCACATCTATATTGTCGTAGCCGACTGCATAGTTAGAAATTATCTTCAAATTGCTCCCAGCATCCATCATCTCCGTATCGATCTGGTCATGTAGTAAACAAAGAAGAGCATCCGCTTCTTCCACACCCTCTATTATCTCGTTTTTCTCAAGAGGCCGATCTTTATCGCTCACCGTAACGTCGTATCTCTCCTCGAGTATCTTCAACCCGGCTTCCGGGATATTTCTCGTAACGAAGACTTTCATATTAAGCACCTATGTGGAATAGGGTGTTACATATTATATTATTTCTCCCGGCAAACGCGAAAGAGTTAAGTAGATTATAGGTATGGATACACAGAAGAAAAAACAGGTGAAAAAAATGAAGTTCAAAATGGCGTTTATAGGCTTTGGTGTCGTCGGTCAAGGACTGGCGGAGATACTTGTGGAAAAGAAGGACTGGCTTCAAAAGGAGCACGGCTTCGAATACGATGTAGTGGCTATCTCGGACATGAAACACGGCTCGGTATATCTACCGGAAGGATTGGATGTGAATAAAGTCTTAGATATGGTGGAAAACGGTAAATCCCTGGACGAATATCCACAGGGAGAAACCGGTTGGGAGCCCTTGAAGACCATCATGGAAAGCAACGCCGATGTGATAGTAGAGGTAACATATACAGATATGGAAACAGGAGGTCCGGCACTGGAGCATGTAAGAGAGGCCCTTAAAGCAAAAAAGCACGTGGTCAGCACCAACAAAGGCCCGGTAGCTACCCACGGCCGAGAGCTCGTTGAACTCGCCAGTAAAAACGGTGTCCATTATCTTTTCGAAGGAACCGTCGTCAGCGGAACGCCGGTGATCAACCTGGCCCGTTCCACATTAGCGGGCTGCGATATAAAGGAGATCAAGGGTATAGTCAACGGCACCACCAATTACATCTTATCTCAGATGGAGGAGGGGATGGAATACGAAGACGCACTGGCCCAGGCACAGGAACTCGGTTATGCGGAAGCGGATCCCACAGGAGATGTGGAAGGAATAGACGCCCAGGGCAAGATACAGATATTATCCAATATGGTCATGGGCGGCGAGCTAAAGTTAAACGATGTAGAACGAGATGGGATCACCGGGATAACGCTGGATGATGTAAAGGAGGCAAAGAAAGAAGATATGCGTTGGAAGCTCGTTGGAAGTACCATGAAAACAGACTCGGGCATTAAGGCAAAGGTCGGACCGGAAAAACTCCCGCTGACCCACCCTCTGGCAAATGTAATGGGCCCCACCAACGCACTGACCTTCTCGACGGATCTTCTTGGCGATGTCACAATAATCGGTCCCGGTGCGGGCAAGAAGGAAACCGGCTTTTCGCTACTGGTTGACCTACTAGAACTAAACGGCAACATGGAGGGATAAAGATGACAGATGCAGTAGCAGGTAAGATACTACACATCGACTTAAGCAAAGGAACTTCTGAAATCAAGGATCTAGACAAAAACGACGTGAAAATGTTCATAGGCGGAAAAGGTCTCGGCGCTAAGCTACTCTGGGATCTTACGGAAAAAGGTACCGACCCATTGGGACCGGACAATCCACTGATGTTTGTTAATGGTCCCCTGAACGGATTGACGGTTCCCACTTCCGGCAGATACTGTGTCGTGACCAAATCTCCTCTTACCGGTATATTCAACGACAGTCACTGTGGAGGTTTCTTTGGTCCCGAGATAAAAAAAGCGGGTTATGATGTGATAATGATCACCGGTAAAGCCGAAAAACCATCTTATATATACGTCCAAGATAACGAAGTAAAGATAGAAGATGCTTCGGAGATCTGGGGTAAGACCACCTTCGAAACCGTTGCGGAGCTCAGAAATAAATATGATAACGATTCACTGCGTATGGCCACCATCGGTCCCGCCGGTGAGAATATGGTCAAATACGCAATGATCAACATCGATACATACGACCAGAAGGCCCGGGGCGGCCAGGCGGGAAGAGGCGGAGCCGGTGCCGTCATGGGTTCTAAGAATATCAAAGCTATAATCGTTCAGGGAACCGGAAAGGTCGAACCTGCAGAGCCCGATGCATTCAAAGAAGCTTCCAAGGAAGCATTCCAGATAACGAAAGACGATGATTTCGTAGCGAATCGTACACGATACGGAACGCCGATATGGATCAACCCAATGAGCGAGTACGGTATCTTACCGACTAAAAATTTCCAGCACGCTACCTTCGCTGATGCGGAGAAGATAAGCGGTGAGACCATGCGGGAGGAGATAGTGGAAAGAGACGTAAGCTGCTACAGCTGTCCCATACGCTGCGGTAAGCACAGTATAGTTAAAAAAGGCGAACACGCCGGTACCGAACTTGAGGGCCCGGAGTACGAACTCCTGGTCTTACTCGGTTCCAACTGTATGATGGGGGACCTTGGAGCGGTTTCGAAAGCGAGTTACCTGGTGGACGAACTGGGACTCGACGGAATATCAACGGGTAACGTTCTGGGTTGGGCAATGGAGTGCTTCGAACGAGGCCTGATCACGAAAGAGATGATGGATGGTCTGGAACCAAGATTCGGAGAGCCTGAACCATACGTAGAGCTGATAAAAAAGATAGCAAAACGAGAAGGCATCGGCGACCTGCTGGCGGAAGGAGTTAAACGAGCCTCGGCAGAGATAGGCAAAGGCTCTTCGGACTTCGCTATACACTCGAAGGGTATGGAGTTCCCGGGATACGAACCCAGGGGCTCGCCGGGGATGGGCTTGGCCTACGCTACCAGCGATAGAGGAGCCTGCCATCAGAGAGCATGGACGGTAAGAGCGGAACTAGAGATGGATGAACGATTCTCTTCCGACGGTCGTGCAAAGCTGGTTAAGGAGACACAGGACGAACGGGCCGCCGCTTACTCACTGGTCATGTGCGATTTCGTCCCCTTTGGAGTTGAAACATTCGTAAAACTATTCAACGCTGCAACAGGGTTCGAACTTACGGAAGAGGAATATCTGAAGGCCGGAGAACGCATATGGAATCTTATACGTATGTACAATATCCGGGAGGGCATCACAAGAGAGGATGATTCTCTACCACAAAGGATGTACGAACCGCTTCCGGACGGTCCCACCGAAGGGAACGCATTTACCACAGAGATGTTCGAGACCATGCTCAACGAGTATTACAAACTGAGAGGATGGGACATGAACGGAGTTCCCACAGCAGGACGATTGGACGAACTGGATCTGGGATTCACTCTGGAAGGAAATCAACATGAATAAAGGAATATTAGCCGATGCATCCATGTTAAGAGGGGAACCACCCCTGGAATATCTACGAAAGGCAAACAAACTCGAAGCACAGGGAAGGGACATCGTAAGATTTGAGATCGGACAACCCGACTTCGATACCCCGGAAAACATCAAGGATGCGGCAATAAAAGCACTGAAAAATGGGTTCACACATTACGTTCCCACAGACGGAATCCCTGAACTCAAGGAAGCTATAAGAGACGATATCGAGAATACCAGAGGATTCAGACCCGACGATAACCAGATACTGGTTCTTCCCGGTGCAAAACCCGGTCTTTATTTCTCGATGTTAGCACTGGTTAACCAGGGAGACGAGATCATATATCCGGATCCGGGATTTTTCACATACGAATCCCAGGTGGGCTACGCCGGATGCCGTAAAAATCCTCTTCCTCTTTACGAGGATAATCAATTCGGCATAGATCCGGAAGATATCAACGAGCGTATAAACGAAAAAACAAAGATGATGATACTGAACTCGCCGCAGAATCCCACCGGCGGAGTTCTTCGGGAAAAAGATATTCGGGCTATCGCAGAGATGGCCCAGGAAAACGACATATATGTTCTATCCGATGAAATATACAGTAAGATGCTCTACGACGGCCTGGAGCATCACAGCCCGGCCTATATCGACGGATGTAAAGAACGTACAATAATCGTAGACGGATTTTCCAAGGCCTATGCCATGACCGGTTGGAGACTGGGATACATGATAGCCCCTGCAGAAGTGATAAAGGAAATAGAACTCCTCGTAGCCGACGCCCTATCGTGCACAAATTCATTCTCTCAGTGGGGTGCCGTCGAGGCGTTGAAAAACGGCGAAACCTTCGTAGATATGATAATGACAGAATTCGATCAGCGCAGAAAGCTAGTGGTAGAAGGGTTGAATAAAATACCCGGGATGAGCTGTATCTATCCCACGGGTGCATTCTATGCATTCCCTAATATCAAAGAAACCGGCATGAAGAGCAAGGAATTAGCTGATCATCTACTTGACGAAGCAGGAGTTTGCCTGCTTCCCGGGAGTTCATTCGGATGCCAAGGCGAAGGACATCTTAGGATATCATATGCATGTTCACAGGCAGAGATAAAGAAAGGTCTGGCAAGGATACAAACGGCCATGGAAAAATTGGTTCAAAGAAGTTAAATACTTTAATCATATATCACCCTAACGGAGAAATATAATACGGTGTAAACATGAAAGGAATGAAAGAAATTATGGATGCCATGGAAGAATTGGGCGTACCGAGCAAAGACCCGACGGACCTACCAAAGTCCAAGAAAAGTTTCCCGGACGGATGCCATTACAGGATGGAGATATCCGGTGTGGAAAGACTTTCTACTTTGGAGGCATTGATCGAGGAAAGAGAGGAAAGGGGAGTACCTGTGCATAGATTGATCAGTACGGTGATGGGCAGCACACTTCTTACGGATGATGAACTTCAGCAATTTGCAAAAACGGCTGCAGATGCCGATGTCGAGATAATCATAACCCCTGGCCCCCGTGCTAGCTGGAACACCGGACGTCAAATAGCCACTCCGGAAGGAGCACTTTCCGGATTGAGAGTTAGGGGCTCGGACAACATGGTCCATGCTTTCAAAGACATCAAAAGATGTATCGATTTTGGCTTCAGAGGATTTTTAGTTACAGACGAAGGCATGCTTTGGGTAGCAAACGAGCTAAAGAAATTAGGTTTGATCCCAAAGGATGTTACCTTTAAAGTTTCAATCTATGCCGGCCACGCCAACGCCGCCGGAGGTAAACTCCTGGAAGATCTGGGTGCCGGAACATTCAATCCCATAGGTGATCTATCGATACCGATGTTCGCTTCCATAAGGCAAGCAATCGATATTCCCATCGACATACACATCTATCTAGCGGATTCCATGGGTGGATTCAATCGATTCTACGAGGCACCGGACCTGGCCAGAGTATCTGCGCCCTGTTATTTCAAGATAGAACCTGGTTACGGATTAGCCGCAGGAGCAGGAATGTACAAACCCTGGGTCGATCCCGGATTCCTAGCTAACTTTGCCAAAGAAAAGGTAAAGTACGCCGAGATAATCCACAACATAATTCAGGATGAATGCTCTGAGCTTAAACTTTCAAAACACGGTGCGAAGGACCTCTGCATACCGAAACCCTGAGATGAGAAGATGGCTAATGGAATAGCCGCAGACTTCTCCATGCTCCGTGGCGAACCCCCCATCAAATACCTAACAAAGGCCAATATGCTGGCTGCCCAGGGAAGAGATATCACACGCTTCGAGATCGGGCAGCCGGACTTCGATACACCGGATAATGTAAAAGAAGCGGCTAAGAAGGCCCTTGACGAAGGTTTTACTCACTACGTACCCACAATGGGGATCCCCGAACTGGTGGAAGCTATACAGGATGATATCGCGAAATCCAGAGGCTTCCGACCGGATAAAGAGCAGATAATGGTTCTACCCGGGGCCAAACCCGGTATATTTTTGGGATTGATGACCACTATAGCCATGGGCTACGAGGTGATCTATCAGAACCCGTTCTATTTCCAGTACGATTCCCTGGTCGGTTACATGGGTGCTAAGAAAGTTCAGATACCACTCTACGAAAAAGACGAATTCCGGATGATCCCGGAGCAGATCCAGGACAATATAAGCGATAAAACAGGCCTGATACTGCTTAACTCGCCCCAGAATCCCACCGGAGGCGTTCTCTCGAAAAAAGACGTACACGCTATCGCCGAGATGGCGGAAGAGCACGATTCATATATACTCTCCGATGAGATATACAGCAAGATGCTCTACGACGGGGAGAAACACTACAGCCCGTCCTATCTCGACGAATGTAAAGAGCGGACAATAATAGTTGATGGCTTCTCAAAGGCCTATTCCATGACCGGATGGCGGTTGGGATACATGGTGGCGCCCAAGGAGATAATACACAAAGCCGACCATCTATTCGCAGACATCGGTTCGTGCACCACGTCTTTCGTGCAAAAAGGCGGTGTGGAAGCCTTGAAAAACGGCCAGTATTTCGTAGATCATATAATGGAACACTTTACTAGGAGAAGAGAAGCTATCGTCAGCGGTTTGAACGAAGTCCCTGGTATGAGCTGTATATATCCCAAAGGAGCTTTCTACGTATTCCCGAATATCAAGGAAACCGGTATGAAGAGCGAGGAACTGGCTAATTACATGCTCGACGAAGCCGGTGTATGCCTGTTACCGGGTAGTGCCTTCGGCAGCCAGGGTGAGGGCTACCTACGACTTTCCTACGCTCGTTCCGTGGAAGAGATAGAGAAGGGAATAGGTAAGATGAAAGAGGCCATGGCTAAGGTTCTTTAACAGAATTCAATATATTGTTTATAGTTGCCATGATATATTCCCAGTGAGTCCCCTTCCAGTATATTTGGCCGCATCCGATGCATCTCCAGTATTCGTTGCATCGCTCAAGAACACCTTCCGGTATAGAATCTTTAACGGTCTCTTTGTCCACCGATTCAACGATCGAATTACATTTAGAACACCTGGTCATTGGTTCTATATCCACGTCGAATTCTTTCAGCAGTATATGAATTATTTTTTCCGGAGTAGCTTTCGGTACTAGAAAAACACCTTTTGACTTAGCGAGCTCTTTATCTCTAGTGATCAAAATCCGTTCTTCGCTCCGGGCTATCCGCAACAACTCATCATCCTCAACTTCCGGGGCGTATTCGGCATCCACACCCATCAATCTCAGCCATTTTGTAGTTTGACCTAGCATCCTATCCAAGAGGAATTTAGTCATGGTAATTCACTTCGTATTTCAGAAGGACACCGTCGTCCATGGGTTCTTGGGAAATTAGTTTGAGTTGTATGATATCATCTAACAACCGAGCTCCCTCTCCGTCCGCTGGTGTTGGAGCATCTCTACCTCCGATGATCAAGCTACCCACGAATACGTAGAACACATCTACTGCCTGGGATCTAAAAAACGAATATATCACTTCTCCGCCACCTTCAACAAGTACCTCTCGAACACCCTTCTCATGTAATAATCTCAGCAGCGTATTTATATCCACTTTATCTCCGTCGCCGCATCGAACAAAGTCCTTCCGATCGGTTTCTTGTGCTGTAGCTATCAGATAGTTATCGTCCTTGAATATGTTCGAGTTTTCCGGTATCCTTCCCTGGGAATCCAATACAACTCTAAGCGGTTTATTTGGATCATCAACGTATTTTTCCTTCACAGTCAGCTTAGGGTCGTCTGCAAGTACGGTGCCTATGCCGACGATTATTGCATCTACCCGGTTTCTCAGTTCGTGAACTCTCTTAAAATCTTCATCACCGGATATCTTGACCTCCTTGTTCCCGGTCAAAGCGATCTTACCGTCGGCGGACATGGCCACGTTGACTATAACCCTTGGTCTATTTTTCATATCTTACACCTCAGTATTGAATGGTTATCTCTTTTCCTTCCTTTAATTTTATCCGGTGTCCAAATCGGTTAACCACCCATATATTGGTTCGTAGATGCTCGGTAGCCTTTCTCACAGTTAACTCTCCCGAACCACTAACCATAGTTAGATAGGGGATCATCTGGTCTGCACACCATGGATCCAAATCAACACCGGCGTCGATGTCTTCCAACAAAGTCCGGGCACAACTCTTACCGACTTCTTCTGCCGGAACACCCCTTTCACCGAGAACACCGCATCCGATGATCCTATCTCCGGTTGTCCGGAGTGTGATCCCGGTTCCCGGACTCGGTGAATCACCGATTTCCGTTGATACGGACACACGATAGTCTATCAATTCCTTTAGAGCGGCTTTTTTCATACGTTTAGCGATATGTTCTGGCAGTTTGCTTACGAACACCTTTCCTCGGATGCCGTCGACGTCTCCTGTGCTCCCGGGCAAGTTTGGCTCTCCGGGCCTAACCGTCACTTCTATCTCTCCGCCTCCCACCGGATAGTGCCCTCTCTTGATAAGCTGACTCTTAATATCGCACCCCATCCTTTTCAGTTGAGGCAAAAATACATTCTCGAAATAATCGTATGGCGGGGACCATTTTACGTCGGTTCCACCCTTTAATGTAAAATTTGTGTTTCCATCGGCGTGAAGCGCTGCAGGTATGAGTGCCTGGAGCATCAGTGTAACGCTGCCCGCGGTGCCTATGTCGAACTTATAGTTCCCCTCCTTTAAATCACCTGGTTCAAATACCAGCTTAGTAGATCCTATCTCGAGTCCTTCAGTTTCTCCACCACAAATTTCCGCAGCGGCAGTTATGGCTTTAAAATGCTGGGCGGACATCCCGGGCTTCGGTCGGTTGGCCCTGATATTGTCGATGGTGACGGTTTTCTGATGGATCATGGACATGGCCACCCCGGTCCTCAATATCTGACCGCCGCCTTCACCGTAGGAACCGTCTATATGGATCATAAAGGAGTAGATGATACGATACATTAAGATTTTTCCGACGACAGATTTATATACATTTCACACAAATAACAACATAGGTGAATTAGATATGGTAAGAGAACCCGCTGTAGCAGGTCAATTCTATCCCGGGACGAAAGGTGGTTTAATCAACAGCATAGAAGATTGTTTTAAGCACGAACTAGGTCCCGGCGAAATTCCAGATGAAAGGGGAGAAAGCAGAGAGATAAAAGGCCTAGTCTCACCGCATGCAGGTTACGTCTATTCCGGTCCGGTAGCGGCCCACGGCTTTAAGGCACTTTATGAAGACGGCATCCCGGAAACAATCATAGTTATAGGCCCTAACCATCACGGTTTCGGAGCGGATGTAGCGATCAGCGCTGAGGATTTTAAAACACCGTTGGGTACCATACAGGTCGATAAAGATTTAGTAGACGGGCTACAGAACGAACTGGTCCGGATCGATGAAAGGGCTCACTCAAATGAACACTCTATCGAAGTGCAATTGCCGTTCATCCAGTATCTTTTTGATGATGTAAAAATAGTCCCTATTTGCATGCTAAAGCAGGATATCAATACAGCCAAAGCCCTTGGCGAACATATCCGTGATGCGGTGGCCGATAGAGATGTCGTTATCGTGGCATCTACGGATTTTTCACATTATGTATTAAAGGAAACTGCGAAGAAAAAAGACGGTAAAACCATAGATATGATAACAGCGAGCGACGCCGAAGGACTTTACAGATCGATCCGTGACGAACACATATCCATGTGCGGCTACGGCCCTGTGGCGGCCATGATGTACGGTACGGACTGCAGCTCTGCAGAGTTGTTAAAGTACTCCACCAGCGGAGACATCTCCAGCATGCGGGATGTAGTGGGCTACGCTTCCATAGTATGCAGATAATGGAAAACCTTATACATCCTGAATTTTGTAACCTTCTAGATGAATCTTCTACGAGATAAAAAGGAAATGACCCGCTTTCTTATACTGTATCGTGCAGTACTAGAAAGGCCGGGTAAACTCTCGGACCTAGCAGATCCTTTAGGCATGACCGAACAGGGTGTTTCCAATTATATCTCCGAGATGGAGGAAAATGGTCTTCTAGATACTTCGGGTAAAAAGTACCATCCTACACCTAAAGGTATGGAACTCGTCAGAGAGGTTATCGCTAAATTGAACACTTTTATCGACGAGGCCAGCCAACATATGGACTTGATCAAGCAGTGCACTTCCATCGCAGATGGACCGATAACAAAGGGGGACAAGGTCGGCCTTTACATGAAAAACGGATTTCTTCGAGCAGACACTTCGGATAGAACGTCATTAGGCACCGCTTTAACTTCTGCGGATAAAGGCGAACCTTTGCTAGTGGGAAATCTCCAGGGAATTACAGAGATGGAAGTGGGAAATATAACACTTGTCAAAACAGGTATAGAAGGTTCTTTGAACGATTCGAAAAACAAGTTAAAACAAAAGTTCCAGTCGATAGATTATGATGTCTTAGCCGTAACAGGAGAAGCACAGTACGGTCTCGCCGTTTCAATCGGTCTGGAACCGAATATAATCTTTGCACCCCTGGACGCATCCATCAACGCTGCTGAACGAGGTTTGAACGTAATACTTTTGATATCAGACCATGAAGCGGAAGCCATGATCGATAGATTGCAGAGTTTGAATCGAGAAAGGGAAGAGGAATTCAGTATAGAATATGAAGTCATCTGATATCAATAAACGATCGGTATGTCGGTCCCGCATTTTTTACACTTTCCGTTTTCTAGCTTTGATTTACTAGATGAAAAGTAAGAACGGGAGAGAACGACATCACCACACCCGGGGCATCGTGTGGAGTTATCTGCAGGCAGATTACCTAGATACACGTAATTTAAGCCGACTTTCTGTGCGATATCCTTCGCTTCTTTCATCTTTTTCTCCGGTGTAGTAGGAACATCTTGCATACGGTGGGCGGGATGGAATCGTGAAAAATGGACCGGAACATCCCTTCCAAGATCATCTCTTACCCATTCCGAGAATTCTCTCAATTCTTCGGATTCATCGTTATGCTCTGGAATGATCAGGTAGGTGACCTCCGTATGTATGCCTAGTTCGACAGATTTTATCGCGTTGTCCAGTACCGGCTGCAATCTAGCGCCCAAAATCTCTTCGTAAAAATAATCGGTGAATGCCTTTATGTCGATGTTCATAGCATCCAGATGGGGGGATAATTTTTCCAATGGTTCCAACTCCATGTATCCGTTCGTTACGTATGCAGTGTATCCCCCTCCTGCTTTCTTATATTCACGAAAAACGTCGTAGCTGAACTCGTAAGACACCGTGGGTTCGTTATATGTCCATGCTATCCCATCGTACTTCAAAGCTTGATCGACGATATCTTCTACCGTAAGTTCCGATAGATATTGACTCTCTGGCTCTCCCCGGGCCAGCGAAGCGTTCTGGCAAAATAAGCACTGAAAGTTACACCCCATGGTTCCGAAGGAAAGAACCCGGGTTCCCGGATGGAAATGATACAATGGTTTTTTTTCTATAGGATCCGGTACGAGAGAAGCAGCCTTACCGTAAACCAGAGAATACAATTTCCCCTTTTGGTTTTCCCGTACATTACAGATGCCTCTCTTCGCCTCCTTTATTGTACAATGATGTGCACACAGATGGCATCGGACCTTTTCGTCCCCTATTTGTTCGTAGAACATAGCTTCCTTCATCTTATCTATATATGATTGTAGCCTAATTACAAATATTTACCGCTCGTAAAGTGAACGATAATCATCCTCAGTGGGTGGAGGTGGCGGAGGTTTGTAATTCTCACCGAAATCGGGTACGTGTTGCATGAAAGACGGTCTTCCTCGTAGGTAGTGGACAGCTATACACATCACCGCCACTACAGTTACTAGGACGCTTATAATGCCGCCGATAAATTGACTCACTATAAATCGCGGACCTAACACGAAGGTCTGCTGCATTGCCGGGTCTAAAGAGAATAATGATACGCCACTTATCATACCACCTATGATGCTCCCGATCAAACTCATCACGATGATCAGTATTATCAATACGATCGTAAAACCCATGGTACCGTGATCCTTGGCAAACTTTTTACTGGATGACATGGCATCAGAGATGCCTACGCCTTCTATCACAATGATCGGTATTGTAAAAAGCCACCAGTAGCAGAAGATCAATCCGGGTATCAGACAAAGCGCCGTTCCCAGAGAGATCACTATCGTAAGGATGATGCTGGCTCCTATCAACCCCAGAGGATGTTTTTTGATGACATCAAAACCGGTACCTACGTTCATTGATTTACCTTGGGCTCCCTCCTTTACCATGCCCACAATACCGCCGGCAAAAAGCATCTCGATCATCCAGGTCATCATGCTCAGGGGTATGAATATCAATAACATCGTATAGATGATACTGAACATGTTCTCCATCCCGGTTTCGTCGACCTCTCCGCCGGTCATGGGCTCCATGGCGGAAATCAATGTCCACGTAGCGAATATGTTGATGATCGACACGATCAATATAGGTATTAGTAAGTAAACGAGGATATTTGTAAAATTATCTCTAATCAGAGAAAATGTCAGAGATAATGTGCCTGAGATGTCCGTTCCGGTCCGATTCGGTCGATAGGGTTTGGGATCATCGGGTTCCGGATATCGAGAGCCAACATTATAACCACATCTCGGACATCTTCCGGTCCTTTCCTCTTCAAAGGTGTAAAAATTTTCGCAATTTTGGCATATGGGCATGAATTCACCGTAAAGCCGATAGTTAGGGAAGATATATATCCTTTTCTTATCATCCTATTTTTACGTCTGCGACTACATGATAGACATGTGGGGCGTAGGATTTGATGTTTTTCAATTTCAATATGGAGAAATCATCGATCCCACAGTCAGCTAGCTGTTCTCTCAAACCAACTTCTATTTCGCCCTCTTTAACTAGAGTGTGGTAATGGATGATGCCTTCGTCGTTAAGGAACTCGAAAGCTTTGTACAGATATTTCCACGTGTCATGCAGGTATCCCATGACAACTCTGTCCGCCGGTTCTTCACAGGAAAAATCACGATTATCTCCCAAAACGGGTTTAACCACGTTCTCAACGTTGTTGATCCTACAATTTTCCTGCAGATATCCATGGGCAACAGGATTGATCTCAAGAGAGTAGATCCGTTCCGGAGTGCCATGGACGGCCATGGGCAGACTGAAATATCCTATCCCGGCGAACATATCGATTACTATTTCACCGTCCGTATCAACTTTAGACATACGTATACGCTCGTCGATGTTTCCGCTGGAGAACATTATTTTTGCCACATCTAATTTGAATTCCACATCATTCTCAAGATGAACGGTTTCTGTTTCCGTACCGTAAATTATCTCGATTTCCGGTTTCCTGGTTCGTCCCAGGATATCTCCCTGTAAAGCAACTGTATCCATCCCGATGTTCTTAGCATAGCAACGCCCGATAATACCTTTGTAAGGTAGCAGTTCGGGGGCCAATTTCAATAACAGTACCTTTCCAATGCGCTCCCATCTTGTGGGGAGTAAAGGTATCAATTTTTTTGGTATGTCAACATGCGCTACTATATTTTCATAGGGTGACGGCACCCTGTTTTTGATTGGTAATTTATCCGAGTACCCGTTACCACCTTTTGTAACGGGAATAAGCAATTTACCACCTATCGGTGTTACTTCACGATCTGGATCTAAGATTCCATCTCTCTTTATCCTTCTCAACGCATGTTTTCCATCTTCCAGGGGCACTTCCATCACGGGAAGTTTCTTCGTCATCTTGAAACAATAGAGCTTTTCACATAAGTATTTTATACCTATAAGGTACTGTAACTGTAAGATGCGATATAAAGCGTTAGTTACCACGGTTATAACCTTGTTCATGGTATTCCTTATAACGACAGGGAGCATCCAGGCCTATGTTACAGAGGTTTCTGAACCGGGTAAAGCGAATAAGATCCTTTCCGAATTTTCAACACCTATTATACAACCGTCGGAATCCGGTAGATTATCCTTCAATATCAGTAACCAGTACGATGGAGATTTTCTGGATGTAAGATTCACTACGGAGATATACGGATATGCCACTCTCGACTTCGAAAAGAACATATCCGAAGTCGATAACCCGCCGGTTTTCCGATCCACTGGAACTACATCGACCACCTTCGAACTCGGTGTATTACCTAGCGGAGGAACCTTTCCACTCGACCACGTCCTTCTCACGGAAAAGGATACAGAGAAGGGTGTTTACTTCGTTCGATTTGAAATACAATTTACGTACGAACCGACTGGAAACCACAGTGTGATGCGATCTCGAGGATACTTCACAGATGAAGAATGGTCCTTCGCCACGAGGCGGCCCGGTGAAGCGGAAAAAGGTACCTATTATTCAGGGAGTATAAACATCACACATCTCGAAGTAAATGGCATATTACCCGATACCAGCTTTACCGTAAAGACACCGATACCTCGATGGCCTCAGTACTTGCTCGGAGGGTTAGCGGCCTTCTTCGGAATATTTGCAGTTATGCTCTACATGCAAGAAGAATACAACTCATTCCCATGGTTAGAAAAGATTCTTAATCAATGGTCCGGCAAATTTAAGCAATTTAGGAGACGTCTTGAGCACAGACTTCGCCAGCGCTGAAGGATAGTCTATATCCCCTCTTTCTCCGATCACATCCAGTATTTTTTCGCCTCTGAGCGCATCGAATAATTTGTCCAATTCTTTATCACTAAATCCACAGTAAATTCTCCGCATCCAGAGGCCTTTTGATAATTCACGTTTCAAATCCCTTTGCCATCGTCGGTGATATTCTTCCAGAAATTCCGCAGAAATGTTTCCCGTTTCCAAGGATTCTATCAAGACATCAGCGCAGTGATCCGCGGCTACAAGACCGGTGTACAGGCCACCGCCGGAAAGAGGTTTTACCTGACAGGCGGCATCGCCTACCAGCATAAGTCCGTCGCCCACGGTTTTATCCATGACACCGAGAGGTATCGATCCAGCTTGGATCCCCAAAACTTTATCATCAACGGATTTCGACTTTAGAAAGTTAATCAAATGCTCGTAAGCCCGCCCGTCGTTTGCTCCTAGTCCGTAAACCGTACCGGCGGTATGCGGGACGGACCATGCAAAAAACCCGGGTGCGATTTCGTTACCGATATAGATGTGTATTCCATTACTCTTCTCCCCGACCACGGCTTGGATACCCGGAATGATCTCCCTCGGTCCCGATAATCCGGATACCCGTCGGATTATCGAACTGGGGCCGTCGGCTCCGATCATCATCTTCGCTTTGACCCTACCCTTAAAACCGTCTTTTAAGTAAACTAATTCATCACCTTTCGTATCGATCGCTTTACAGCCCAGTTCTATCTCGGCTCCGGCTTCGATGGATCTCTTGGCCATCTCCTTATCGAAAGCCGCCCGATCAAGCACAAAAGCTCTACTTTCAGGCGCTTCTAGAACCAGTTCTTCTGAATTTGGTGGATGTATCGTAGCTTTGCTGAATTCATCGATCACCGAATTGGTTTTTGTCATGGCTACCACTCTAGGCGATACCAGACCGGCACATCGAACCGGTGTTCCTATACACCGATCCTTTTCGAGTACGTTAACTTCGAAACCGGCTTCCGCAGCCCTCTGAGCTACCCTTAACCCGATAGGACCGCCACCAACAATCAATACATCGTACAAGTTAATCAACGTGCCAAAGTGCACTTTACTTTTAATCTTTTCCCGATTGGGAAAAAAGAAAATTATATATAACCATCTCGCATTGTATATGAAGTAGTGAAGACCGAAAGAATACATGATAAATCTTTCAGTTTACTATCGATTCACAATAAGGGAAGGCACTGAAACTACAGTTACGGGAAGAAAATCTTTCGGGAGAAGGTGGCAGAAATATGACTATTGAAAAGGGAACTGAGAAGATGGTTTACGGCCGTGCATTACTGGGGAAGTTACATCATGTAAAAAATACCCGGGGTAGAAAGGGCTTGGACGATATTTTCAAAAAGATGATAGAGGAAGGATATCGAGGACCTAGCCATATGGGGGAGATCGAGCAGAATAAAGCATACCCTTTCGAATATCATCTATTGTTACTCGATAGTTTTTATAATCTCTACGGAAAAAGCGAATTCGACAGGATGTCTAAAAAAGCACCGATGATGAAAAGCGTTGTGGGATGGTATATCAAATTCTTCAAAAAACCCGGGGTGATGATGGAAAAGGTAGGCGATTATTGGGGTAAATTTTTTGACTTCGGTGAGCTAGAAGGACGACTAGTAAATAAAAATCAAGGATCACTTACAGGTCGTGGAATTTGCACGGATACACATTTGTTTTGCAGATCTTTAACAGGATATTTTGTAGGGGTGTGTAATTTGATAGAACTCAACACAGTTTGCAAACACACATCATGTGAACTTGAAGGAAAAAAATCCTCCGAATGGAAGTTACATTGGTAATGATCTAAAAAACCGTGAAATCTACGTAATTTTTATATATTATGTGTGCAGTGTGAGAGGTCAAGGTGTCCCTATGATTACCAAAAAGAACATGAAGAAGTTTTTAGTGATTGCTATAGGAATCTTCGTTCTACTGTCTACGATACCACTTTCATTCGGTGTTGTAGAGGTAAGTGAAGAGATAGATGAGAAAGTTGAAGAGACTGCGGAAGATTTTGAAAAATTTATTCCACCGAAACCGTTAGCGGCTACCGGTAGGTACGAACCACTGAGCGGAGATCCGGTTTACGGTACTCTAAGCGGAAGACAAGAAAGCTTACTTTCAGGCGGAGTATCGGGCACTATAGATAGTCACAATCTAGAAGATGCTTGGGAGAATTACAACGGTACAGGCTCAAAAGTAGGATTAGTCAGCACCGGTGTAGATTTCGCCAATCCAGATCTATGGGGTAGCTATGCTACAGTAGAGGATGAGGATTCACCGTATTACGGATGGCCCATGGCCTTCGATCCGCTTTCAGCGAGGTCCCTTTTAACACAGGGCGATTTAACGGGTACCTGGTATGCAGACACATCCACAATAGGTACTGGACCCTTTAATTATACAAACCCGATAGTTGTTGATGGTGAGAATAATTTCGGCGATTTAGACTTGGTAGGAAGCACAGGTGCCGATAGTGCGAAAGGTTACTGGGATATATCAGATCTATACGCGACTAGAGACGATGATAATTGGTATTTTGGTTTCTCTACGGGGAGACCAATCATACCTTATGCCGCGAATGCTACCATCGGGCTGTACATCGATTCAGATCATGGAGAATCTGGAGCTACGTATTCTCCTGAAGACAAATTGGTTAACTTTGACACAGCCCACAAAAATACAGTTACAGGTGTAGCATATAACCACGACGCTAGTAAAATAGCATCATGTTCACTGGATCGCACAGTTAAGATATGGGACACATCAAGCGGTTTGGTTGAAAATGTATTTGAGGAACACGACGGATCTCCAATATCTGTAGTGTGGCACGAAGATCATCTTATATCTGCAGACCCTTGGTCATTTTATGTATGGTCTTCTGCAGGACTCGTAAATAAAACAGATTATATCCAAAAGGTTCCGGAAGAATCTATTCAAAATTGGGATCATTATTCAATATTAGATGTGCATGAAAACTGGCTTGCGGTTGGTAGCGGCAGACGTGTGCACATATACGAT
>SKVC01000072.1 GCA_007129655.1 Thermoplasmata archaeon
GATGACCCTGATGACCCCGATGACCCTGATGACCCCGACGATGATGACGAGCCGGCAGCAGCTGGTTTCCTATCTGATTACTGGTGGCTACTTCTAGCGATTGTCCTAGTCATCGTAGTACTGGCAATTATTATGGTAAAGAAGAAAGGACCCAAAACACCGGAAACAACCCAGACACCTCCTCCTGACAGTTCTTATGAGCCATCGGAAGGCGGCATGCAGCAACCAACTCAGGAACAGGAATTTCAACCACCCCCACAAGGATGAGTAGCTATATCTCACCCAGTAGACTCTCCACAGTCCGTATCTCCATCATGTTGGTGATGCCGGTAACCGGTTGAGGAACTCCTGCGGTCAATATCAGTGTATCTTCTTTGTCAACCTCTCCTCTCTCGAATAAAAACTCAGTAGTATCTCTGAACATCACATCCACATGCTCCGGGAATTCAATATGGTATGCCTTCACACCCCTAACCAAATTCAATTGCCTTCTTACAAGATGAGAATCGGTGAATGCAATTATGTGGGTATCCGGCCGTAGCTTTGCTATCTTGTGTGCCGTGTAACCCGATGAAGTATGGGCGACGATGTACCTCGCATCGGTGTCTCGACAGGCCTGCCAGACACTCTTTGCGATTATATCTGCAGTATCTTTACTTTTTTCACCTACTGTGTGATGCACACGACCACTCAGATATTCCTCCATCTTCATCACCACTTCTGACATCACTTCAAGAGATTTGACCGGATAGTTACCTATGGCGGTTTCTTCGGACAACATCACCGCATCGGCGCCGTCCACAACGGCGTTGGCCACATCGGAAACCTCGGCTCTGGTTGCCCGCGGACTTTCGGTCATGGATTTAAGCATCTGCGTGGCAACGATCACCGGCTTTTCAGCTAGGTTGCATTTTTGTATTATCATCTTTTGCAGCAGTGGAACTTCCGACGGAGGGACCTCGACTCCCAGATCACCTCGAGCTATCATCACTGCGTCGGCTTCCCGTATTATCTCATCTATATTATCAACGGCCTTCATGTGCTCTATCTTAGCAACGATGTGTATTCCGCTGCCTTCGAGCAATTTCTTTACCTTGCGTATGTCGTCGCCGGATTTAACGAAAGAAAGCGAAACCAAGTCGAAACCATGCTTGATCCCGAAACGGATGTCCTTTACATCCTTCTCGGTGGGTGTTTCCAGACCAACATCCTTACCGGGGACATTGACGGACTTCCGGGAAGATATCTCACCACCGTAGATCACCCTGCAGTGCGCAGAATACTTCAATTCTTCCACCTTTAGTTCCACTTCTCCGTCTGAAAGAAGAATTACGTCTCCGACATCGATATGATCGTTCAATTTTGGATGGTCAACGGATAATTTTTTGGAATTCCCTACAAAATCTCCGTGGGATAGTTCGACATAGTCTCCTTCCCCCAGTATAGTCCCATCGACAACCTCTCCAAGTCGCATCTCAGGTCCTTGGGTATCAAGCATAACGCAGATCTCGGGGAATCTATCCCGGATCAGTTTCAGTATCTCTGCATGTTCCTCTCTCTCACCGTGTGAAAAATTCAATCTGGCAATATCAAGTCCCGCATCCACCAGTTTAGCCAGTACTTTTTCGTCCCTGGAAGCCGGTCCGATCGTCGCGACGATCTTCGTTTTTCTCATCACGTATAAAAAGCAAAACATGGTTATAAAGGTGATTGAAATTCCCGGGAACCCGAACCAAATCTTTATATAGAACCTCCTACTAATTAGTAAATACTAATATGACAACGCAAGGTTGTAAAGTAGAGGTGGTATAGATGGCAGAAAAAGGGAAAGAAGAAAAGAAGGAAGAGAGCATGGTAGAACGAGCCGGTGGTCTTTTTGACGAAGATTGGCTTTACAGACCATTGGCGGAGATGGAAAGGATGTTCGATGAACTGGAGAGGAACTTCGGAGGAATGTTCTACAGACCGATAAGACGTCGTATAAGAGGAAGATCTACAAAAAGGATGCCTCTGGTAGATATCAAGGATGTAGGCGATAACTATCTGTTGGAAGCGGAGTTACCGGGATTGAAAAAAGAAGACATCGAAATAGAAGTTAAGGATGACAGGATCACTCTAAAAGGTGAGACCAAACAGGAAAAGAAAGAAGAAGGTGAAGGTTACCTTCGACAGGAACGAAGCTTCCGTTCATTCTACAGAGAGATCCCCATACCTGAGAACGTAAAAGCAGAAGATGCAGAGGCTTCTTTCAAGAACGGTGTACTCGAAGTAAAGCTACCGAAAGTCGAACAGAAGAAACTCGAAGGGAAGAAGATAGACATCAAATAAACAACCCCATTCCCCTTTCAATTATTTAACATGAACAAAGAAGAATTCGATAAAATTATCAGTCTTCTCCAAAATCCTACCCGGAGAAAGATCCTCGAGGTACTGTCTCAGGAGGAACACTATCCATTAAAACTATCCCGGGCAATAGATACCAGTCAGCAGGCGGTATCAAAGCATCTCGATAAGATGGAAAGGCACGGAATCGTGATATCAAAGGTGTCTAAGAGCGAGAGAGGCGGCCCGCCTACAAGATTATATTCACTAAACAGAGAGATTTCAGTACGAATCGATATAGGTCCATGCCTATTCCAAGCAGATGTAGATGAGCTCGGTTCTGAAGATGTAAAAGGCTATGAAGACATAGAAGAAAAGATAGAACTGTTAAAACGAGACGGCGATCTGGAATCCCGGAGGAAACTTATCTCGGAGATCAACGAAGAGATGAGCCGTTTAGAAACAGAGCGGCTCTATATGTTAAAACTGAAAGAGATAGCGATGACTCATGCATCTGAATATATAATGAAGCATTTTGATGATTATCGTGAGAGGAGTATACTCTATCACGTACTAAATACCGGGGAAACAGACCACAGAGTTATAGCAAAGGAACTTGGAGTTAGGGAGGATGAGGTACTCAGATTGATAAAAGATATGAAAGGTAAAACAGAGATATGGTGATATTATGGCAGAAGATGAACAAAATGAAGAAGAAGATCACGTAAAATGGTGGAATAAAAAAAGTCCGTTCGATATCCCGGGATTCAATATGGAGATCGAAAAGATAGAGAAATTGATGAAAGAATTGATGAACCGCGGTATGGAAGATCTGGAACACAAACCGCTGGTATTCGGAATATCCATGAAAAGCGGTCCCGATGGGATCCCCCGTGTGTCCGAATTTGGTAATGTTAAGGATTATTTCGTTAACAGGGATCACGAGAGAGAGTGGACCCCTTTGACCGATGTCCAGGAAACGGAAGATGACGTATTGGTAACGGTGGACATGCCGGGCGTGGAAAAGAAAGATATCGATCTAAAGGTTGTGGATAGGGAACTGATCATCGACGTAGACAGTGCAAGGAAATATCACACACAGGTAAGATTACCTACCGATGTCGAGATCGACGATGCCGATGCTACCTATGTTAACGGTGTTCTCGAGGTAAAGCTTAAGAAAAAGAAAAGCTCCGATGAGGTATCACGAATAAATGTAAAGTGAGGTAAGAAAGATGTCGAAAGAAAACTTGAGTGAAGAAACAGAAGAACAAGAGACCCCATCTGTTACGGAAGAAATCCCAGAGGACGAGCTGTTGGAGAAGAGGATCGAAGAACTAGAGTCGTCGCTTAAGCGAACCATGGCCGATTTCGATAATTATCGAAAGAGGATGTTGAAGGAGAGGCAGAGACTTGTTTCTCTGGCAAGTGAGAGTATAATACGGGATATGTTACCCATATTGGATGATCTGGAAAGGGTCTTAGAAGCTGATGAAGAGATAGATAACGACGGCCTTAAATTGATACATCGAAAGTTCAAGAATTCTTTGAATGACCATGGGCTGGAAACCATCGATGCACAGGGCAAAGAATTCGATCCGTACCGTCATGAATGCATGATCGCGGAAGAAGTAGAAGATGAAGAAAAGCACGATAAAATATTAGAAGAATTACAGAAAGGATACATTTTAAATTCGAATGTGATACGACCGGTAAAAGTAAAAGTTGGAAAATATGTAAACGAAGAAGAGGTGGAATGAAATGAGCGAAAAAATAATAGGAATAGATCTAGGAACAACAAATTCAGCCATGGCGATCATGGAGGGTGGCGAACCCACTATCATCCCAAATACCGAAGGTGGTAGGACTACACCTTCTATAGTGGCTATAAAGGAAGACGGAGAACGATTGGTGGGAGAATTAGCTAAAAGACAGGCGGTGAAAAACCCTGAGAGAACTATAACTTCCATAAAGAGAAAGATGGGATCCGACCATAAGGTAACCATAGATGGTAAGGAATTCACACCCGAAGAGATATCCGGTATGATACTTAAAAAGTTAAAACAAGATGCCGAATCGTACTTGGGAACCAAGTTAAACCGTGCGGTTGTAACCGTTCCTGCGTACTTCAACGAACGCCAGAGAGAAGCAACCAAAGCCGCCGGTGAGATAGCCGGTTTCAAAGTAGAGCGGGTATTCAACGAACCTACTGCATCGGCCATGGCATACAGGATGGACGAAGATAAAGCGGAAACAGTACTGGTCTACGACCTTGGGGGCGGAACATTCGACGTATCCATACTTGAAATAGGCGATGGAGTATACGAGGTACTCGCTACTTCCGGTAACACTCAGCTGGGTGGAGACGACTGGACAGATAGGATCGTTGAATGGTGCATCGGAGAATTCAAAGAACAGGAAGGCATAGATCTAAAAAAGAATCGTGAAGCACTACAAAGGGTCTACGAAGCTTCAGAAAGGGCGAAGAAAGAATTATCGTCCAGGGGTACTACTGAGATCAATCTACCATACATCACAGCAGACGAAAGCGGACCCAAGCATCTGGTCATCGAATTAAGCAGAGGCAAGTTCCAGAATATGACCAACGATCTCGTAGAGAAAACAAGAGGTCCTTTGGAAACCGCCATGAAAGATGCCGGCTTGTCCCCGAATGATATAGACGAAGTTATATTGGTCGGAGGCTCAACCCGCTTACCCCCCGTACGTGACCTTGTTAAGGAATTCTTCGGTAAGGAACCCCACATGAAGATAAATCCCGACGAATGTGTGGCAGTGGGAGCCGCCATACAGGCCGGTGTGATCTCCGGTGATGTTAAGGAAGATATAGTTTTACTGGATGTTACTCCGTTAACTCTAGGTGTTGAAACCCTGGGCGGAATAACGACTCCACTCATAGCAAAGAATACCACCATACCGACGGAGGCCAGTAAGATATTTACCACGGCAGCCGCTAGTCAGACCAGTGTGGATATTCATGTGGTACAAGGTGAGAGAACCATGGCCAAAGATAATTTCAGCCTAGGAAGATTCCAGCTAACCGGTATACCACCGGCTCCGAAGGGGATCCCTCAAATAGAAGTTACCTTCGAGATGGACGAGAACGGTATACTTAACGTTGAAGCCGAGGACAAAGGTACAGGCAAGAAAAATCGGATCACCGTAGTTTCAACGGGGCAGATCTCCGATTCCGATATAGAACGTATGAAGAAGGAAGCCGAGGAACACGCTGAAGAAGATAAGATAAAACGAGAGCAGATAGAAACCAAGAACGAGGCGGAAGTATTGGTCGGATCCGCAGAAAAAACCCTGGAGGAATTTTCGGATAAGATCGACTCTGAACTAAAGGAACAGATAGAACAGAAGATCAAGGAACTTCAGGAAGCGATCGAAAAGGACGACATATCGAGCATCAAAACCAAGAAGGAAGAGCTTACAAAGATGCTGACAAAGATCGGCGAACAGATGTACCAGGAACAACAACAGCAGGCTCAGCAGCAGGAACAACAACAGCAGGCTCAGCAGCAGGAACAAGAGCAGCCTGATGAACAGCAGCAAGAACAAGGATACGTCGATGCAGACTATGAGGTAGTTGACGAAGAAGAGTAACCCCTCTTCTTTTTATATCTCCTCCGATTTCGCATGAGATAATATCATGGCCGAAGATTATTACCAGCGACTAGGAGTTGAAAAAAGCGCAAGTAAGGATGAGATAAAGGGAGCTTACCGTAAAAAAGCAAAAATATATCATCCTGATAAAAATCCCGAAGATCCGGAAACCGCTAGGAAGAAATTCAAAGAGATCTCCGAGGCCTACGAAGTCCTGATGGACGACGATAAAAAGCGCCAGTACGATATGTACGGTGAAGAAGGCATAAAGGACCAGTATTTCGGCGGTGGTGGATTTACATGGAACGACTTCTCACACCGTGATGATGTTGAAGATCTGTTTTCGGATTTCATCGGCGGAGGAGGGATGGGCGGCCTCTTCAGCGATCTCTTTGGCAGGAGAACCGCTCGTGGATCCAGCAGACGGCGTTTAAGGAAAGGTGATGACTTAAGGGTCACTCTGGAAGTAGAGCTAGAAGATATTAAGAAGGGAACGGAAAAGACCATCAGACTACACCGTAAAGTAAAATGCAAAGAATGCGGAGGTAGCGGAAGCAAAGATGGAGAAAGAGTGACCTGTCCCCAGTGCCAGGGAGCCGGTGAAATTAGAAGCGTAACTCGTCAAGGTTTCCAGCAACTGATACGCGTATCCGCATGTCCAAAATGTAGGGGTACCGGTGAATTCGTTAAAAATCCATGTCCGAAATGCGACGGTAGAGGTGTTCAGGAAAAGAGTGAAACATTGACTATCAAAGTACCGCCCGGTGCAGATAACGGTACCATCCTAAGGGCACCGACCAAAGGTGATGCAGCCGAGGGCGGAGGACGAGAAGGAGATTTATACATCTATATCCGGGTCAAGCCCCATAAGACCTTCAAAAGAAGCGGTAACCATATTCTTTTCGAACAAAAAGTATCCATGGTACAGGCGGTTCTCGGCGATACCATCAGGATATCTACGCTAGAAGGTAAAGTAGATATGAAGATAAAACCCGGAACACAACCTGGGCAGGAATATCGTTTGAGAGGAAGGGGCCTTCCCGATGGAAGAGGAGGTACCGGAGACCATATCGTTCGAATAGATGTGGAAATACCCAAAGATACAAATTCAAAACAAAAAGAACTTATAAAGGAATTTGAAGAGATAGAAAAAGAAAAAAAGAAAGGATGGTATGACAAAATACGTGGAAAGTAGTTAGTCTAGCTCTACTTCCTTTAAATCGTAGTTTTTGGAGCATTCCAATTTTTTACCGATCTTATCTACGTGGTACTTATCACCGGTTTCTATACCTGGAGGATTACATAGTTGATAGTTCTCACACTCTATATTTTTACAGTGTTTATTATCCAGTGTGACCACCGAACCTTCGATCAACCCCCTACCTTTAACTGAGGTCCTCAAAGGTATCTCTTCGACTTCGACCACCCTTACCTTATCGCTGTGTACCTGACATTCGTGGACCATATCTCTTACATCGGTGATACGGTACCATTTATTCTTTTCAAGCCCGCAGCAAGAGTTTTTTATTTCACAGCTCTGGCATCCGGGTAAGCATCCGCCGAATGCGAATTCTAGTCCTTTCTTTGCTAACCGTTTTCCTATCAGTGTTACATGTGTCATGTTTTTAACCTCCTATATCACACCTGTTTCAATCGCAGCAGCCTCTGCTGCTCTACGATCCATCCTTCTATTTCCAAGGATGGTATATCTCTCCGGCCTTATCTCCGGCGCCCTAACTAATGCTTCGACCACTTCTTCTTCGGTTATGTCCAACCCCCTTGCAGTCGTAGGTGCGTTTACATTTTGTAGGGCCTTTTTTATCTCCTTCCAATCCCCTCCGTGTAGATACATCATTATTATCGTACCGACTCCGCACTGCTCACCGTGCAGAGCGGGTTTTTCTACCAATGAATCTAAAGCATGGCTGAATTTATGTTCGCTACCGCTGGCAGGCCTAGACGAGCCTGCTATACTCATAGCTACGCTGGAGCTAACTAGTGCTTTGATGACCAGCCATGCACTTTCCTCCAAACCTGGTTTGATGCTATCTGAATTTTTGATCAAAGAATATGCAGTCATTTTCGAAAGATTGGCTGCGTAGTGAGAGTAAGGCTCGTTTCTTAATTTTTTAGCTAGTAACCAGTCCTTGACGGCAGTAGCATTTCCGATGGTGTCTGCGCAACCGGCCGCTAGTAATCTGTAAGGCCCTCTAGCTATAACACTAGTATCGGCAACAACAGCTAAAGGTGAATGGGCACCGACCGATATTTTGTTACCGTTCCGGTTTATAGATGCCCTTGCCGAAGCTATACCGTCGTGAGACGCCGCCGTAGGTACGCTGATAAAAGGTACGTCTATATTATAGGATGAACATTTTGCTACGTCGATTGGTACTCCACCCCCTA
Source organism: Thermoplasmata archaeon (assembly GCA_007129655.1). Lineage (GTDB taxonomy): Archaea > Thermoplasmatota > Thermoplasmata > Halarchaeoplasmatales > Halarchaeoplasmataceae > Haladaptatiplasma. Next base: position 8,356 of record SKVC01000072.1, read on the forward strand.
CTCCTAACATAAATTGGATCTCTCCTCTGGCATCATCTACAACGGAATCAACGGTATCTTGGCATGCGCTCGATATATCTCTTATTTCGGTATCGTAACCGCACTCATCTAGTATCTCTGAAACCTTATCACCGGCAACTTTTCGTGTGGTAGCGTCGCATATAATCAAACCTCTGCCGGATAATTTTAGATCTTTGCATGTATCGCCTATATCATCAAGGGCATCGCTACCAACGACTACTAATCGGGGTAGCTCCATACTCTTGAACTTGTTGAACTCTTTATCGAGACCGTTTGATGCTTTTTCCGATGCCATTCTACACTTCCGTTTGCATATTTACAAAGTAATCCGATATATTACTTTCCCTGTTTTTACAATTTTTCATCGATCAGCTCTGCAACTTTCTTACCGGATAACAGCATACCGCCGAAAATAGGACCCATCCTGTGGGCGCCCATTACCGCATTGGAACACATACCTGCTACCCAGAGTCCGGGAAAAACTTCTCTGGTGTTTTCAACCACTGTTTTCTCACCCATCTCTGCGCACATCGATAGTTCGCCCAGTACGGTCCCGGTTTCCGTATCCAGTTTGCCGGCCTTTCTCTCTACTATATGGCAGACCTCGGCATCGTGTCCGGTGGCATCGAGGCATGCTTTTGCTCTTATGGTGATGGGATCAACGTGAAGTCCAGCTACGTTTATCGGTGAAGAATTGATAACAAAACCGTTCACACGCATATCTTCCAGCAATACATCTTCTACGGATATAAGATTGAACAGTCTAGCTCCGGCATCTATGGCTCCGGCCAGTAGTTTTGCTACGCATTCGATGGAATCGGCGGTGTGATATCCGTCTCCCACTTCTTGAGTTTTTATGCCAACTGCGTGAAGTTCTACGACAGATTCGTCCTGAACGACGATAACGGGATACCCCATACCTCCGCCCCACATACCGCCACCCGGCGATAGCTTTCTTTCGAATATAGTCACCTTATGACCTTTTTCTGCCAGATATCTAGCGGCTACTATCCCTGCGGGTCCCGCTCCGGCTATGGCAACGTCGGATCTAAGTCTGTCCGTAAATTCACTAAAATGTCTCTCAACGATGCTTTCAGTTACCCTTATGTCGTCTATCATACTGCTCAAAAAAGTGGTCAGGTATAAATAGATTGACGTTGGGAGCTTGTTATATGATCAAAATCACATCTTTTTATCGTTGATATGATCAGCTAATTTATCCACTCTATCTTCCAATTCGGCTGGATCATTACGGGGATCCATCATATCTCTCTCGAGTTTCTCCGTACTGAGTTGGTATTCATGGGTACCCAATGATTCAAACTTACTTTTTATCCAACGAAGTGACTCGATCCTTCCTTCGTACCATTCAAGAGCCTTACGCCCTTGTTCCGTGTCTGTTTTTATAGTTTCGATGAGATCGTCCACCAGCCAGCCTTCCTGCTTCAACCCCTTGGCTCTTCTCAATAATTCGTCTCGTTCATCATTTCCAGCCTTGAGTTTATTACGACATAATGCGTATTCGGTTATATTGTAACCTACTTTTAGTACCATCAGTATGATGATCAATATCAGGATCCCACCCATGGATATACTGTAAACGAACTCATCTCCATGCCATCCCAGATCGAGACTGCCTAATACGAACACGAAATAAAAGAGAGAAACGATTACACACGATACAGTAAATATCAAACGATACATCTCTCCGGGCTCGAAATATGCACCTAACGCTGCGAGTGCGGACATCGGGATACCCAGCATCACGGCGTAAAATAAGGTGTTATTGAACAAAAATTCCATCTCCGGCTCCATGCCCAACAAGATGGTTATCCCCAACCAAACCAGTACTACGAAGACGACGACATAAAGTATGCCTGTAATCACCGCTTTCACAGGATGTTTTTCTTTCATATGTCTTCCACCACCGTTTCGTAGGTATATCCTGAATTGGTTTCATGGATTTCAATGGTTGCATAATCGGGTATGTCAAATACGTATATCGATATTTCTTCATCGAGGGCTTCTCCGGAATACACGGTAAAACTTTCTTCATATATCCCTACTACACCGGTATTCTCGTTGATCACTTCAATATCTATAACCATATACAGAGTTCTCGGGCTGTCGTTGAAAAAGTACAAATTAGAAGATACGTAGTTTTCATCCACGGATAGTTCTCCGATCTCAAAATCCCTCAGTGGTGCACCCCAATAGTGTTCTATTGTGTAATCGAAAGAAACGTCTGAATCCGGAAGGTACACGGTTGCAACAAAATGTACCGTCTCGCTGTTCATTATAAAGTGTTCAGTTTTTTCTTCATCTAACTCAAATCGTATCCAGTCGTAATTAATAACTCCCAGATGTACCTCCATAGTAGTTTCGGCATATTTGGTGTTTCTATCCTCGTCCCACAAAGCCAAATCGACTTCGGCGACTCCCGATATCACATCGTTGGTATCTATCTCGAAGGGTATTTCAAGCACGCTGCCCTCCTGTTCCGAGCTAACACGAGTTTCGTTATGATCGAATTCCAGCTTATTCACTATACCTAACCATTCGAAGGTAGATTCGTAGTCAAACTCCAGATCCATCAAGGAAAAAGGATAGTTTGCGGTCAGATGTGATGTGATATTGAATATGACGTTGTCGAATATCAGGTCATCTATGGTGATATCTCCGGGTAGAGATTCCATGTCTACGGTGAATGATATCGGGATCTCCCGGTTCTCCCCGGAATCCACCCTTTCGATGTCCATAGTTTCTTCAAAGAAAGTGGCGTTTAATCCTTCCATAAGCACGTATAGATTTATATCCTCCAAGGGGTAGTATCCCGTATTATTTATCCATATGGACGCATCTATCTCAAGACTGTCTTCGTTGAAACTCCAGGATATCTGGTCTTCATCTGGTACATCTATGAATACTGCCTGATTGATTATGGGGTCTATAAAAGAAGAGTATATGCCTAAAGAAGCGATCACTACTATTATCACAGTGAGAATCACTATAACTATCTTAAATACCATCAGTCGCCTGTCCATGTAAATGGATAGAATATGCAACATATAAAGTTTTTCAATCTATCAGGCAGGTATGTCTTCTTTGTCGAAAACGTAAATGGCTGCTGCAAGAACTATGAAAGTCAACAGTGATAAAACCAAGAAATCTCCGAGCTTAAAAATACCGTCTAACAAGATCGAGTTATAATCCCAATAATAACTTATCGTATAGGGTAGAATGAATTCCAAAGACTCCACCATATGTCCAGCCATGAATAAAGAATACTGGACGAGTATAACAGCGAATGATGCTCCTACAGCTATCCTTGAACTCTTGGTTAGTACTCCAAGGAACATTGAAACCGCGATTATCACTAGAAACATAGGCCATGATGTCACAAGTGAAACAAAGAAAACAGAACCACCGGCTTCACCTACGGAGTGTACAGAGAGCATCAAAAAAATACCGGAGAGCACCAGCATAAGCAGTGTAAACAAGCTTAAAGCAAAGAATTTTTCCAACAGATACTGTCGTCTGGGCAACGGTGTGGAGAATATGATATCCATCCTTCTTTCCTCAAAATCCTCGGTTATGCTTTTAACCGATATATAGGCAAGGTAAATACCCACCAGTAGGATCCACCAGCTGTATAGCTCTACAGATAAAAATCCTTCAATCTCTTCGAATGTGATATCGGCCCGACCGGTGGTGAACATACGGTAGAAAGGCGTCTCCATAAGCTCTTCAATAGGATCTCTAGGTTCTGCTGTAGAGGTCATCCCTATAGGTATTTTCGATGATTCATCGGTTACTCCGATGACGGCGAAATATCTTACTTCTTCCGTATGTGGAATAGATGTATGATTCAGGGAAGTTCTATTGACCACCCCGGATGTCACCATATACGGATGGCTATCTTCGATGACTATGTACTCAACAAAATCATCCATCTCCTTCCAAGACAGATGTATGATATCTTCTTCTATCTCCATATGGACAAACTGTTCGCCTTCTAATTCGTCGACTTCTTCGAAGGCTTCACTGATAACCGGAAAAAGCTGTGCCATCCCAGCTGCTGTGAAAACCACTACGATTATGAATATCGTGAATCCCTTCCAGCTCTTACGGAATTCCATGAGCATCGTTCTACCTAACACTAAAGCAACCCTCCTCGATATTTTTCCGTGAACCAATTATACATATCATGATATCACGTCGGTATGTCTTTATCTTCGAAAATTCTAAGAGCGATGAACATCAGCGCAGATGCGAGTATTAATAGAACGGCTACATCTAGCCAGTTGATCGCTTCCCCATAAAGCATAGATTCATGGTTCCAGTATGCGATAATGGAATATGGTTTTACGTACTCTAGGTTCTCCGACATGTTACCGACCATATTGATACCGTACTGTATCAGTACTATAAGGAAAGTAAATCCTACGGATTTTTTCGAATCTTCAAAGTAAACGGCTGCAAGGAAAGAAACAGCTATTAACACAAGAAAGAGAGGATATGAAAACAATGTGGTGATGAATAATGTGGAAGCAGAAATGTTACTCAACTCACCCAATGAATGGACCGATGCGATGGTTATCAAACCGGCGATGGATAAAAGGAACAATGTAAATAATGCTACCACAGAAAATTTTTCCAGTAGATACTGTTTTCGCGATATCGATTTGGACAGAATGATGTCCATACGACCTTCTTCGTAATCCTTGGATACGCTGATTACGGAGATGTAAACTATGTAAAGACCTATCAACAGAAACCACCACATACGCCAGAGCACCGAGAGAAATCCATGAATGGTACTGTAATCGATACCAAATGTTTCCTCCAAGACACTGATCCTCTCTACGTTGCTCTCCATGCCCACGAATTCGGTGCGTGTTTCCTCATCATCGATTACAGCCAATATGCCAAAGTACCATTCCTGTTCGTCATCCTCCAAAGGTATGATATAACTGTACTCGTTTTCATGGATTCCCTCGACCCTATCGACAGGCACTATCATCTGTGGACTTTTACCAACCAGCAATGTGTAATTATTCGCATTTGGAACATCGATCCAAGATAAGTGTGCAACAACGAAATCGGCTTCCTCCGCCATATCTAGTTCGATGTTTTCCGAACCGTCGAGCTCATCGTCGAAGGCACTGCTCACCGAAGGATATATCTGAATAAAACCCCCTATGATAATTATAACTACCAGTGTGAATATGAAGTATCCTCTCCAACTGTTTTTGAGCTCCATCAAGAGGGTATTTCCCACATTCATCAACGGTTGCCTCCCCGGGAATAGTAGGTAAGGAACAACTGATCCAAACTGAATGTTTCCAGGGACATGTTGATTATGTTCTGTTGTGATACCTTTTTGATCACCTCGTCTAGATTGCTGGTAACTATCATGGTGGCCGTTCTACCATCGATCTTAACATCCTCCACACCTTCCATATCGAAAATATCTTGTTCAACTCCATTTTCAAAATCGATGACCAGTTTCTTACCCATCTTCTCCTTCAGCGAGTGTATGTCTTCCACAACTTGCAGTTCTCCCCCTCTGATTATAGCCGCTCTGTCACATACCTCTTCCACCTCCGCCAGTATGTGTGATGACATGAAGATGGTCTTACCTTTCTCTTTTTCCTCTCTAAGTAATCCGTAGAATTTTTGCTGCATCAAAGGGTCCAGCCCCGACGTAGGTTCATCAAGGATTATCAGGTCCTGGTCCGCCATGAATGCCTGTACTATGCCTACTTTTTGCCGATTTCCTTTGGAAAGATCTCCGTATCTTCTTTTCAGATCGAGTTCCAACAGTTCGGACAATCGTTTTATACTGCTTTCGCCGGATACTCCACTCTGGGATAGCAAATATCTGAGTATGGTCATGACCTTTAGATCGTTGTAAAGACCGAAATCACCGGGTAGATAGCCGGTTCTTTTACGTATGTTAACGGAATCTTCGTGTGAGTCCATGCCGAAGATATTCACGTCACCGCCGGTTTTTTTCAGGAGTCCCAGACAGGTCCTGATCGTGGTGGTCTTACCTGAACCGTTCGGACCAAGGAAGCCCATGATCTCGCCGTCGTATACTTTCAGATCAAGATTTTTAATCCCCACAACGTCGCCATACATCTTGGTCAGATCTTTGATATCGATAACGATATTTTTACCCATGGCTTGGTCCTCCCTTGTTGACTGCTCCGATAACCCCCAAAGCTATCATGATTGAACATGTGGTATAAACTATATAATCGTTATGCAGTCGGTATACGCAACATCCTTTTATAGCTCCCGCAGTTGCGTTCTTCATGGACTGTAGTCTGTGCAATGAAGATGCGGTTAGCTACATGCGCTACAACGGTACGCACCTGTGCAAGGATCATTTCATCAAATCTTTCGAGAAAAGGGTTTACAAAGAATTCAGAAAACAGGTGGACATGGGCAGCGGAAAAAGGATCGCCGTCGCCGTCTCGGGTGGAAAGGACTCTTTGGTTGCACTACGCATGATATCCAATATACTCAAGAACAGGAGGGACAGCAGTGTGGTGGGGGTAACCATAGACGAAGGTATAACCGGGTACAGACCGAGCAGCCTTGATATCGCCCGTGATGAATACGAAAGAATGGGTATCGAGTATGAGATAATATCTTTCCGAGATGCCTTCGGAATGCCCCTGGACGGTATGCTGGAAAAGAGTGATATAAATCCATGTTCCATATGCGGTGTTCTGAGACGATGGTCCATGAATCTCGCCGCAAAGAAATTCGACGCAGATATGCTTGCTACCGGCTTGAATCTGGACGATACTTCCCAGTCGGTACTGATGAACTTCTGCAGAGGTGACATGGAGAAGATGTCCAGACTGGGCCCCCATCGTATCGTGAAGGAAGGCTTGATACCGAGGATAGCTCCTCTGAGAACGTTGCCGGAGAACGAGGTTTACCTGTACGCTATACTCAACGATATCCCCATCCATACCAAAGAATGCCCCTATGCGGTTTCCGCCATAAGAGGCCTTTACAGAGATGTGATCGGTGAACTCGAAGATGCGATACCCGGAACCAAATACGCCATCCTTAGTTCATACGATAAGCTGGAAGAACCCCTGAGAAACAAGTACGGAGGCACAGTTTCCCTGGATGAGTGCGTGGAGTGCGGAGAGCCTACTATGGGTGAATTGTGCAAAGCCTGCGAGTTCCTCAAGGGACTAGGATTATCCGTACGACTGTGAATATTCCAAAAAAGAGTTATATCGAGCATATATTTCATACTCTATGACTCTAAGAAAGGTAGACGACTACGATATCCGCTCCGAGATGACCCTGGAAGAACTGATGGATCAATACGAGTCTTCCGGTGGTTTCGTTTCCAAGAAATTAGGCTATGCTAGAGATGTTATGAAAGGAATGTTCGACTCCGATGGTATAAACTTCTTCTCTTTTCCCGCTTGTATAGTTTCTACGGGAACCAGAGGCATCATCAAAGATGCTGTACGAAAAAATCTGTTTCAGGTACTGATCACCACGTGCGGTACACTGGACCACGACCTAGCCCGTGTTTGGGAGGATTACTATCACGGTGAATTCGAAGCCGACGATTCCGAACTGCACCGACAGGGGGTCAACCGTCTGGGTAACATATTCATCCCGAATTCTTCCTACGGAGAGGTGCTGGAAAGACATATGCAGCCTTTAATGGCAGAGATAGTAGAAGAAAAAGGCGACGTACTAGGTCCGAGAGAATTGATCCACGAAGTCGGCCTTAGAGTAGATGACAAAGACTCTATACTCCACTGGGCCGCCCGTAATGATATCCCCGTCTACGTACCGGGTATCACGGACGGGGCCTTCGGTTCGCAGCTTTGGATGTACTGGCAGAACAACAGAAAATTCAAACTGGATATGATGAAGGACCAGCAGGAACTAGCGGATATCGTTTTCCCGGCTGAAGAAAGCGGTGCTCTTATGGTAGGCGGAGGCATCTCAAAGCACCATACCATCTGGTGGAATCAATTTCGAGACGGATTGGACCATGCGGTCTACATAACAACTGCTGTCGAGTACGATGGTTCACTTTCCGGTGCAAGGATACGAGAAGCGGTTTCATGGGGTAAAGTAAGAGAAAACGCCGCCCACGTAACAGTAGAGGGCGATGCCACGGTGTTCCTACCGTTATTGCTGGGAAGTTTTTTGTGAGTTACATAAGATTCTCTGAGATATCTTCCCCTTCCATTTCACGCTCACAGTAGCGACAACGGATCGATACAGGTTTACCGCTGATGACTTTAAATTCCGGCTCTACAGGTTCTCTTTGATTGGTGATACAATTTACGTTTCTACATTTGACTATACCTTTGACCGCTTTTGGTGGTTTGACCCGGCGCTTATCTTTCACTTGGAAATCATGTATTATGTTCACGGTTACTTCGGGAGAAATAAGTGATATTTTATCCAGTTCTTCCTGTTTCAGTTCTCGTCCTTCGATCTTGACGATATCCTTCTTACCGGTGCTGCTTTCCACGTTCATTGCGATGCTGACGACGCTGTCTACATCTTGCTCCATAACACCTAATATCTTAACCACTTTTAGTGCCTGTCCCTTACGGATATGATCTATCACCGTTCCATTCTTGATAGGCGATATCTTGATCTTTCTGTTCTCGTTGTTCATTCCATCGCCTCCTTGTATGTTTCAAGGAGCAGACTCATGATCGCCATCCTGGTGGGCACTCCATTAGCTGCTTGCTCGAAATATTTGGCATGCTTTGTATCGTCCACATCCGGCGATATTTCATCAACCCTCGGTAAAGGATGCATCACTATCATGTCCTCCTTAACGTTTTCCAGCATGTTTCTGTTCACATTGTAGATGCTGGCCACCTTTTCGTATTCTTCCTCGGTGGGAAAACGCTCTCTTTGTATACGTGTCAAATATAGAACATCCAGGTCGTCGATAACCGCTTCCATATCGTCCGCTTTATGGTATTCGATACCATCTTTCTTTAGTTTCTTGATTATCTCATCAGGCATCTGAAGGCCCGGAGGTGCGATAAAGGTGAGTTCGGTATCGTACATGGCAAGCGCGTTGGTCAGAGAATGTACCGTTCGGCCGTATTTTAGGTCGCCGGCTATCCCTATGTGATTATTGGATATGTTTCCCATCTCATCTCGTATCGTAAAAAGGTCAAGAAGTGTTTGGGTAGGGTGCTGTCCCGCTCCGTCGCCGGCGTTTATCACCGGTTTGCTGGAAAATTTAGAAGCCAATCGTGCCGCTCCCTCTTGAGGGTGTCTTAATACAACGATATCCGCATAACTGGAGGTTACTGTCAGAGTATCTGCCAGCGTTTCTCCCTTTTTAACCGAAGATTGTTTTGGGTTCGCAAACCCGATACAACTTCCGCCTAAACGCTGCATGGCCGCTTGGAATGACAGCATCGTACGTGTGCTCGGTTCGAAGAAGAGTGTGGCAAGTATCTTTCCCTCCATCTCTCTACTTATCTTATCTCCCTTAACGATGGGGACCATCTTTTCAGCATAATCGAGAACCGTATTTATTTCATCCACCGTGAAATCCCTTATTGAGACCACATGATCCTTGTCGAATACTCCTTTCATGTCTATCAAAGGTGTAAGGGAAAAGGAGGATATATTATTTTGGATTGCCGGTGGATACCTAAAAGGTCTTCTGAGTTGTATGTGCAGATAAGCCGCGTTTCCTTATATATTACAGAGGAACTTCCGATTTTTGGAGAATAACACAGAGCGATCGATCTATAGAAAATTATTAATTAACTACCGACCATTGAACCTAAGGTAATATCATGGAGGAATGGGCCTTTAAGAGGAAGATCAATCTTCTCGGAGATGTCAGTGTAGGAAAAACGTCTCTCGTGTTGCGTTACGTTAAGAACCTTTTTGGCGACGATTACCTGAAGACCATCGGTACCAACGTTTACAAGAAGCAGATCGACTTCGAGAGCGGAAGAGTCGTTTTGATGATAAATGATATCATGGGAGAAAAAACCTTCCGATCCGTACAGGAAGGAGCCTTCAGAGGGTCTTCTGGGGCCATCGCCGTTGCGGATATAACTAGATCCGATACCTATGACAGTTTACTCGAAGATTGGCTGCCTAGATACAAGAAATTCACCGATGAGGATGAATCGATCAAAGACAAGTCATTACCGATGATCTTGGTGGTCAACAAGTACGACCTCGCCGACGAGGACATGATAAAAGAATGGGAGGACAGATCGTACGAAATCTTCGATGATATGGTGTTCTCATCGGCCAAGACCGGGAAAAACGTAGAGTACATATTCAGTAGCATCGCCGCCAGGGCACAGCTCGACATCAGATTCTCAGTAAAAGATATGAAAGAGGTTATAAGTAAAAGGGCCGTAGAAACACCAGGCGACCTATTGGACGTCATGTTGGCTTTATGTTCATTCTTGGGTGATATCCCATACGAACGCATGGAAGAGATACTTACTGAAAGTGGTATAGATAAATTCGGCCTCATCAAGAGCCATGAGATCAGTGAGATTGAGGTGATTAGATTCACCGATAAGCTGTTGGGTATTTACAAAAAGAAAGACGACGAGTACGCCATCTCGATCATAGATATGGCTCTAGGTATGTATCTACAGCAATAGAGAGTGATCTCCCCTGACATCATCCGACAGGTTTATCTCGATTTCAATCCTTGAAACCCAACGGTTTCTCATCTATTTTGAACCTTCGTATCACCATGAGAACATTAACTTATCAAACTTGTTCAGCAAAGATTATACATCCTCCGACTATACCTGTTTTATGAAAAGTGAAGATGCCCTTTTCAATGCGGATTTTATACTATATGTTTGATGAAAACTTTCTTTCTCGATGACCGCTATCAAAAAATTATTGCTTCTACTATTGGACGATGAAGTTATATACGAATGTCGTTGTATTCTTCACTCGTATGGCAGTGGTAACGTGATACGATTATCAAGACCTTCCAAGATGTTTAGGAGAGGAAAAAATTATCTTTTGATATGGCCTGAAAGACCATACTGGATCGCCTGTGATGAAGAAATAATGTTTTTATTTAAAAATTTTGGACATGCGAAAGATAAAGATTCATTATATGATGAGTATACACAAATATATCCTGGAAAAACGCCTTCGTTCAAAGATTTTTCGAAGATGATTGAACACCTAGAAAAAAAGGGTCTAATATCTAAAGGTGATAGCCCACCACCCCACTCATCTGACAAAATCGAAAATGTAACTATCAATATAACCAATAAATGCAATTTATCATGTTTGCACTGCTATAATCAGGATATCCCCCACGGAGAGGATATCATAGAACCCGAAGATGTTGAAAGGTTACTTTCATCTTTGGAACACAAATTAAAGGACGGGGGATCCTTCGCCATACTAGGAGGAGAACCCTTACTTAGAGCGGACGAAACCTTAGAGGCCTGTTTGATAGCAAGACGGTACGGTCTGGACCCGATAATCTCCACCAATGGAACTATTCTGCCGGATGGATACCCAAAAAAGCTTAGGAGGCATTCCATCAATCTTCAAGTTTCACTGGACGGCGCAACACCGGCAACAAACGATGAAATAAGAGGTAAAGGCGTATTCCGAACGGTGGAGAAAAATGTAAAGTTATTGACAAAGAAAAAAGTTCATGTTATCTTGAGTATGGTCGTTTGCCAAGAGAACATACATGAGCTGGAGGATTTTCTGTACCTCGGTGAAAAATGGGGTGTGAAAGAGGTACGTTTTATCCCATTGAAACTCATAGGGAAAGGACAGGAAGACAATCTTACCCCTCCATCATTTAAAGAACTTGTTCGAAGGGCTGCTATGTTCCTCTCCAATAATAAAAAATATCAAAAATATCTACTCCGTGATTTTTTTACCATCTTGATGTGGCAGTGTATCGTATGTAAACATTCTGAATACTGTGGAATGGGGTCTAAAACGTTATTTATGGATTCTGACGGCGGATTGTACCCATGTCCTAATATGTGCGATGAAAAATTTCTGTTCGGCAATATACGCAATAAACGGAACCTTGAGAAAGTTTGGCACGAATCAGATGTGCTACTCGATATTCGAGAAACATGTAATGTTCACACGATGAACCCTAAATGCTCAAATTGCGCGGTTAGAAATTGGTGTGCCGGAGGGTGTAGAGGAGAAACGTATCATGTTCTCGGAAATCTGTACGAACCGTCACCCATGTGTAAAAATTACAAGGAAGCCATTATCGAAACCATGTGGTTACTTGCAGAACATCCCCACATCAAACCCAAAAAGGCAAAAGAAGAACATTTTTAGTATTTCGAGAAAAATTATTTATAACCCCGTATGCCATTATTATTAGCAATGAACATATTGGTCGAGGGTTCTCTGAAGTTATCAAACCTGTTCATACATCCGGGATACGTAGCATCGTCTCCGAGTGATGCAATATCTCCAACAGGCATCATTATAATTGCGGCTGGACTTATAATAATATTTATAATCCTTGCCCATACGGTGGATCAATACCTATCTAAAAATAAAGAAGAATATGATGAGGAGCCCCCTCCACCATAACATACCGTACATATCCTCAGCAAAGATTATACATCCTCCGACTATACCTGTTTTATGAAAAGTGAAGATGTGCCCTGGTTATCGGCAGGAAAAGGGGGGACTTACATCGATGTCATCGTTACCCCAAATGCTTCAGAGGAAGGTGTCAAAGGCATAGACCAGTGGCGCGAACTCATTGAGATATCTGTCACTGAGAAGGCTGAAGAAGGTAAGGCGAACAAAGCAGTCGTCAAACAGATATCTGATATACTCGATGTGCCGGTGAGTTCAGTAAGCATCGCTTCTGGGAAGAAAGCCAGGCGTAAAAAGATATTCGTTGAATATATGAAACCGGAAAACGCGATAAATAAATTATCAGGATGTTTCTAAAGATGAGGATCGAAGAAGAGTTGGAAGGAGTACGGCAAGTGATAAAACGCCTCAAAGAGAGGGATGATGATATACCGATAATCGTCGAGGGGAGTAAAGACAAAAAGGCCCTGAAATTCTTGGGTATCAAAGAACCTATCATACGTATAAAAAAGGGAGACACAATATTTCACATCATCGAGAGAATGAGAGGTAAATACGACGAAGTAATAGTTCTTACAGATTGGGACCGTACCGGAGGCAGGTTGGCACATCGTATCAAGAAAGCGTGTATGGCGAATGCAATTACGTGCAACGAAGAACACAGGCTTGAGCTCATCAAACATCTGAAGAAGGAGATAAAGGATGTAGAAAGCCTGCCGATATTCATCGAAAGGGCAAAAATGGTGATAAACGAAAGATGGAGGGGAAAATCTAAATCGTAGAAAAATATTA
>SKVC01000055.1 GCA_007129655.1 Thermoplasmata archaeon
CGCGTTTCCCGAACTTACCCTTTCCACCGACGTTATAGTAGGCTTTCCGGGAGAGAGCGACGAAGAATTTGAACGAACTAAAAACATTTTAGAAAAAGTAAAACCCGACATAGTAAACATCACACGATTCAGCCCCAGACCGGGAACTGCCGCTGCAACGATGGATTCCAAGGTTCATTCCAGCATCAAAAAGGAGCGTTCGAAAGAGCTGACATCGCAGCATATGGATACTAGCCGTAAAATAAACGAAAAATACGTCGGTAGAGAGATGAATGTACTATTACTAGAAAAAGGTAAAGATGGATCGATAACCGGCAGAACAGACAACTATAAAGTAGTCGTGATCAAGACTTCGGATGAATCACTGCTGGGTAAAAGGGTAAACGTCGTGATAAAAGAAGCAAGCGATGTGTACCTACTGGGAGAGCTTATCTAAAGGTAGCTATATTCCCGAGCCTTAACCAGTTCGTACAGGATCGTGTTATAGTGTGTATCCAGTCCTTTGTTTTTACCAACTTCTATCACCGCTCCGTTGATACAGTCGATCTCCGTTTTTCTTTCATGTTCTATATCCTGCAGCATGCTCGATCTGTTATCGGCGGTAGATTCAGCAACTTGTTCGGCCTCTTTTACCGGATCACCACCAGGAAGAGTTACTTCCGTTCTGGCGATGGCCGCAGATTCACTGCAAACCTGTTCTAATAAATTTTTGAGATATTTTCTTTTTAGTATCTCACCGTTCTTCAAACCCGTCAGGGCGGTGATCGGGTTGATCCCGGAATTGACTATGACTTTCTTCCAGATATGCCCCTTGATATTGTCTGTAAGTTCTACATTCAAGCCAGCGAAATTCAGAACGTCTCGGATTTTCTTTAGATCATCATCCATCCCTTCGGGATAAACGCCGATAACTGTTTTTCCCTTACCGGTGTGTATCACTTTGCCGGATCCTACATACAAAAAGCCGTGACTGGTTATACCGCCTATCACTTTATCATCAGGAATGGAATCCAAAATTATTTCCTCGTTTTTCAATCCGTTCTGCAGTGAAAGTACATATGCATCGATATAAGGAGCTATAACTTCCATAGCTTGTCTGGTATCGTAGGATTTCGTACATAATATGGTCAACTCCCTGTCTCTTAATTCGCTGGGTTCTACCGTATATCGAACAGTGGTTTTGAGTTCTGTTTTCCCGCTTATCTCGATGTCATCTATAGTTCGCTCTCTTTTTCCCAACAATAATATATCATTACCTTCACTTAGCGAACCTGCAAGAAAGGTTCCCAAGGCACCAGGACCAACTATCCCTATTTTCATATCTATCCCTTTATCACTTCATCGACTTCGTTCTCGAGCATATCTATTTCATGCCGATCCAATGTCTTTTCACTTATAGGTATAAGGAGTATAGACTCTTTTATGGCTACTTGATCTTTAAGCGATTGTATCAGATGAAGGACAGTTCTGAAATCATTGTTTGTGATAAGGTATTCAATACCATTGAGGAGTATCACGCCCTGTTCTTCACTAAGGAACCTTTCGATGTTAAGACTGAATTTTTCTAGATTTTTCGGTCTTACCGCGTTAGCTCGATCAACGTTAGAAAGCCATATCATAGTCACATTTTTGAAGCCGTACTTTTTCTTCACCTTTTTCGGAAATTGTCTTGTCACGAGCAATCCTTTAAGACCGGCTTCTAATATTTCCTGATACAGTTCGATCGCTTTATCTCCTTCATCTTCTATCAGGTAGGTAGTGCTCCTCGAGATCCCCGAAGGTAGAGTCTCTTCTTCCGTTGTTTCGGTTATGATCTCCGTTTCATCCCCGAAAACATCCGGCTCTTTTTCGACAAGATCCTCTTCTGTGATCTCCACCTCTATTTCTTCTTCTATGAATTGTTCTTCTTCCGGTTTTTCTTCAATATCTCCGTATTCTTCTCTGATAGCATCCAATATATCGACGGCATGGCTTTCATTCACATGACTTATTTCCGTTAGATCATGGATGTCCGCTTCAAAAAAATCCGTGTATGATCTGTAACCACTTTCGTAGATAGCCTTTGCCCTCGCCGGTCCTATACCATCGACCTGCTGGAGGGTTTTAACGAGTCTTTGTTTATTACGTTCTTCGTCTATGACACGCCCGGCTTCTCCTCTATCTTCGGCTTCCAAATATGTTTCGCCTCCACCCAGTTTAACCGTTTGGACTATACGCCGGGCTAGGCTGCGTTTGAAGTCATCGAGAGAGGATATCTCTTCTGCAGTAGCTGCCTCTAATCTTTGTAAAGAAGTATAGCCAGCTTCGTAGAGTCTTTCGGCTAGTTCTTTACTCATACCTTGTATGGCTTCGTATATGCTTATCATCTTTGCCCGATATAGCGGGATGAGTCCTAGGTCGACTATCATCTCATCTTCTTCGGTTTCATGATCCTCCGGTTCTTCAGGTAGTTCCATTATATGCCCTGTTAGATCCCATTCTACCAGATATTCAACCGCATCCATATCTTCTTCACCGAAATGGATAGATCTAGCATTCAATGCATCTTTGATTTTTTCCAAATTAATTTCCACGATCTTCATTATTCTGTCCGAAGAATTCACGAATATTTCCATTTCGTCTTCTTTGTCTAAGTCGAGGTCGTTCCTCATACTTTTCAGTCTCAGAATGATCTCATTTAAAACCTCTTTTTCCCATATCTCAGTGATGATATGGCTGTCTAAATAAATTCCTCCATGTTCGGTTTCCAGAGCACTGAAACCCTCTGGTAATTCCTTCTCAAAAGTCACCATATTGGGTTGTATATCTACGATGCCTCCTTCAATTCCAAGCTTATATTCACCTTTTTCGATACCTACCTTGATGTCTTTTGCCGGTCGTTTTTCCAGCATCAGTGCTATTCGGCTTACCCATTGTCTGTACGATTTTCCGATGGCATTGTAATTTGGGTGTACCGTTAGTATCATCTCTTCCCATTCTTCACCCGGACGTACTAACTCAATGGTTTCAACAAATGCCTTATCCTTGATTATATCTCCGTACTGCTCCATCAATGTGATTATGTTTAAATCGTTAGCATCCACCACTATCCTTTTCAAGGGCCACTTTTCAGTCATCCCGATCTTTCTCTTTTCTTCCAGGATGCCTTCCGTTATCTCTTGTACTTCTTTCATATCTTTTTCTAGTATTTCATCTATGAATATCCTGTTAGTAACCGGCCATTCACACATGAAAACAGATGATTTTTCACCTTCGAGTTTTAGGTACATTTTCTCGGATATGTAAGGAGCTATAGGTGCCAGCATCTTAGATGTCATAACAAGGGATTGATGCAGGATCTTCAATACACATAATGTATCTCTCTGACTGCCTTCTTCAAGTCTTTTTCTCGCCAGCCCGATGTACCATTGTGCGATATCATCGACGATGAATTTTTCTATTTGATCCACCACTGAATCGAATCGGAGTTTTTGGTATGACTCTTTCACATCCATGTTTAATCTTTCAAGACGTGATAACAACCACTTATCTTCTACACACATATATTCCCTTAAAAATTCAAGATGTGCTTCGTCAGGATTGAAGTCGCATCTCTTTGATTCTGTAAGATATATCTGAAAAATATTCCATAGTACCTTCAGTCCTTTTCTGGGCTCCCTCAGATCTTCTGTTGATATTTCATGGTCTTTCCACATCGGCCTATCGGCCACCATAGATACTCTGAAAGGGTCCTCCCCCGAGCTTTTCAGTAACGATACCATATCTCCTTGTGCTAGATCTATATGGCCGTAACCCGCCAATTTTTTTACG
This sequence comes from Thermoplasmata archaeon, assembly GCA_007129655.1. GTDB lineage: Archaea > Thermoplasmatota > Thermoplasmata > Halarchaeoplasmatales > Halarchaeoplasmataceae > Haladaptatiplasma. The sequence continues at coordinate 3,811 of SKVC01000055.1, forward strand.
GGCGGCTCTTCAAATAAGTCTGAAGCCATACTCAGATGTGCGTTAAAAAGGCCATCTTCGTCAGTGAATGAGCCGAACATGATATCTCCGGGCCACCATACCTCCTGATACTTATTAGGATATCCCAACTGTGCCCATGGTGAAAGGGCGGCTAGAGTGAGTGAGTTAAACATCTTACCTTCCCACGACATCTCATCATCACATTTACTGCAGTTAACCCTCATGATGCGTATGTCCTTCAGCATGTTCATCGTTCTTGATTCGGCTCCTGCTCTGTTTGCTGCTTTCGCCAATTCGTCAATGGTTTCCGGTATGAAAATTTCACCACATTCACATTTCCAGATCGGTATGGGCATCCCCCATCCGTCCCGTCTAGATATGAACCAATCTTCAGTTCCGGAGACCCAGTTCGTAGTCCTGGATGTTCCCATACCCTTAGGGACCGGTTTTACCTTGGCAAATAGATTTTTCAATCGTTTACGCATACTTGAAGCTTTGATGAACCATTCTTCGTTCTCTTGATGCTCAAAATCCGAGCCGCAGTGTATGCAAAATTCAGATCTTGAACGTTTTTCGATTTCGCCTAATATATGGTAATTAAGCTTTAGAATTCTGAGAACTTTAAAAGAGGCATCTTCTACGTTTATGCCTGCAAATCTTCCAAGAGAATCGTCGTCCAACAGTTCGCCACTTTCTTTGATCAATCTTACATGGGGTAGACCTTTTTCATTCACTATGTCTGTCGATTTTGCATCGGTGTCAGGCACTAGAGGATATAAACCTGTAGCCGAACGCGGCGTGTTCTCAGATGCGATCACACGATGCATACCCCTTTCTCCGGTCATACCGATACTGTCCAACAGATAATCAAAGGGATTGATATATTCTATACCATCGAGTTTCTTTCCGGGTATGGTATTTACAACGGTGTAATCATCGATACCGATTTTATCCATTATGACTTTTACGTTTTCTTTCAACAAGAGAGATCTGCTAGGACCTTTTTTCCCCTTATATTCCACCACGCAGTAATCTCTATCCGGATGAACCGCTAAACCGACTGTGTCCAATAGTTTCCAAAGATCGGATAGATGTATCAGAAAATTTCTTCCGGTTCCCTTTTCAGCAGGTAACCCGATTATATACTCTTTTTTTAGCTTAAGAGATAATAAACGATCCATCTGAGATAAGGAGCTCTGGCACTTCGGACACCATGGTAATAACGTACGCTTCTTTTCCAGAAGATCCTTTTCATGTAATTGTTTGAAAGTCCACCAGACAGAATCTATGAATGTTGTGGGATATGTAGAATAAAATTTTTTAGGGTCGTACAGGAACCCCATCTCTTTGTACTCTTTCTCTATTATCTCCTTGTCCTTTAGGGCTATCTTTTGGCATGTTCTTATGAATTTCGCCATATCATCTTCGTAGATATCATCAAATTTATCTACACCCATGTTGGAGAAAGCCTTCTGTTCTACGGAAAGACTGAAAGAATCATAACCGTATGTATACTTTATATTGAATCCGCACATGTGTTTGAAGCGGTACCATATATCGTAGAGCAGCTTAGGGTATAATTCCATCAAAGAGTACGTGTCGTGAAGCATATGAGGTGTGTGGACGATGTAATGTTTTTCACCTCCGACCCTTTTCTCTTTTAGAATTATATCTCTTATCCCTCTTTTATCCCAGTATCGATGTATATCCGACTCAACATCTTTGGGATCGTAAAGTTTAACTGATTCATCGGTCATCTTATCGATAATAGAAAGGCGCTCTAACTTAAATTTATTTCCATCGAAAATCAATGATTTCACACAGAATCTTTTAAAACCATAAGACTTACTTTCTAAAATATGCGTATAACATACATATCCCACAGTTGTTTTGTTCTGGAAAACGATGTAGTTTTATTATTCGACTATCCCTCCGGAGCCATGCTGACATCCGGTGCACAAAAGATAGTTGAGGATGCGGTTCTAGATTCTAAGCTCTACGTTTTCATCAGCCACTCCCACGGAGACCACTATAATCCGGATGTAACGAAGATGGCTGAAGAGGCACAGAGCGTCGAATATATCGTTTCCGATGACGTACCTCTGAGCATCGGCCACTCCTTGGGCCCCGATGAAAAACTATCTCTGGATGTTATGGATATAACAACCTACGAAAGCAACGACGCCGGCTTAGCATTTCTCATAGAGCTGGGAGGTAAACGCATCTACTACGGCGGCGACCTTGCAAAATGGGATTGGGACGACTTCGATGTCGATACCCGACGATATATGGTAAAAGTATTCGAAGATATGACGGCCCGACTATCAAAATTGAATATCGATGTGGCATTCTCCAATATGGACAAGCGGCTGGAAAGCTGGGCTGGACCTCTGGATTTTTTAGAGGTTGTTAAGCCAAAATTCTTCGTACCAATGCATACTTTTGGACATCCTGAGTGGATAGATGATCTAGTAGAAAAAACCGAATACCCGACCGAACGTATTTTCAGATATAAAAAACCCGGGGATCCCGTCGAATTAAGGTAGCCTATCATCTAGCCATTTTAAGACACACATCGAACCTGGCACCACCTAATTCGGAATCCTTCACCTCTATTTTACCGCCGTAGCTGTCCAGCAACATCTTCACCAGGAACATACCGAGTCCCGTACCTCTTCCTTTATCGGTTGTAAAGCCTTTCTCAAAGATAATTTCTTTTTTATCATCCGGGATCCCTTTACCGTCGTCCTCCACCACACATATGACTTCATCATCTTTTATCTCCCCCGAGACTCTGATCTTACTACCACCAGAGTGATACACTGAGTTCTCCATCAGATTCGAAAAGACCTCCCTCAACAGGGAGCCGCCCTCTACTTCACACTTCATGGACGGACACTGGAGGTCTAAAGTCATCCCCTTCTCCTCGACCATCGCTTCAACTTCGTCGGCCGCCTCATGTATTGTAGATGCGATATTGACCGATTCATGTTCCTCCTTATGAGCACTCAAAAGCAGCCCTATC
>SKVC01000074.1 GCA_007129655.1 Thermoplasmata archaeon
AAAAATACTATATCGTGCCGTATTATCTTTATTCTAGATGAAACACATACTGACCAAATGCCCTATCTGTTCAGCCAGATTCTATCATGAAGTTCATGATGATCCTGTTTCCACGGTGGTATGCCCTTATTGTAGACACAGATACACAGATAGGGTCGATCTAGGCGGTATCAAAGAGGTTGATTATCATTGGGAATTGTATCATGGATTATATCCTCCAGTCGAAGATGATTTTGGTAGCAAGAAGCAACTGAAAATAAACGGCCTTCTGCAGATAATTGCGGTTCCATGTTTATTGGTACCACTATTCTTAATACTACTCAGTGGACCCGGCTCGGAGATGACATGGGAGGACTATTACGTGGTAGTCGGTGTGGTTTTTGCAGGTTTAATATTTTTAACATTTACATGTGCAGGGATAATCAGTTCCGTCAAGTCCCATTCTTTTGCAATTTCTCTTACTGGCGCTATTTTCATGATATTAAGTTCTCTACTGGTTATAGCTTTACTTAATATGGGTGTGTATACAGGTTCATTTGTAGATGGTTTGTGCTACGCAACTCTAATCCCCATCGCGATATCTTCCCTTTCTCTATCCATTATAATTCGAAACAAAAAGGCCTTTTCTACGGGATATTGATAAACTATTTTAACTAGGTGGGATTAGATATAATCCAATGCCCGAGCATACTGTTATGGAATTCAGTCCCAATATAATCCTGGTTGGTATAGATTTTATCGGTAAAGAGAGTGTTAACCATGAACTCATAGAAGTAGTTAAGGATTACAATCCAGACACGTTGGCGATCGCCCTATGTGAAAAACGTTTTGAAACCATGATGGGTAGGGATGAGTGGAGTGAACGCCCGCTGCTTCCCCAGTATAAAGAAGGCCAAACAGGGACTTTGATCTATCAGGCATTCATAGATGCAATAAACGAAAATTTACGAATATTCAGAGGCATAGAACCGGAGTCCCACATAGCTCAATTGGTTCCTCTAACAGAAGATTTAGACATTGATGTAGAATTAATAGATAGGGACGTAACACTAACGTTATCACGGATGTTTAAAGGTATGTCTCCGTCGGAGAAACTGCGAATGTTCTGGTATTTTAAATCTTCCATGCTTACCTTTTCCGATAAAAAGAAATCCGGCAGCATAGAAGGTATAGATAAGCACGATGACCTGGTAGACGGGGTTCTCAGCAGCGTTGAAAAATTCGCTCCGGAATCGGCAAAAAAGGCAAAACGCGAACGTATCGAGTACACGTCGAAGAAGATATACGAATTATCTTCGTCCGGAAAGGTGGTCGCTATCATCCCATACAGTCAGTTACAAAAGGTTTCATCGGCAATAAGAAAGGTAAAACGACGGGAAAGACACCATAGGGGGATCGGTGGCTATAAACATCTGGAGGAAGTGAGTAAACGTATCTATACCAAGGCCTTACGATTTATTTCACCTGCATTTTTCATATCTCTAGCGGTCTATCTTTTCTTTTTCTCTGATGTTCTCAATATCTGGCGTGCTTGGCTTTACTGGTTCATCGCAGTTGGCGGGATGGCAGCTTTGGGAGCTACTCTGGCCCGTGGCCATCCATTTTCCATTATCGCATCTTTCTTTCTCGCACCCTTCATGTCTTTAACTCTGATAGGTCCGGGATGGATTGCCGGATATATCGAACTTAAGGTACGAAAACCTAAGGTTGCAGATATAAAGGGAATCACCTCCTCCGAGTCCGCTAATGCCTTTCTCTCTAACAATGTTATCAAAGTATTTGCGGTAGGTGTTTTCGCCAACGTTTTCACATGGATGGGACTGTTCATCGTTCTGCCCCTATTGATACGATTTATCGGTTAAAAACTGCCGCTTCTTTGGGATATCACCCTGGCGATCTGGAATTTTCCGTCTTCTACCATCAACGAAAAAAAATTCTTCGAATGATGAACATGCCTCATCTTGACACATTTTATCCGAAGTTGGGATTCCGTATCGCTGATGTCATAATGGTTTAGATATATTATCCCGTCGGAGAGGAAATCTTCACAGTATTCCCCGTATGAACCCTTATCATTTTTAACTTCGGAGATCAAGATGATAGTCACACCCAATCTTCGCATAGCACCAAAAAACCGGAACAACTCCTTTCTGGGATTTTCTATATCATCAAGTGAGTAAAGGGCCGATAATGAGTCGAGAACGATTATTTCAGTGCCATCTTCTACACGTCGTTGGATATAATTTTCTATATAATCTATCCAGCCCGACTCGTCGTCTGCCTCGTGCTGTAATCTCATCATACCTAGGTCGGCTATGAGTAGGTTTTCGTCGTCCCATTCCGGCATCCCCAGTCCTTCAGCGGTAATGAAAAGACTTTCCTTCGGTTCCTCCAGGGTGATGTATAATCCTTTTCTCCTGTCATTGGTACAGTTATTGGCAAGGAGATTCAGTGTGATACTGGATTTATAAGTTCCCGGAGCCCCACATATCAGAACAACATGGCCGTGAGGTATACCACCTTTGAGCACGTCGTCGAACCTCTCTATGTACGTTTTAATCCGTTCTTCATTCCCCATTAAAAAGTGAATCGATAGACAGCTAATAAGTTTTTTGCATGTGTATATTTGTACGAAAGATATTAATTATCTAAATAACTTGTATTAGGCAAGGTGTAAGTTATCCATGCTAAAAGAACCTCTTAACACCGTACAAAACATATTGTCCGAAAGCGTCGGACCCATGGCGACCTTTGTGATGAAAGAGCAGATGAACGCCGCAGGGGTGGATCCGATCAATCCGGATAATGCATCCATGCTTAAGATGGTTGATCTTATAGAAGAAAGATGTTTACTGCGGTTACTCACACCGGCACAATCATCGGCCACCGCTAGGAGAATGAAGGAAGCTATCAATAAAAATCAAGAATAGTTATTCTTCAGCACTTTTTTTATGGATGATGGTTTTAACCATTCGTTTCCCCTTGTGGAGTCTATTTTCCCACATATCCTCTCTTTTCGGTTTGTATTTGTTTCCTTGAAGCACAGCTTCTAGTCCATCTATCATGGTATCTGTGCCGTGCTCTCTGATAAAATCGATACGTTCCTCTTCGGACATCTCATCCCACGGCCCGTCTGGCTCGTTTATCACAAGGAAGTCTGTGAATGAAGTTTGTTTTAGTGTATTCATCATCTGGGTCTTTACATTCAAAGAGGCATAAATAAGATTTTCCCATTCCAAATGGTATTTACCGGTTCTTTTGGACGTTTTTTACCTCTAGATCGAAGTACAAAGTCTTCCCGGCTAAAGGGTGTGCTCCTTTTTTACCGTAAGCTTCTTCTGGAGGTATCTCGACGGTTTTTTTCTGTCCGACCTCCATCCCCATCACACCTTTTTCGAAGCCGGCTATCAATTCACCGTCGCCGACACGGAACGCGAGAGGTTGGTAATCTCGGTTCTTGTCGTAAACGCCGCCTTTTTTTGCTAGCGCTTCAACCGAAGAGTCGAATATGGTTCCATCCTTTAATTTGCCTGTATAATCCACTTCCACATGATCTCCTTTTTCTATTGCCATGTTAAGGGGATGAACGACATGGTATAATACTCTAACGCCACCAGAAAAGTTAAAATCGTGCAGGTTGTTGATATGGAAAATAAAAGGTGAAACTCATGATAAGGTTGGAGATAAACGGCTGGGACGCCAACATCGGATTTTCCGCGGCACACATATTACCCGAACACGACAAATGCGGAAGACTTCACGGCCATAACTACGCGATACATGCGAGGGTGGAAGGCATAGAGGGTGACCATGGATTCGTTTTCGACTTCATACCTTTGAAGGCGATACTCCGTAATATAGCGAAGGATCTGGATCATCGTCTGATACTGCCAACATCCATGAAGGAGGAAAACAAAGGCGAAGTAGAAGTCAAACTCGTGGGAAAACGCTACATATTTCCGAGAGAGGACGTGCTTTTCTTAGATATAGAGCGAACTACGGCGGAAGAGCTTGCCGGATACATACTTCAATGCTTACTTGAAGAGCTTACACCTCCGAAGAATATAATGTGTATCGAGATCGGTATCGACGAGTCAAGAGGTCAAGGTGCATGGGTGAAGAAGGAGTTAAGATGAAACGAGCGGTGGTTTTGCTCTCCGGTGGACTAGATTCTGCAACAACGGCGTACATGGCCCGGGCCGAAGGATTTCAGCTGTATGCTCTTACCTTTCTATACGAACAGAGGCATGATCGTGAGGTCGAGAGTGCTAAACGCATCGCCGACGAACTCGGTGTTGAGGAACACAAACTTTTAACGATACCTCTCGAAGAGATAGGACATTCGTCACTGTTCAAAAACAGAGGAAAAATACCCGAAAACACTGAAATAGGTAAGAAAATACCTTCTACTTATGTTCCGGCTAGAAACATAATATTACTTTCCTTCGCTGTTTCTTATGCTGAAAGCATAGATGCAGAAGTGGTTTTCATCGGTGCTAACGCAGTGGACTACAGCGGATACCCGGACTGTCGTCCCGAATTTTATGAAGCTTTTCAAAAGGCCTGTGACCTGGGGACTAAACGCGGTGTAGAAGGGCGCCCCGTTATATTGAGACGCCCATTGATAGAACTATCTAAAGCCGAGATAATATCCAAAGCGAAGGAGCTGCAGGTTCCCCTGAGATATACATGGAGCTGTTATAAAGGAGAAGATAGAGCCTGCGGTACCTGTGAATCCTGTCGATTGAGACTCAAAGGTTTCGCCGAAGCTGGAATCGAGGACCCCATCGAATATACCACCAATCGGTAAACTTTATGTGGGGGTTATGAGATTATGTTACATATTGTATTTGTCTGACATTAGGTCCGACGGTGGCATATAAAATGAAAAAAATACCTACAGGCGTAAGTGCCTTCGATTCAATAATCAAAGGCGGACTTCCGGCCGGGTCCGTAGTTCTATTATTATCCGAGATCGGTGCAGGCGGTCAAGAGTTCGTTTACACTTCATCGGCCAGATTACTGATGGTTAAAGAGGACCCCAGCGATCTGCATATAATACTCGGTGACGAGTGCAAGCAATCCATCTTACCGGAAAGGATCCATTACCTCACCTTCTCAAGGGCTAAAGAGGACATACTCGAAGAAGTGAAAACATCATTCAATCAAGATTATTACGATGCCGTTGTCGAGTGCCTTGATTTCACGGACCTATCTATTCCATATTTCAAACATACCATGGTTCCAAGCAGCTGGACAGGGAACAACAATCCGTCACACATTTTTTCAAACAATTCAAACCGAGATATTTTAGAAGACCTGGTGGAGTTCCTTGAAGAGAATGCAGAAGATAACATGATCATCATAGATTCCCTCACAGATCTTCTGACCAATTCAACTATAGATAAAGAAAAACTGATCACCATCTTGAAGGGTATGAGAAGAGCTTCGAAAAGATGGGGTGGCGTAGTCTATCTTTTACTTTCCAAGGGTATAATAGACAAGAGCATGGAGTATCTGATCATCGACAGCGTAGACGGCGTTATCGACTTCGAATGGTCGAAAAATTTCAGCACATCGGTACGTCGAAGATACATGACTATCAAAAAGTTCATGAGTGTACTGCCGCATCTCAAGAGGGAAAAGATAGCTAGATTTAATGCGGAGGTAACGGATTACTCCGGATATACAGTGGCAAGTTATGAAAAAATAAGGTGATATAAATGGAGGAAGAAAATACAGAAAGGATACCGACCGGGATCACAGGATTGGACGAGATGTTGAACGGAGGCATACCCAAAGGGCATGTATTCACGGTTTTAGGTACCTTCGGAACAGGTAAAACCACCTTCGCACTTCAGTATCTGTGGGAGGGAATACAAAGGGACGAAAAATGCATTTTCATATCTCTGGAAGAGGGTAAGGAAGAAATAGTCAAAACCGGACGTTCTTACGGTTGGGATTTTCAGCCATATTTGGATAGCAACCAGATAGTTGTAGAAAAGCTCAGCCCCGCGGACGCCAAGGCCACTATAAACAGGTTGAAGAGCGACCTACCTCGCTTTATCGAAGATTTCGGAGCCGACAGAATAGTCATCGATTCGGTATCTTTGTTGAATATGCTCTCAGATGAACCCCGTGAGAAAAGAGAGCGTCTTTTCGAATTATGCCAGATGGTCAAAAAGGTAAAGGCCACGACCCTGCTTACAGCAGAGGTGAAGGACGAAAATCACCGTAGCTCTAGAGATGGTTTGGTGGAGTATACCGTCGACGGCGTGATATTGCTCATGTACAACCAGTTGGATAGTCAGGAGGTTCAACTGAGTATACAGGTGATCAAGATGCGTAGAATAGAGCACTCTAGGAAGATCAAACCCTATGATATAACCGACGATGGTCTGGTCGTGCATCTAGAGGGTGCGATATTTTGAGGATTGATTAGCATGGGTGTCGCCCTTGGAGACATCGTTTCTTCGGAAGAGATAGGGATGAATGAATTGGAGGGCAAGGTGATCGCAATCGATGCCTACAATATAATCTACCAGTTCCTTGCTAGCATACGTCAGAGAGATGGTAAACCGCTGGTGGATTCCCAGGGCCGTGTAACTTCACACCTTTCGGGACTTCTGTATAGAAACAGTAATCTCTTGGAGGTGGGGATCAAACCGATATATGTGTTCGACGGTAAACCGGATATAATGAAGGAAGGTACTTTGGAGAAACGTAAGGAAAGAAAGGTAAAGGCGAAGGAAGAATACGAAAAGGCCTTGGAAGAAGGAGATCTAGAAAGGGCTAGAACCAAAGCTCAGCAGACTTCCAGGATGAGTAAAGAGATAGTAGAAAGTAGCGACAGGCTGTTGGAGTTGCTGGGGATCCCGGTAGTTTACGCTCCTGCGGAAGGCGAAGGCCAGGCCGCTCACATGGCTCAGGTCGGAGATGCATGGGCCGCCGGAAGTCAAGACTTCGACACGCTGCTGTGCGGCTGTCCGAAATTGGTCAGGAATCTTACCGTTACCGGGAAACGAAAATTACCGGGCAGAAACGAATACAAAGAAGTTAGCCCGGAACTGATCGTTTTGGAAGAAGTTCTCGACGAACTGGGCATCACCAGGGAACAGCTGGTGGACATCGCCATACTGTGCGGTACGGATTACAACCAAGGCGTCAAAGGTATCGGCCCGAAAAGAGGTCTGAAGTACATCAAAAAGCACGGCGATCTGGAAGGGGTGCTGGAGGAACGGAACGAAGAAGTGAACAACTACGAAGTGATACGAAAATTATTCCTGGAGCCGAAGGTTACCGACGACTACGGATTGAAATTCGAGTCACCACGGGTAGACGAGCTAAAAGAATTTTTGTGCGAGGAACACGATTTCACCGAAGATCGGATGCAGTCGGTGCTGGATAAATTATCGGCGGTGGCCGACAGCAAAAAGCAGTCGAAGTTGTTTGCATTCAGTTAACAGAACTCGTCCAACCTGGGAGTAGACACTTTATCGTTTTCGAAGAGGGAATCGATCTGGTCGGAGATCTGCTGGATCCTCTGTTTGAGGTACACAGGCATGTCGAATCTGTTGGTAAGTTCGAGGGATTTATCTAGATATTTTTTCACGCCGCCTTTATGGATGGTGAGTGTCAGATTACCACCACAATCGCATTTTCCTGATAAAGGCGCCCGTCGGTACTTTTTGTTGCATCCTGTGCATCTTACGGTCTGCAAACAGAATTTATTCAGATTACCTAACATATCAGGTATGAAGTGATCCTGGATAACACGTGATACAACGTCGTCTGCATCCACGGCACGGATGATCTGGGCTACCCGTATCTGCGCCTCCATCTTCTCGGTCATCTTACCCAATCTGGTGTATTTACTTTCCACCGGTCCCATGGAGATATCGGATGTATCGTGGGTGTATCCGAACTTTTCGAACTGACCTTCGGTGTTCAATCTGTTCTTGACGGTCTCCATAACGGATGCCATCTCCTTCGGATCCGCATATTCCATAGCCTTTTCGTAGAATTCAAGGGGATATCTCCAAAGAGTATCTACGTTGTGTGCCTCCTCGTCTATCTCGTCGGGGTTGATCCTGGTGGTCAATACAAGGGGAGCATCCATCTGACCTCCGCGCTTCTCCGGTAAAAAATCACGTGAAAAATTGATAAGGCCGTCCATAAGCAGCATAATGCAGTCTTCGTCACCGTCACAGTTGCGGCGTTTGGATGCATGAAAATAGGGATGTGCGTAACACGCCCTTCCTCTTTGATATCCGATGAGTCTTCCCAGAACGCCGCCGGAAGTATGGGGCGCTAGACCCACTACCAAATGCCCCAAGAGGTCCTTAACGGATTCGGCACGATAGAATGGTTCGAGACCGTAGTATTTTACCAGAAGGTCGTCGATGAATTTTGCGATCTTTAACAGGTAGAAGCCTGCACTGTTAGACGCGATTATATCCTGTGTTTTTATCTCGACAACCTGTTCGACGTCTTCCAGTTCGTTTCCGTGAATATCTTTAGTGTAACCTAGTTCTCTAGCTCTCTCCACATCCAGCCCTATCTCTCGTGGTTTAAAATGAGTAATTGGTAAATCCGTCATATCGAATCGACATGTGCCGTCCTTGAAAACGAAGATGCCATGCTTTTTTCTCAATATACCCTTCTCAAGGGCCTCCGGAACTTTGTTTTTAGTTATGAGCCCTTTAACACCTTTGACCTTCTGTACGTTCCCCCCTTCACCAAGGTTCCTCAGCGCCTGACGATATATCAGATGCATCGGGATACGCTGCTTTTTCGGAGAGTCGGTTATCTCACTTCTATTTCCGCAAGAGCATCTTATCTGTGCCCCTCTTTTACCGCATTTGGAGCACTTCAATGCGCTGATTTCAACCTCTATCATCCCTGCATCTACTGCTTTCTCTATCAACCTCTGATTCGTGCCCGCCTCTCCCACAGGGAACAAGGTATGTACCGCCGGGGACAGAACCCTTTCACGTGCCTTCTCCGGTCTCGCCATCCTTGAACCGATAGATGTCGGGCCTTTCGAGCGTATCTTAACGCCGCTCAATTCGCTTAGATATGGTAATATCTCTTCCTGGGAACTATCATTCTTTATCTCTAAAGTTTCCGGATCCAGCCCCAGGGTGAATAAAACAGGTACGTGTTCATCGAAGATAATTTCTTCATCTACCGTATGATGCGGGATCCCGATGCTAACAGCGATATCCTTTATCTCTTTACTTCGCTTTACGATGAGTTTTTCCTTTATCTCACCATGTTCTACTATCCAATCCCTCAATTTAGTGATATCTTCCTTGGAAACGTAATCCCAGAAGTAAATGAATTTAGGATGCAGCGGAACGTTCTCGGAACGCGATAATTCCACAGATCGTTCAGCATCAATTTCACACTCTTCTATATCCATACCGGCTTCCTGAACCCACCATTCGTGGCAGTATGCACCGGGAACAAGTATGTGGTTATTCTCTACGAACTCTCCATAGGGTATCAGTATTTCGCCCACATCTATTATCTCTTTCACACTATCTACTAACTCGACAGCTTCTTCCATATCATCTATTCGTTTAACCATTCCGTTCTTCAAAAGCACCGTCGGGCCTTCGATGGAATCGCAGGGCGTTATGGCCCCGGCCTTCCCGGGCCGCTCTATCTTTATCTGGGTACCAACAGCCATGAACTCTCCGGTTAGAACCATGGTCGCCGGGCTCACTGCGATGGCCGCCAGTCCCGTAGTTCTAGCTCTACCGTAACGTAAACGTAACCCACCTTTACGCATGGGATGGCCGAAAACAGGTCTACCGGCGATGGTTTCTTTTATGTATTTGAAGTTCGGCTGTATCCCTTTTTTTTCATCCCCGCTTTTCTTGTCTCCGGAATAATTGGAGATGTACTCGTCTAAGAACTCCCAACCTTCGATTTCAAGTTTATCGACGTATTTTTTAACTTTCTTCGCCTTCAAGCACATGCCTTCTGCTACCACCAAACACGCCCCGCCGCGTATACGATTGGTTTCCACTCTAGGAAGATCTCGGTTACCTGAAACCTCTTCGGATTCCGTGCCTTCGCCGCTTATGCTGATGGGGCATCCGGATACGATGATCTCGATCTCCTCGGCAGTGGGCGTGTACTGCAGGTGCTGTGCCCTTTTGTAGAGCGGAATCTCCTCTTTGAATCGCTGTATTTCTCCTTCTGTGGGTTTGAATCTCCCGATGCCCAGTTTACGTCGGACCACATCCGCGATCAATACGCTCATGGCCTGGCCGGTACCGCCGGCTGAACGAATCGGTCCGGCGAAGGACAGCTCGAGATAATCTGTTCCATCACTATTCTTCTTTATCTCCACACCACCGATACCTTCCAGAGGAGCAACCAAAATGCCTTCGGTAAGAACGGCGAGACCGATCCTAACGGCGGAGTCTACCCGGGTTTTAAGGTCATCGTCACCTCTGCTCGCTACTTCTTCAGCGATAAAAAGAGAAACCTCTTCACGTTCATGATCTTTACTCAATTCCCTGATCCTTTCCGCCGTATTTTCGATACCGGTAAGTTCCTGGGCCCTCATCGCTAGATCTTCCGCCATGGGGATCTCGACATCGGTAGTCGGATCATACCCCTTTTTTCTGGCTTCGAGAGCTATAGAATAAACTTTTTTTGTCTTTTCGTCAAGCTCTTGGAAGTAGCGTTTCATGTCCTCGGAATGGACCAAAGTGGGTGTAAAATCCCCTCCTGATTTACTCAATGCGTATCCCATCCTATAAGGTAGTTTAACCCCATATATGAGGTATCTATTAAGTTTACTGGTACGACGTATTTATAGGTCTTCGCCCGGTATAAAAATGACATCAAGGAGTGATTATCTCTTCAACACCTTTTGTTTCATCGTTCTTATCGATCTCGTGTTGGATCACCTTGGCTAAACGCTCGATGCCTTCCTTTATCTCTTCTTCCGACGAATGGGTGAAGTTCAGCCTCATGGTATTGTACCCCTCGTCCTCCACAAAGAATGCGTCGCCGACCACGTAGGCCACGTTTTCTTCGAGCGCCTTTGGGAACATCTCTCTGGTGTTAACGTATTCCGGCAGGGTGACCCATACAAACATCCCGCCCTGTGGACGGGTCCACTTCGCTTCCTTTGGAAAGTATTTATCCATGGCCTCGAGCATAGTGATCCTTTTCTGGTTGTACAGTTCTTTTATGTAATCTATATGTTTGTAAAGTGTTCCTTCTGAAACGTATTTATAGGCAACGAATTGCCCGAAGGGGTTGGTACACAGGTCAGATGATTGCTTTGCTATTACTAGCTGATTGATTATCTCTTCCGATGCGGCGATCCATGCGATCCTGAATCCCGGTGCGAGGATCTTAGAAAAGGTTTGGAGCCTTACCACGTGCCCCTCGTCGTCCATGCTCATTATATGGGGCATGGTTTCTCCCTCGTAGCGAAGGTACGAATACGGCGAATCTTCGATTATCATCATATCGTATTTGGAAGCTATCTCCAGGAGTCTTTTTCTGTTCTCCGCTGGGATAGTTACTCCGGAAGGATTCTGGAATGTGGGTACGACGTATACGAATTTAGGTCTGTGGCCCAGGCGTATTAGCTCTTCAAGCTCTTTGTCCAGGGCATCCATGTCCATACCGTCTTCTCCGACGGGAACACTCTTCATGTCGGCCTGAAAGGCTCTGAAAGCTCCTGTTGCTCCAAGGTATGTTGGAGATCCTACAACAATAGTGTCGCCGGGATCTAGGAACACTTTACTGATAAGGTCCAATGCCTGCTGCGAGCCGTGGGTGATAAGGATATTTTCTTTTTTTACATCTATACCCCGGTCCCTCATGTGGGCAGCCAACGCTTCTCTCAAAGGCGTGATGCCTTCGGTAGCTCCGTACTGAAGAATCTGTTCACATGAATCATCTAAAAGTTCGTTTATTATCTTTCTAGTCGCCTCTACCGGGAAGGCTTTAGGGTTTGGCAATCCGCCGGCGAAAGAGATTATACCTGGTCTCTGAGTTAATTTTAGTAATTCCCTGATCTCCGATGCTTTCATCCCTTTGGCCCTTTCCGAGAGTATGTTTTTTACGTCAACCATTATATCTACCGATGGATGATAGGGGGGTGACAGTATTATCTTTTTCGGTGTTATCCCGTTTTTATTTTCCCGGACAAGATAGCGCATCCACCGGGCACACCGCAACGCAGTCGCCGATACCATCGCATTTGTCTGCGTATACCTCGACAAAATCTCCTTCAAGGTACAACGCATCTACGGGGCAGGCTTCTACACATAGGCCACAGGCTATGCACGCATCTTCATCTATTTTTACAACCATTTTATCCATTAGTTATAAGTGGGCGATTATTTACCATTTTCGCATAGATAATCCCAAATTATTTATTGTGTTATCGTGAATATAGATATACCATGGAATTGGTAAGCGGGTGTCATATCTGCGGAAAGGTCGCATCCCGAACGTGTTCCGTGTGCGGTCTACCCGCATGCGATGATCACATCGGTCGGGGTGTCTGCAGTGCGTGCAAAAGCGGAGTGATGAGTGAAGAGAGCGACGAAGAGCGCAAGATATACGGTGGAAAAAGGGATGTCTACCGTTAATTCTTGTCCAGTATAACTGTGTTGTGCTCCGGATAGACATCTTTACCGTCGCCCGGATCGAACGGTGAAAATCAATATCATCACAGAACCTGGAGAGGGATGAATAAACTTATAAAGGTGTTGTATCATATAATTATCGATGCCTGTGACAATAGAGAAAATTAGGAAGTTTTCACACATATTTACCGAAAGAAGCAACATCGCACTAGGCACGGAATTGAAAAAATTATCCAAAAAAACAAACAAAAAGTCACCAGAAGAGGTTATACGGGGGTATAGATACGGAGAAGAAGATCTATGAACAAATTTCTGGTGGATAGTGACGTTCTTTTAAATACAGTATTATAGGGGGAAAAACAAGAAACCTGTGTAGAATTCCTTAATCAACATGAAGAAGATATCTGTACTACTATTCTAAACATCATGGAGATATCTTCTGTTTTATCCCGTAAATATAGTTGGAAAGGGAAAGATATCCGTGAAGTGGTGAGTACTATCGAAAGAGGAACTGATGTTTTAATACCTAGCGAAACAGAGATAATAGAAGCATACGAATTGGTTTATTATCATTTCTTCTCCACTATAGATGCTATACTTTTAACCCTTTCTAAAGGCCAGGATCAAATACTGATTACCTATGATTCGGAATTATTGAACAGAGGTTCGAAACATACGAAAGTAAACAAACCAGAAGATTGGATCGATTGATAGTAATACAATTATTCTGTGGTCATAATAACTATAAATATTACAAAAACATTTACCATTATTTCTACCGTTAGTTCTTGTCCAGTATCACCGTGGTGTGCTCCAGGTCGATGATCTCCACTTCCGTAGAACCGTAGAGCCTGGCGCTCTCCACTTTGACGTCGTCTTCGGTGAGTTCGACCCCTTCACCGTCTTCCAATACCAGGGTGAATTTTCCCGATGATTTCAATCCGTTTTCAACTTCCTCCGGATCCAGCCCTCCGATCTTGTCGAATATCTCTTTTGCCTTGCCTCTGAATTTAGGGCCGAGGGAAGAATATTCCGGGTTCACCTTCACCGGTCTTTCGTCTAATTCATCCTGGTCTACCGTACTCAAGCCGGAGGCTTTCAGCGTTTTGATCATGTCGTCCTGGCAGTCGAACACCATCGGTGAATCAGTGATGATCCGGATCTCGCCGATTTCATCGTTGAGTGCCATACCGTTTTCCGACTTCCAGCTCCTGACGGCGGCGATGATATCCTTCACCATCTCACCGACGTCTCCTGCTACCTCATCCACCAGGATCGGTTCAGGCCATGGAGATACGTGGATACTTTCCGACCGGTAATGTTCTTTGTAATAGCGGTGGTATATCTCCTCGGTAGCGAAGCACATGAAGGGTGCGAGTAACTTGGTCAATCCCAAGCCGACCTCGTGCATCACGTACTTGACCGCGGGATCGTCTTCGTAGATACGGTGCTTCACCATCTCGATGTAGTGGTCGGCGAAGATGTGCCATAAGAAATATTCTGTTTCCTTCAACGCCCGGTCGTACCGATATTCGTCCATATATTCCGTTACCTTGTTAACCATCTCGCTGTACCTGGTGAGTATCCAGCGGTCTACGGTTCTCAATTCCGGCTGAGAGTCGATCTTGTCCTTCAGAATATCTTCAATGAAACGCTGTATATTCCACAATTTAGTCCTTAAGCGTATTCCCCGGGTAAGCCACTTGTTCTCGAATTCGCTATCTTCGCCGGGTTTGTTCATCCCTGCAAGATAGCGTATGGCATCGCCGCTGTGTTCGTCCGCTACCTCTTCGGGATCGATTATTATACCTCTGGACGATGAGAACGCTTTACCTCCGGGTAGCATGAGATAACCGTGTATCAGTATATCATCCCACGGCTTTACGTCGGAGTGAAAAAGACTCTTGGCTATGGTGTTGAAGGCCCAGAAGCTGATTATGTCGTGTGATTGCGGTCTTAGTGAAAAGGGAAATATTTTGTCGAAGAGCGGATCGTTATCTATCCATCCCGTGGCGATGTATGGTGTCATGGAGGATGTGGTCCAGGTATCGAGTACGTCCTTTTCAGGCTCGAACTCCGTACTACCGCATCCTTTGCAGCTACCCTCAGGGCTGTCCTTCAAGGGGTCCACCGGTAACTGCTCTTCTGCAGCAAGTTTCACCTCGCCGCATCCTTTGCAGTACCATACCGGAAATGGTATCCCATGGTAGCGCTGCCTGGAGATGCACCAGTCCCACTTGAGTGATTTTACCCAGTTGTCGTATCTTACCTTCATATGTTCCGGGAACCATCGAATTTCTTCACCGATTTCCAGGTATTTGTCTGTAAGATCCAAGTATTTGATGAACCATTGCTTGGTCACCAAGAATTCGATGGGTGTATCACAGCGTTCGTGAACCTTCACAGCATGAAAAATATCCCATCTTTTTCCCAGGTATCCTTCTTCTTTCAAGTCCTCGATTATGGATTCCCGAGCATCCTGAATGTGCATACCGGTGTAATCACCGGCTACATCGGTCAAATGCCCGGTTTCGTCTATGGCGATCCTCAGCGGTAGTCCGTGTGCGTACCACCAGTCGATGTCCGCCTGATCGCCGAAGGTACAGCACATGACGATACCGGTACCGGTCTCCATGTCCACCTGGGGATCTTCCAGGATCTGTACTTCCTGACCGAACAGCGGAACAAAGGCGGTCTTTCCAACCAATTCACGGTTTCTTTCATCTTCCGGATGTACGAATACGGCGACACAGGCCGCCAAAAGCTCCGGTCGGGTCGTGGAGATGGTTAGCTTTCCTCCGTCTTTGAGTTCGAAATCTATATTGTTGAATTTACCCTCTAGATCTAAATCGTCGGTTTCCACCTGTGATATTGCGGTCTCGCAGTGAGGGCACCACAACGTCGGGGCTTCCTTCCTGTATTCGCGGCCCATCTTATACAGGTCGATGAAGGACTTCTGGGAAGTGCGCCTGCTTCTTTCGTCGATAGTACGGTAAAAAATACTGTAATCCGGGAAAGTACCGATCCTCTTCCATTTTCGGACCAGTTCTTCCTCCAACTCTTTACTCACCTCTAAACATAACTCGATGAATTTTTCCCTACCAACGTCCTTTGGGTCCACACCGGTTTCGTTCTTAACGAACAGTTCGGTAGCTATGCCGTTATCGTCGAACCCCCAGGGATAGAAAACGTTGAACCCTTTCATACGTTTGTACCGTGCCACGATATCCATCTGAGTGTAAGAAAAGGCATGGCCTATGTGCATCCTACCCGATACAGTGGGCGGAGGCGTATCTATGGAGAAAACGGGTGCTTCGGAATCTCTATGGAACCGATGTATCTGGTTCTGCTCCCACTTTGCTACCCATTTCTTTTCGATCGCGATGAAATCTTCTGTTCCCGGGGTGGACATGAACCACGTAGACTTCATCCGAATAGATTAAATTTTCGGATTACCTTTCATCAAAAAGACCATATATCCCGATGCTCATGGCCATAGCATGCCTAAACGGTACGTTTGCGATAACTGCAAAACGGTGGACAATCGAAGCAAGGTGTGTAAAATATGCTCGGAGGACACCACCGTCATCGAATATCCTGTTACTCCGTGGACGGTTTTTCCGTATCTGATGGCGCTGGTGACCGGCGGTATTTTATTGATAGCTCAACTTTCCGGATATTACATTATAATTTGGCTGACATTTCCCTTGATCGTTATCGGTTTGATCGTTGATCATCTCAACCAGCAGAAGCTGGATCGGATGGCGAGAAAACGATTTACAAAAAACAGATGAAAGTTTTCACTTCAAAATATAGTAGCCAGACCCCCCTATTTTACAGTGCCTCGTTGGAAAGATTAATATAGTGAAAGATACTAGTGGACGTGTGCAAATAGAAGGATTATTGAATACTCTCGGGATGCATATGAAATTCACACAATTACGGTGGTAAAAAGATGGAAGAAGATTCGGTATTAGATAAGGCAAACCTTTACGATTCTGACAAGATCAAAGTCCTCGAAGGGCTGAGCGCTGTTCGAAAACGTCCGAGCATGTACATCGGTAGCACCGATGAGAAAGGGCTTCATCATTTGGTTTACGAAGTGGTCGACAACAGCATAGACGAGGCTATGGAAGGCTACTGTCATAAAATAGATGTAACCATAAATTCTGACGGCAGTGTAACGGTTAGAGACGACGGGAGGGGCATACCGGTAAGCATACACCCCAAGTACCAAAGATCCGGTGTAGAGATCGTCATGACCAAGCTCCACGCAGGCGGCAAGTTCGACCGTAAGAGCTACAAGGTATCCGGCGGACTTCACGGTGTCGGTGTATCTGTCGTAAACGCACTTTCAGAGTGGCTTGTGGTTAAGGTAAGAAGAGGCGGCAAGATATACAGTCAGAGATACGAAAGAGGTGCAGTGAAGACAGAACTCGAGGAAGAGGGAGAGTACGAAGGAAACGGGGGAACGGAAACCACCTTTATGCCGGATTCTGAGATATTCGAAACACTGGACTTCGAGTATCGTCGACTCAAAGAACGTATGCGAGAATTGGCCTTCCTCAACAAAGGTTTACGTATATCCATAACCGATAAACGCAGCGAGGTATCCGACGAGTTCCATTACGAAGGCGGGATCATCGAATACGTAGAATATATCAACGAAGGCAAAGAACCCCTGCACCCAGATCCGATCTATATCAAAGACAGGATGGATGGAGTCCACGTAGAATTGGCCATGCAGTTCCTGGCCCATTCATATTCAACTAACAACGTATACCCCTTCGCCAACAATATACACACGGTAGAAGGCGGTACACACCTCACAGGGTTCCGAGCGGGACTTACGACCACATTGAAGAAATACGCAGATGATAACGACTACGCCAAAGACGTCGATTTTTCAGCCGACGATTTTCGAGAAGGTCTAACAGCTATCGTTAACGTTAAACTACCCGAGCCACAGTTCGAAGGACAAACCAAGATGAAGCTGGGTAACAGTGAGATACGTGGGATCGTACAATCCGTAGTGGGTAACAAATTACGTACTTTCCTTGAAGAGCACCCTAAAACAGCCGAGTTGATAATGGAAAAGGCCATAATGGCGGCAAAGGCCAGGGCAGCGGCACGTAAGGCAAAGGAGTTAACACGTAGAAAAGGTATCCTGGGCAGTATCGATCTCCCGGGAAAATTAGCGGATTGTTCTAATCCTGATCCCAAGGTATCCGAACTATACATCGTCGAGGGCGACTCTGCCGGCGGTTCGGCAAAACAGGGACGTGACAGAGCTTTCCAGGCGATCTTACCACTCAGAGGCAAGATAATCAACGTGGAAAAGGCAAGGGTAGACAAGATGCTGGATAACAAAGAGATACGTGCCATGATATCGGCACTGGGAACAGGGTTCGACGAGGATTTCAAACCGGAGGAATCCAGATATCATAAGATCATAATCATGACCGATGCAGATGTAGACGGTGCCCACATACGAACATTACTGTTCACATTTTTCTACAGATACATGAAAGAATTGATCGATCTGGGGTATCTGTATATGGCACAACCCCCTCTGTACAAATTGAAGAGGGGAAGAAAGGAACAATATGTGTATAACGAACGAGAGAGACGCGAGGTATTGGAAGAATGGGGCAACAGGGGCGTAAGCATCCAGCGCTACAAAGGTCTCGGTGAGATGAACCCGACGGAGTTGTGGGAAACCACCATGAATCCCGAGCACAGATTACTCGCTAGAGTGACCATTGAAGATGCCGAAGAAGCAGATCGACTGTTCGATATATTGATGGGAAAAGATGTAGAGCCAAGAAGGGCGTTTATAGAAGAAAACACCCATCGGGCTACGGATATAGATATTTAATTGAGGTTTTACGATGACAGAAGTTGAAATTGGAGAAAAGGTGTTGGAAAAGCACATTGAGGAGGAGATGCAGGATTCCTACATAAATTACGCAATGAGCGTTATCATAGGAAGGGCACTTCCGGATGTACGGGATGGTTTGAAACCCGTACATCGAAGGATACTTTATTCTATGTTTCAGGAAGGTCTCTCTTCCGGCAAACCTCATAAAAAATCAGCCCGTGTAGTCGGTGACGTATTGGGTAAGTATCACCCCCACGGAGATCAGGCGGTATACGATACTCTGGTTCGTATGGCACAGGAGTTTTCGTTGAGATATCCCTTGGTCGATGGGCAAGGTAACTTCGGATCAATCGACGGGGATTCGCCTGCGGCTATGCGTTACACAGAAGCCCGTTTAAAATCCATCGCAGAAGAGATGCTGGAAGATATCAACAAAGAAACTGTTGAATATCGGGACAATTACGACGGCTCTTTACAGGAACCGGTTCTACTACCGGCTAAATTACCTAACCTACTGCTCAACGGTTCCAGCGGTATCGCCGTAGGTATGTCGACCAACATACCGCCTCACAATCTAAACGAACTTGTAGATGCGATCATAGCCAAGATAGACGAACCGGAGATAGAACTCCTGGAGATCATGGAGCACCTGCCTGCGCCGGATTTCCCTACGGGAGGTATAATCTACGGTTACGACGGCGTGTACCAAGCATACAAAACGGGTAGAGGCAAGATCACACTCAGGGCCAAGGCGCACATCGAAGACGAACGCAAGGGTAAAAAAGGAAGGATAATAGTCGACGAGATCCCCTATCAAGTCAACAAGTCCACACTGGTAGAATCCATCGCGAATCTCGTTAAAAACGACGTAATCAACGAAATCTCGGATCTCAGGGATGAATCAGACAGGGATGGTATAAGAATAGTGATCGAGTTAAAGCGAGGAGTCATCCCGGAAGTAGTTCTTAATAAACTATTCAAACACACACAGATGCAGGTCACCTTCGGTGTGATCAATCTAGCTCTGGTGGATAAAGAACCTATGGTACTTACGCTGAAAGAGACCATGCAACATTATATCGATTACAGAAAGGATATAGTTACCAAGAGAACCGAGTACGATCTGAAAAAGGCCGAAGAGCGTGCTCACATACTAGACGGATTGCTGGTCGCACTGAGCAACCTCGACGATATAATACGGATAATACGCAATTCAGAGAGTACCGAAGAGGCGAAGGGAAAGTTGATTTCACAATTCCTACTGAGCGACAAACAATCGCAGGCCATACTGGAGATGCAGTTAAGGCGTCTAACCGGCTTGGAACGTGGCAAGATCCAGGATGAATACGAAGAGCTGGAAATAAAGATCAAAGATTATCGTGAGATACTTGGCGACGATCAGATGATACGGGATATCATCAAGAACGAGCTCAGATACATGGCCGAAAAATACGGTGACGAAAGACGTACCGAGATAGACAAAGACGCCGTTCAGATCGATAATGAAGACTTGATACCCGAAGAGGAGTACGTGGTAACTCTCACCCAGAGTGGTTACATAAAGCGACTACCTGTAGATACCTATAGGATGCAGAGAAGAGGAGGCGTCGGTCTCATGGGTATGGATACCAAAGATGAAGACCGAGTCGTAGATCTGTTCGTTACGCATTCACACGATTATCTACTCTTCTTTACCAATAAAGGCAGAGTTTACTGGCTGAAAGCCTATATGCTGCCTAAGGGCGGCAGACGTGCAAGGGGAAGGCCGATCGTCAATCTGCTACCACGTTTAGAAGATGGTGAAAAAGTCGAAGACCTCATCCCGGTCAGCGAGTTCTCCGAGGACCAGTATCTATTGTTCTCCACTAAGAAGGGGAAGATAAAGAAAACTTCTCTATCTGCCTACAGCCATCCGCGAGTCACAGGTATTTGGGCTATACGACTAAGGGAAGACGACGAACTGGTAGATACAAAATTATCCAACGGCGAAAACGAAGTGCTGCTGGCCACGAAGAAGGGTCAGGCCGTCCGTTTCGATGAAAGTGAGGTACGACCTACCGGTCGATACACCATGGGCGTTAAAGGAGCTAGTCTGCGTAAAGGCGACGAAGTAGTCAGCATGACCCTTGTCAATCCGGAAGACATTCTGCTCAGCTTGACTGTGAACGGATACGGCAAACGTACGGCAGTCAACAATTATCGTAAAACACATCGTGGAGCCAAAGGTGTTATCACCATCAAGACCAACAAACGTAACGGTCATGTTGTGTGTGCACGTGTGGTAGAAGATGACGATGAGATACTTATGATGAGTAAAAACGGCATGGTGATACGGACCAGGGCGGACGAGATCTCTTTACAGAGTAGGAACACCATGGGCGTCCGTGTGATGCGACTCAAGAAAGAAGACGAGCTACTCACTATGACCAAGGTCATCAGCGAGGAAGAGGAAGAAGAGATCGTCGCAGATGATGCCGAAGCCGATATATCCGAGGATGAAGATTACGCTGAAGAGGAAGAAGAGGATTTAGAGTAGATCTTTGACTGAACGGGATATCCTTCCTTAGGTGAACATTTATATCATCCTTTAGTTTAGCCGTATCAATTGGTATGCTACAATATGGGCGCGTGGCCTTGCTGGGAAGATAAAAAGTATCTTCCCCGCACATTAGAGACCATAAATGCTCTCTAATAAAGCCTGGATATGGCGTAGGCCTTCAACACCGTCCTAT
>SKVC01000157.1 GCA_007129655.1 Thermoplasmata archaeon
CAAGTCCACCCTATTGCGAAAACCGCAATGCGTTATTTGAGTTTTAACTATATCAAATTGTCCCTTCTTTTAATCATATTTCTAACGGAAAGAAATTCGCTAGACTTTCGGGATGAAGCCCCGTTAACCACAACATATAAATACCCCGACCTTTCCTATTTAAAGTGAAATCAGTTGGAATCCTTAAGGTATTGTTAGATTCAGATTGATAGTTTCAAGGAAATCACCCAATCACGCTAATCGATATCAAACCCATGCGCAAGTCGAGTAAAACGCACAGAGGTTATAAAGGGAAATAACCAACTGTTTTCATAATATAACAAGAGGTGTCATAAAATGGATATCGACCCAAGTACGACGAAATACTTGATAAAAACGAAGCTTAAAGCTAACGGTGTAGTTGAAAAACCAGATGTGGTGGGAGCGATCTTCGGACAGACCGAGGGTTTATTAGGAGATGAACTTGACCTCAGAGATCTACAGAAAAGCGGTCGAATGGGCCGTATAGAAGTAGAAGTTAGTTCTTCCAAAGGAAGGTCTAATGGAACTGTGATCATACCTTCAAGCTTAGATCTAGTGGAAACATCGATCCTTGCCGCAGCATTGGAAACGATCGATCGAGTAGGACCCTGCCGTGCAGAGATAACAGTAGATGAGATCAGAGATGTTAGGGAATCTAAGAGAAAACACATCGTTGAAAGAGCCAAAGAATTGCTTTCCGGGGTTCTCCAAGAGGGCGGCGTACCCATGAGCAATCTGTCTGAATCTGTAAGGGCAGAAGTTCAAATGGAAGAGATCACCGATTTTGGTTCTGGTAAATTACCTGCCGGACCCAACGTTAAAGGATCGGACTCGATCATAATAGTTGAAGGTAGATCCGACGTTCTCAACTTACTAAAGTACGGCATCAAAAACGCCATCGCAGTTGAAGGTACGGACATACCGGAAGGCATAAAGAATCTTTCCAGAGAACGTGTGACTACTGTTTTCGTAGACGGAGATAGAGGTGGTTCTCTCATACTAAAAGAGCTTTTAGAAACCGCAGAAATAGACTATGTAGCAAAAGCACCGAGCAACACCGAAGTCGAAGAGATGACTCAGAAACAGATAATGAAATCGCTTAGGAGCAAAATACCTTTCGACCAGTATGTCGAAATGTATGACATAGACATAGGTAAACTACCCGGTCATAAACAAAAAGAGCAGCATAAGCCACGAGAAGAAAAGAAGGAACCTAAACCGGCGACTCCAGCCCCAAAAACATCGAAATACTCAGACATTTTGCAGGGCATCAAGGGCAAGAAAAAAGCTGTTATCCTAGATAACAACGATAAGGAATTAACACAGGTAAAAACTAGAGAACTCACTGACACTCTAAGTGACGGTAAACACAAGGCCGATAAAGTGATATTCGACGGAATAATAACTCAGCGGTTAGTAGACGTAGCCGTCGATGCGGGAGTTAAAAAACTGATCGCACGAAAAGTAAGCAACATACCGAAACTCCCAACTTCTATCGAGCTCCTCTCGTGGGACGACATCAAGTAAAAACCCCTTTTTCTTTTTTCTTTTTTCATGAGAATTTTTTTATACCTAGTCTTTAACTCCCAGTATGTTCACTATGACTAAGTATGTGTATTCATTCAAAGAAGGTAGCAAAGACATGAAGAAATTGCTGGGTGGAAAGGGTGCCAATCTAGCACAGATGACATCCATCGGCCTGGAAGTTCCCCCTGGTTTTACGGTTACCACGGAAGCGTGCTTGAAGTATCTCGAAGAGGAAAGTATGCCATCCGAGATAGACGGCCAGATGCGTGAAAAGATGGATGACTTGGAGGAACAAACGAGTAAAAAATTCGGCGATCCGGAAAATCCACTTCTCGTATCTGTTCGTTCCGGTGCGGCGTTTTCCATGCCCGGTATGATGGACACCATCTTAAATCTAGGTCTTAACCAGGACACACTTCAAGGTCTCATAAAACTTACAGACGAGCGCTTCGCATACGATA
The DNA here is from genome assembly GCA_007129655.1 of Thermoplasmata archaeon. Lineage (GTDB taxonomy): Archaea > Thermoplasmatota > Thermoplasmata > Halarchaeoplasmatales > Halarchaeoplasmataceae > Haladaptatiplasma. Next base: position 2,010 of record SKVC01000157.1, read on the forward strand.
GTTATAGACGCTTCATCAACATGTTCGGAGACGTTGTTCGTGGAATCCCCCACGAAAAATTCGAAGAAAAGATGGACGAGGTAAAGAAAATTAAAGGTGTCGAAAAGGATGTAGAACTTGACGTAGAGGGGATGAAGGAAGTATGCAAAAAATACATGGAACTGGTGGAGGATATACCATCGGATCCATGGCAGCAGCTCATGGAAGCGACCAAAGCCGTTTTTGCTTCGTGGAACAATAAACGAGCGGTGACTTACAGGGAAATTAATGGGCTGCCCCATGATATGGGAACGGCGGTAAACGTCCAGTCGATGGTTTTCGGTAACACCGGAGATAATTCTGGTAGCGGAGTGGCCTTTACAAGAGATCCGGCAACGGGTGAAAATAAGATGTACGGCGAATTCCTTATGAACGCCCAGGGCGAAGACGTTGTTGCCGGTATTAGAACACCGATGCAATTAGAAGAGTTAAAGGAGATATTACCTGAGATTCACTCTCAACTCAATTACGTGTGTAAGATATTAGAAAAGGAATACCGTGAAATGCAGGATCTGGAATTCACCATAGAGGACGGTAGATTATTCATTTTGCAGACTAGAGACGGAAAAAGAACACCGAACGCCGCGGTCAAGATCGCATATGATATGGCAAATGAGAACTTGATAACGAAGGAAATCGCATTGACCAGGATAACCGGCGAACAGATAGAAAAACTTCTCCATAAACAAGTGGACCCCGAAGTAGATGTAGAAAAGATAGCAAAAGGGCTCAATGCATCCCCGGGTGCGGGCTGTGGAAAGGTATATTTCGATACGGACGAAGCAGCTGAAAGGGGAAATGACGGCGAGAACGTTATACTAGTACGCAGAGAAACTACACCGGAAGACATCCACGGCATGGCCGCCGCCCAAGGCGTTCTGACGAGCAGGGGCGGGATGACTTCACATGCAGCGGTGGTGGCAAGAGGAATGGGTCAACCCTGCATCGTTGGTGCCGAAGAACTTTTAATAGACATGGGAAGGGAACAGTTTTCTGCTGGAAACGTAGTGGTTAAAAAAGGAGATATGATCACCATCAACGGAACCACCGGAGACATCATCCTGGGCGAAGCACCGCTGATCGAGCCTGAGTTCAGTACCGAATTCCAAGAACTACTCTTGTGGGCCGACGATATACGACAGATGGGCGTATGGGCAAACGCAGATAATCCCAACGACGCTAGAAAAGCCCTGGAATTTGGTGCGGAAGGCATCGGTCTTTGCCGTACGGAACATATGTTCTTTGATCCTGAAAGATTGGACACCGTTCAGGAGATGATAATAGCTGAGAAGGAAGAAGATCGAGAGAAAGCCCTTGCCAAGCTGATGCCAATGCAAAAGAAAGATTTCAAGGAAATGTTCGAAGTGATGGACGGGCATCCTATCATAATTCGACTGTTAGATCCGCCCTTGCATGAGTTCGTCCCTAATGATAAAGAATCTCAAAAGAGTCTAGCAAATAAACTAGGTATTCCCGTGGAAGAGATCTCTGAGCGTGTAAAACGTTTAGAGGAAGCCAATCCCATGTTAGGTCATAGAGGATGTCGTTTGGGTATCTCATATCCCTCCATATACCGAATGCAGGTCCGGGCGATACTTGAGGCTGCGGTGGAAACATCCAATGCAGGTTATGATGTTCTCCCACGCATAATGGTTCCACTAGTGGGTAATGTTAAGGAATTATCATCGATAAAGGAAAAAGTAGTTCTACCGGTTGCTGAAGAGGTATTCAAGGAGAATGGAAACAGTATCGATTACAAACTAGGAACCATGATCGAGATACCCCGGGCAGCTATAACCGCAGACGAAATCGCCACTGTAGCAGAATTTTTCTCCTTCGGTACGAACGACCTTACACAGATGACACTCGGTTTCAGCAGGGACGATGTTGGCACCTTTGTTCCTGGATATTTAAAACAAGGTGTACTATCGGACGATCCATTTCAGGTACTGGATCAAAAAGGTGTAGGCCCTTTGGTGGAGATGGCTGTAAAGAAAGGCCGGAAGACCAATCCGAATATGAGTATAGGTATATGTGGTGAACATGGTGGTGAATCTTCCTCCGTCAAATTCTCATATCGTGCCGGTTTGGATTACGTAAGCTGTTCACCTTACAGGGTTCCTATTGCCAGGATAGCTGCCGCTCAAGCCGTAATCGAATCTCAATAAAGAGAGCTAAAATCATTATTCCTCGAATTTCTGAAACCTTAGGTGTGTCTTTGTAAATCCGAGCTTTTCGTAAAATCTCAGTGTTTTGGGATTTTCCTGGTTAAGGTGTACGGAAATATCGGCTCCTTCGGGAACTATCCGTTCCATCAATTCTCGACCGATCCCTTCTCTACGATACTCTGGTTCTACTGCAAGATGTGCTACGTGGAATTTTTCGAAAAAAGGTGTGTAAACACCGACAACCGATCCGATCAACACATCATCGACGTAAGCTCCCACGGCCCTACCGTTTTCGAAACAAAATAATATATCTCTAGTAAGCTCTTCTTTAGATATGTACACCTTCAAATGCCGGTAAAGTAAGTCGGTGTGGGCATCGATATTTTCCGTGTCTTCGACCACATACCTAATCATTCTTTTCTTTCCTCAAATACAATTCTTCCATTCGATCCACTATTACGCCTGCCCCGTGTACCAGTACATCTGCTACCGGCACACCGTATTCCTTTTCGTATCTTTCCTTCCACTCATCCGGGTCGATCTCTCCTTCATGGTTTATAGCCATGGCAAAGATTGTACCAGGATAGAAGAATTCTACTATCTCCCACTCTCGGTCTAGATTCGGCGGCGGATAGTTTTCAAATCCATCCAATTCTTTCCTGCCCGGGGCGTGTATCATTACAGCGCCATGGGGTTCTGCGCCTTTCAAGAGTGCAAGTGGAACTCCACCCTGAGGTATGCTGATGGCGGCTTGACCCTCTACTATCACGACATCCGAATCTTGTGAAGCCAGCCATACTTCGTGCTCCACTTCACCACTGAGAAAATCGCCTTTGACCGCATCCAAGGGAGTACCAAATTTAGCTCCCTGCATTATCCCGGTTTGACCGGTTGCAACGAAAGTGGGTCTGTAACCTCTACGCTCCAACTCTTTACAGATCTCTATACCGGTAGTCCTCTTTCCGATGGCACAGTCGGTACCCACTAGAACAATTCTCGGAGGCAGATCGTCGTTCAATAGTTTACCGGAAGGCATGTCCTTTCTATCCGAAGGTTTTCTCGTATCCCAAATGTCAACACCATACTCTTTTGCGATGCTGACAAATTCATCGTTCTCCGAGAGGTAATCGTGGGTACCTGTGACCAAGCTCATGCCATTTTTCATGGCTTCCAGGAATACGTCCTTTACCTCGAAGGGGAATGCGCCCCCGTCTCTCGCTATTCCGTTGATGAATGCAGATGGTTTCTTCTCTACCCGGCCAAGAGTTTCTTCCAGACTTTGAAAAATCGGGATATGCTCCATAACATCGGGTAACACTTCATGAGCATAATTTTCTTCCCTAGTACTGTCTATAACTCCGATTATCTCGTACTTCTCGGAGAACCTCACCAGACCGTTCGCCGTCTTTCCATCTAATTTACCGAATTCCCCTTCCGCGTATATCAAAGCGGGTATTTTTTTATCTATTCCGAACATTTTTTACACCTGAGGTCAATATTACTACGTGTGGTCCACCATCATCATTCCTTTCTTTTAAGTATTGCTCCAGAACACCCAATGGTGCTGCGGAAACCGGAAGTAATCTTACCTGCTCTTTTTCTTCAAATATATTCCGGTAATACAGTAAGTCTTCATCCTTTAATCCTAAAGCGATACCGTCCGTATCGTAGATTGCGTTTACAGCTTCCTGTCCATCGTAAGCCCGCCAGTTCAATAGAGGCTCGTTGACTTCTGTTTCCACGATTTCATCCGGCGGCAGTTCTATTATCTCCTTTTTTCCCTGTAGTATGGTTTCGATGATTGCATTGTTCCCACTGCTGGACACCCCTAACATATGCGGTATAGCTTCGGAGCGTTGTTTTCTCCACAATAAACGGTATCCCAGATGGATCCCCGCGAGTGTGGTTCCGTTTCCCACGGGAATCGAAACCGTTTCCGGAGGGGTATCTAGCTCGTTCTGTATCTCATCCGCGATATCCACGTAGGCTACCAGTGATGTCGGCGTGTTCTTGTTACCCGGATTGGCGTCGTACCAATCCTCTTTTTCAGCATTTTTACGACTCTCGATCACCGAATCTTCATAACTCCCTTCCACGAGTATTATCTCCGCTCCATATCCCCTTATAGTATCTATCATATCTCCGGAGTACTTTTTTGGAATGAAAACTTTACAGTTTAAACCGGATTTGCAGGCAACGAAGCTCATGGCCACACCGTAATTACCACAGGACCCCACAGTTATAGTTTCATAGCCCCTGATTATAGCATCATCCACATGTTGTATGGCCAGTCTATCTTTGTGTGTCCCGGTGGGATTCTCACCTTCCAATTTCATGTAGATCCCTTCTGTCCCCAGCATTTCCTCCAGCTTGGGTGCCCGTACCAATGAAGTGTCGCCGATTCCGTAGGTCATGGTATCGTCTATCCTACTACACCTTCATAAATATTACTTCGAAAAAAGAAATGAAAAAGAAAGGGTTTTTTGTAGACCTATTGTTTTACTTGTAGCCCTGGCAGCGATCGCAGTACCA